>QKPP01000037.1 GCA_006508105.1 Myxococcales bacterium FL481 | reverse complement strand
CCTTCGCTACCTGCGCCTTGGGCATGGCTGATACGTACCAACTGGTTGGTACGCATATCAACAGCCCTCACGGGGCGAGCCCGATAAACACCTGAGACGAACCCCTGGTTTCCACCGACACCAGGGGGCTACGCTACTCCGCGCCAGGCCGCTCGATACCCAGCTTCTTCATGCGAAACCGGAGCGTGCTGGGGTTCATCCCCAAGACCTCTGCTGCTCCACCGGCGCCCGCAACCTGCCAGCGTACCTTCTTGAGGACCGCACGAAGATGGGCTTCAACCGCCTCATCCAAGGTCTTCAGCCCGTCGCGGTGCGGTTGTTCGACCTTGCCGGAGGTCGCCGTTGTGGCCGCAAGCTCCGGGAATACGAGTGTATCGCCGCTGGACACGATGAGCGCTCGCTCGACGATGTTTTGCAGCTCTCGAACGTTGCCCGGCCAGTCGTAACGCTTGAGTCGCTCTACGTCTGCGCCCGTCACGTGCGGCACGACAGCGAGGTTCATCTCCCGGGCCTTACGCTCGACAAAGGATCGAACGAGGGATGGAATGTCTTCCCGACGAAGGCGCAGCGGCGGGATACGGATCGGGAAGACGTTCAGCCGGTACCAGAGGTCCTCGCGGAAGGTCCCGTTACGAACCATGCCCTCCAGATCGCGGTGGGTCGCCGCGATGACCCGCACATCTACTTCAACGGACTCCACACCCCCGACCCGCTCGAGTCTTCGCTCCTGAAGCACCCGTAGTAGCTTCACTTGTGCCTCGGGGCTGAGTTCACCGATCTCGTCCAAGAAAAGCGTTCCGCCGTGTGCCCGCTCGAATCGCCCACGCTTACGCGCAAAAGCCCCCGTGAACGCGCCCTTCTCGTGGCCGAACAACTCGCTGTCCAAAAGCGCCTCGGGGATAGCTCCGCACTGCATGGAGATCATCGGCCCGTTGCCGCGATTGGACGCAGTGTGAATGGCGTTAGCGATGACTTCTTTGCCCGTACCCGTCTCCCCCAGCAACAACGTGGGACTATTGGACGCCGATACCTGACGCACCTGCTCCATCACGCCCCGAAGCCCGAACTCCGCCCCCACGACCTCGACCCCCACCTTCCGCTTGATGTCAGCGGTGAGGTCTTCATTCTCCTCGGCCAGACGGTCTTTGAGGGCGGAGATTTCCTGGTATCGACGCGCGTTCATCATCGCGATCGAGAAAGGATCACGGACGGAGTCGAGAAGTCGACCGTGCTCCGCGGTGAAACGGCCGAGCCCGCGGGCCGAGACCAACAGCGCACCGACGTTTTGGCCTTGCGAGTCCAAGTTGATGAACATCGCCGAGTCCGTGTGCAGTCCAGGAAAGGCGTTGAGCAGAGCCGGAACGTTCTCCTCGGGACCGTTTGAGATTGTGGCGGGCTGGCTCGGGGGCAATGACCGGGAGTGTTCGACGAGGCCGGGAGTCATCTCGATCGCCGGTACACCGTCGGTCCACACGTACCGGGCCCCGGGCACGGCGACCTTCGCTACCACCTTGATCTGCATTGTGGCGAAGTCGTTGAACCCCAGACCCATCGTTTCGATCGGGATGTAGCGACGAACGTAGGCAAACGCACTAGAGAGAGCCTCTTCGATGTCGAGCGTGCCGCAAATACGGAGCGTCGTTTCTCGGAAGAACTCGATGTCGGACACCCTCACGGCCGACACAATATACTACGTCGACGCAGTATACCGCGTGAAAGAACGCAAAATACGGCGTTTTCACCCTTCGCTCCCCTCATAAAAACCTATGATTTCAACACTTTGCGTTCTGGAACGCCATCTGCTCTAGGGGGTACGCGAACGGGAAACACCCCACCCGCCAGGAGACCCGACATGGACACCGAGCAAACCGCACAGTTCATCCAAGCCCTCGCCCACGGCCTCGCCTACCCCCAACGCACGCCCATCCTGAAACGTCCCGATGACGTCGGTCTCGCCTACGAGGACATCTTCTTTCCGGCCCTCGATGGCCTCCCCTTGGAAGGATGGTTCATCCCGGCCGACTCCGATCGGCTCGTCATCTGCAACCACTTCGGCCCGTCCAACCGGCAGGGCTACCCCGGGCACCTCGACGGTTTCCCCGCGAGCAACGGCGTCGAGGTCGACTACCTTCCCAAGTACAAAGCCCTCCATGACGCCGGCTACAACGTCCTCGCCTACGATCTACGAAACCACGGCCTGAGTTCCGCCGGAAACGGCGGCATCTCAGGGGTTGGCCTTACCGAGTGGCGCGATGTGATCGGCTCCATCCGCTTCGCCAAGTCACGTCCGGACACCAAGGACATGAAGGTATCCTTGCAGAGCCTTTGCATCGGCTGCAACTCAACTCTGGTTGCGATGCGGAAGTGCCCCGAGGACTTCGAGCACGTTCGGTCGTTCATTGCGATTCAACCCGTCGTCGGCGGATCGCTCATCGAACTCTCCTGTCGAGCGATGGGCATCGAGAACGGGGTCGAGCTGTTCGAGCCCGTTTTTCACCACATGACCGGGTTCAGAGTCGCCGAGTACGACATGAGGGCGTACGCCAAGGATGTGCGCGTCCCGACGCTCGTGGTCCAGGTCAAAGACGATGTGATCACGAAGTCGGCGGACATCCAAGCCATCTACGACGGGATCGAATCCACCGATAAGCAACTCTTTTGGATCGAAGGAACACCGATACGCCACCACGGCTACACCTACTTCGCTGAGCATCCTGAATCGATGATCGAGTGGTACGACGCCCACGAGTAGCACCGCCGATGGCAAGCATTCCTCAGAAGGAAGGCCCGAAGTGGATCGAGTTCATTCGCGTTCGTTCTTCCCCTGCGACGTTGGCCGCAGCCGCCCAAGACCTTCATCGATCGCTCGCGCAAGACGGGCTCCACGCCCTTGGTGCCGAAGTTATGTACTTCCAGCACGCGCTGTACGACGGGGACCTCGCCGTCATCCTCGTGTGGCCCAACCGAGACCCCCCACAGAGAACTCACCTTGGATTGATGCTGGCCGAGCAGCTCGAGAAGCTCGGGAGCATTGAGCACGCCGTCTGGGTTCCGACCCCCTCCCCCCAACCTGACAAAAGAGGCCAAGAAAATGTTCGCAGAACGCATCTCAGACATGATGATCAAACCCGGTAGCTCGCCGGTCTTCGGAACCCCCAAAGACTACGGGCTCGAATACGAAGATGTTCGTTTTCAAGCATCCGATGGGGTTGAACTGTCGGGCTGGATCGTCAAAGGTGGAAATCGCGGGATCATTGTTCAATCACACTTCGGCGTTCAAAGCAGCCGCACCGGCTTCACGCCAGAAGGCAAGGGCATGATCAAGCTGTGGAAGACCGACATCCCCTTCCTCCGCCACGTGAAGGCTCTCGTCGAAGCCGGATACTCCGTCCTGATGTACGACTTCAGGAACCACGGGGAGAGCGGCGGCGGAACCTGCCCGTGGGTTTCGTGGGGCCCCGAGGAGCACAAAGATGTTCTCGCCGCGATCGACTTCTTGACGCGTCACGAGAGCTACCGAAACTCGCCGGTCGGCCTGCTCAGCATCTGCATGGGCGCAGCGGCCACCACCTATGCTTACGGCAACGATGAGGCTCTCCGAAGAAACCCGAACATCAAAGCGCTGATCGCTGTACAGCCGCTCCTCTACCCCGACTTCGTCCATGGCCTGGGGATCCCCGGATTTCTCAGTCGAGGTGCAAGCAAGGTCAACCTGGAACGCACCGGTATCGACTTGGATAAGGCGTCGTTCATGCCTCACGTGAAACACATCCCCGTCCCCACGCTGGTGGTACAAAACAAGAACGACCCTTGGGCGAATGTGGAAGCAGTTCAGCACTACTACGACGAACTCCAAGTCGATAAGGACCTTCGATGGCTCGACCTCTCCAGAGACCGAGCTGCGGCCTACCACTATCTGGGAGAATCCCCCGAGATGATCGTAGACTTCTTCGGAAAGCACATATGAAATGAAACGTTCCCTCAAAATCGTAGCGATCGTCGGCCTGTTTCTTGGAGGAAGTACGGTGGCGCTGAGCCTTTTCGGTCACAAGTCGGTCCACGCAGAGTTGGTCATCCCCGCCACGCCCGACATGATCTGGTCGGTCCTGACCGACACCGCGAACTACCCCGAGTGGAACCCAGTCTTCGTCCAGGTGGTAGGTGAGCACCGCGAAGGTGCAAAGCTCACCTATCAGATGAAGGACCAGACGGGAAAGACGACGGAAGTCGTCGCCACCGTTGTCAAGCTCGACCCCGAGCGGGAACTCAATCAGTTCGGCGGGATCCGAGGCGTCTTGACCTTCGACCACCACTGGCGACTCGAAGCAGTCGACGGAGGCACCAAAGTCACGCAGCACGAGGACTATCGTGGAATCGGCGTGTGGTTTTGGGATCCGAGCTGGTTCGAGACGGCCTACGCAAACGCAAACACGGCGCTGAGGGAACGTGTCGCGACCCTCGCTGGTACAACCAAGACGCGTTGACCGACGAGCCGGAGCGTCGACCAAGCCCGGCTGTACGCGGGGCCAAACCGTACTTGGGATGAACCCCGCGCCCGGCGCGTTCTCACCGGTACTGCGCACGCACTACACTTGTCAGTGTAGTTATCTGAGGTCGCGGAGCAACCGCGTGGCGCTCCTCAAGGGGTGCTAGGCTCCACGATCATGCATACTCCTCGCGGAACGGGTGGGGCACGACGAGAATACAATCGCGCCGGGCGTGACGGGAGCCGACGCTAGGCGTCGCGCGTCGAGGGATTCATCCGCGTTTTAGGGCAAACTGAGGAACGAAGACATGCGGCACAACACCAACCTCCGGATTCGTGCAGCGAGCGCGAGCGACCTCGCCGCGATTGAAGCGCTCGCAGTAGCCGCGAAAATGTTTCCGAAAGAGCAAGTCGGCTTCCTGTCGGAGCAGTTCAATGCTGCCGCGCGAGGAGCCATTGAGGACGCATGCTGGCTGGTCATGGAACGCGAAGGGGCGGTGGTTGGGGCCGTGAACTACGCGCCCGAGCCCTACTCGGACCGCTTGTGGAACTTGTACTTCATCGTTGTCGAGCCGAACTCGCAGGGTCAAGGCCTCGGCAAGATGTTGATGGAGCACGTGGAGAATGCCCTTCGAGAGAGAGGGGAGTCCGACGCTCGAGTGTTGATTGTCGAGACGTCCTCCACGCGCCAGTACGAAGGCACCCGTGCCTTCTACGCGGGCCTCGGCTACACGAAGGAGGCTGTCGTTCGTCAGTTCTACGGGCCGGATGACGACAAGGTCGTTTTTTGGAAGAGTCTGGTCGCAGGCGTTCGGTGACGTCTCGAGTTGCCCTCCGTTGAGACCGGACAAAGGCTGCGCGCCGGTGGTCTGCGATCATTGTCGAGACGGCGTGCCATGCTGCGCGTCTTCGCCGGTCGTGTACGGCGTAGGCAACTACGCCTTCGGCAGCGGCAATCGCCGAGCCAAACAAGGCCTCATCGTCCGCGCGATCATCCACGGCAACGCCTTCGAGCGCGTCGAGCTGTACCCGCGTACACCAAAAACCTCGACGACAAAATCAACTTTCAGCCCAAGCTGCTCAAAGGCAAAAGCGCCCGCAAGATGCTGGCTCGGCTCCGCGATGCGAACGACGCCCCCGTCGAGGGCTTTCGCATCGAAGGAGACCGCGCCGTCGTGCATCTCAATGGCGCGGACAAAGCCCGGCCGTAGCGGACCCCTCGCCCCCTGGGCGCGACGCCGAGGTTCGATGGGCCGCGGCTAGAGCGGCGATCCGTTTGAAAGCGGGCTGTCTCCCGGTTTTCCCCCGGCCGACGCAACTTGTTCGCGAGTAGCGACCGCTCTCCTCGGCTATGGTCGCGTTCGTCGGGCGACCCCGCCGAATGCAACGAACTGTACGGAGCACGCGAGACCACGCTCGACGCGTGGTGTCAGGGCCCCATGGGCATCGGGCACGGCATGCCGCACTGGCGGCATGCCCACGAAGCGAACGGAGATCGAATGAGCAAGGACACAACCTACGATGTCATCGTCATTGGGTCGGGCATGGGTGGCATGGCCACCGCGACCGCGCTCTCGCGCATGGACCGCAAGGTCTTGCTTCTCGAGCAGGCCCAAAACATCGGTGGCCTGACCCATACGTTCTCGCGGGAGGGTTTCAGCTGGGATGTCGGCCTGCACTATTGCGGCACGTTCCGGCCGGATCAGTCGGCCGGAGTCGCCCTCGAATGGCTCAGCGGAGGCGCCATCGAGTTCCGCTCGGTCGGTACGGTCTACGACACGCTGCATTTCCCCGATGGGTTCGAGATCGCCGTAGGGCGTCCAGCGGAAGCGTTCAAGATGGAGCTCAAGGACCGGTTCCCCGACAACAGCCCCGAAGTTGATGCGTACTTCGAAGCCCTGGAGTCCGGAGACGAAGCGCTGCGAGCCCGGTCGACCGAGCGCTCGATGCCCGAGCCCTTCAGTTCCGCGCTGGGCTGGTGGAACCGACGGAAGATCCAGCGATTTTGTGGCCGTACGACCAGCGAGGTCATCGCCGACTGCGTCAGCAGCCCCAAACTCGCTTCAGTTCTGTCGGCCCAGTGGGGCACGTACGGAGGCGTGCCCGACAAGGCGAGTTTCGGCGTTCACGCCGCAGTCATGAGCCACTACCTCGACGGGGCAAGCTATCCGGAAGGTGGCGCCTCGGCGATCGCCCGAGGCCTCGTGCCCGTCATTGAGTCCGCCGGCGGTAGAGCCCTCGCCGCGAACCCGGTCGATGAGATTCTGATCGAGGACGGAGCTGCCGTCGGCGTCCGCACCGAGTCAGGAGAGGAGTACCGCGCGCCCGTCATCGTTTCGGCGATCGGAGCGGGCGAGACCGTCAAGCGGCTGCTGCCGCCCGAGGTTCGCGAGCAGCCATGGGCCAAGGAAATCGCCGGCCTCAACCCCTCCATCTGCCATTTCGAGGTCTACCTCGGGTTCAAAGGGGATATCTCCAAGCACGGCGGCACGCGTTCCGGCCACTGGTTCCATGAGAGTTGGGACCCCGGCGATTTTCTGTGGACCGACCTCGATGCGCCGATCCCCGGCTGTTATGCGTCGTTCCCCTCGCTCAAGGACAGGTCCCACGATCCCGGACCTTCGAACCGTCACACCGGTCAGTTCATGGTCTTGGCCGATTGGTCGACAGTGGCGGAGTTCGCCGACGGTGGCGCCAAAGAGCGCCCCGAAGCATGGGCGGCTCTGAAGAAGAACGTCGAGACCAAGATGCTGGACTTCTACAAGCAGAGGTTTCCCGCCCTCGCGGAGCTCATCGTCTACCACGAGCTCGGGACTCCTCTGGCGACCGCGGCCTTCACCGCCCACAGCAAAGGGGCGTTCTATGGGCTCGAGACGACCCCCCGCCGCATTCTCTCGGATGCCCTCAGTCCTCGGACGCCCGTGCCGGGGCTCTTTCTTTCGGGACAGGACGCGATGGTCCCCGGCATCGCGGGTTCGCTGTGGGGCGGCCTGCTTTGCGCAGGAGCCATCGATCCGCGCGCGTTCAAAAGGCTCGGTTGATGTCGGGCGAACCGATCCCCAACGACATGGACGCGGTCGTCCTCACCGCATACGAGGGCCCGGGGTCGCTTCGTGTGCAGCGGCGCCCCGTCCCGAAGCCGGGCAAGGACGAGGTGCTCGTCAAGGTAGCCGCGTCGCCCATTAACCCCTCGGACTTGGCCGCCTTGCACGGCCGCTACGGGTTCAAGCCCAACCCGCCCTTCGTTCCAGGTGGGGAGGGTTCGGGCACCGTCGTTGCCGTGGGCCCCGGCCCGATGGGCCGGTACTTCGAAGGTAGTCGTGTCGCATGCCTGTGGGATGGCAAGCGTGACGGCGCCTGGGCGCAGTACATGGTCGCATCGGTCAAGGGAGGCGTGCTTCCCTTGCACGATTCGGTGAGCCTCGAACAAGGAGCGACCTCGGTGATCAACCCGTTGACGGCGAGCGCGTTCATCGAAATCGCGAAGAAGGGCGACCACGACGCCATCGTGCTCACCGCTGCCGCCAGCTCTCTCGGGCGCATGATCAACCGCCGCGCGCCCCGGGAAGGGGTGGAAGTGATCAACGTCGTGCGCAGTGGCGCGGAAGAAGAGCTTCTTCGGAAGCAAGACGCCTCCATCGTCCTCGACAGTACTGACCCCGACTTTGACGAAGCCCTCCGCGACGCTTGCCATGAGCACGACGCTCACTTGGCGTTCGACGCCGTAGCCGGGCCGATGACAACGCGGCTGCTGCGGGCTTTGCCGTCGGGAGGAAAGGTCACGGTCTACAGCGCGCTTTCCTTCGAGGCCCCTCAGATCGCGCCCGACCAGCTGATCTTCGAGGGCAAGTCGGTGGACGGGTTCTGGCTCGGGCCGTTCATGCAGTCGAAGAACCTGCTGCAGCTCATGCTGATGTGGCGCCGCGCTCAGCGGCTGCTGCCCAGCGACCTCAAAAGCGACATTCGGGCGAACGTCCCGCTGGCCGAGGGACCGAGTGCGGTCGAAGCGTATGTCCGCGAGATGACCGGCGGCAAGTTCCTGCTGAGGCCGAACGGCTGATGCCTTCGCCACCCGCTCGGCCGTTTCGCTCTCGGCTAGCCGCGTGGCTTTACATCGGCATCGCCATACCGAGCCTGGTACTCGGCGCGATCTATGTCTTTCGACCGACCTTCATGCCGTACCACGCCGTCGCGCTGGGGAAGGAGTGGGAACAGCTCGACGGGGCGACACGGGTCCTGATCAAGGCGCTTATGGAGGTCGCCGGTGGCGGCTGGCTCGCCCTAGGAGCCCTGCTCGTCATCCTCGTCGCATTTCCTCTGCGCGCCGGGGAGCGGTGGGCCCGATGGGCTGCGCCGGTGGCATCGCTATTGGTGTACGTGCCAACGTTCTTCGCCACCCTGAGCGTGTCCCAACAGACCCCCGGCGCGCCACCGTGGCGCGCCAACCTTGGGGTGTGCATCGCTGCGCTCGTCGCCCTCGCCATCGACGCCCCGTGGAAGCGCAGCCAGCCGCGGCCGGCACCTTGAGTCACAGGTGTGCGACGACTTTGATTTCGATAAGGAGATCCGACATGACCAGCTCCTTGACGCCGATGATGGTCTGACAAACCTGTGGATTCCCGCCGTAGGCTTCGGCGCGCATGCCGAAGAACGCCGCCATCTGGTCTTCACTGCCCATCATCGCCCCAATTGAGCGTGCAGCGCTACGTCTCGGTCAGCCCGGTGAACTGCATGAACCGGTTGCCCTCCGCCGCGCAGAGGCGGTCGCGCAGCACCGGACCCATGGCCAGCGCGGGCGTGAGCACACCTCCGCGTTGGGGTAGTTCTTCCTGGTCCACAGCGAGGCAGAGTCCGACCTCGCCCACGATCTTCGACGTCGCGAGATAGCCGGGGTCGCCGCGACCTCGCACCTCGACCACGGCCGTATGCTTGCCGTTCGCGGACGTGGCCTTTAGCGTCACGCGAAACTTGCCGGCCTCGCGGAGCCATCGTGGTGGGCCCTGGCCGGACTTGGGCGACAGCGGAATCGGATCACCTACGAAGTACCCGAAGCCGCGGCTGATCCACAGCCAGCCGGCCCGCAGGCCGGCGCCCAGGGAGAGCCCCTCGGCGTAGGAGCACGGCAGGTGTCCGCCCAAAGCCAGTGAGCGTCGCACGATGCGAGCGTTGATCGGCGCCATGAAAAACGGGGTACCGAACGCTTTGAAGTCGGGATCAAAGGTCGGCCGGTCCCAGCCCGTGATGGTCTC
Source organism: Myxococcales bacterium FL481 (assembly GCA_006508105.1). GTDB lineage: Bacteria > Myxococcota_A > Polyangia > Nannocystales > Nannocystaceae > FL481. The sequence continues at coordinate 896 of QKPP01000037.1, read as the reverse complement.
GTTCTCGAGCTTCCTATCTGCATTGGGTGCGAGCACGTAGGGATCACGGCAAAACGTCGCGTCGTAGTCTCCCGACTCCGGCAGCTTGGCGAGCGTCTCGAGGGTTTTGTTGGTACCTGCACTGAATGAGCCGGCGTAGTCCCGGAAGAGGGCCTTGACCTGTGCTGCCCTTTGGCCGCGCTTGTCGAGTTGTTCGATGGCGAACTGGGTACCCAAGTCCGAGGGAACGCTGTCGATGCCCGCGGCGACCACGATCTTCACCCCCGCCCGCGCCGCCTCGTCGTGAAATCGATCGATCATCTCCCGCTGAAACCAATACTCGCCGGACAGGTCCGCGTAGTGGCAGCCTCGCCTGACGCAGGCTTCGACGACCACGTCCCCCCCGTACTCCGCATACGGCCCGGCCGCGGTCACAATAACTCGAGCTTGCGAGACCATCGCGTCGACGGACGCGGGATCCGACGTATCGGCCACGATGATCTCGGGGTCCGCATCGACCAAGGATGCTCGGAGCGCGCGGAGCTTCTCCGGAGTACGGCCGGCGATCGCCCACGACAGTTTGCGGCCTTCGGGATGCCGCGCGATGTACTCGGCAATGAGCCTTCCCACGAAAGCGGTCGCTCCGAAGAGCACGATGTCGTAATGCACGCTCGCCAGCGTGCAGCCGCTCTCGGTGCGGTCAAGGCAGCGCGGTCCCGACGAATCCGCATGTTTTGCGAGGGGTTCGTGTCGAGCTGTAGCCACTTGCCTCTACCCTCGATGACCCGGTCAACACAGGCCGCCGAGAGTGATCCCGGGCGAAGCTCGCGCGAGGGGTGCACGTTGGCGCGGCGTTTGATGGACCTGGCTGGCGACGTCGCCCTGGCGCCACACCTTCGGCGCGGACCTCGAGATCT
>QKPP01000078.1 GCA_006508105.1 Myxococcales bacterium FL481 | reverse complement strand
GGGTGGCAGCGACACGGGTGGCAGCGACACGGGTGGCAGCGACTCGGGTGGCAGCGACACCGGAACCATGGTCGAGCCGAGCCGTTGTGCTCTCTCGTGCGATCCGTTGGCCGTCATCGATGAGTGCGGAGGTCACGGCACCTGCAAGGCACTGCCGGACTACCCGGAATTCGGCATCTGCACCTACGACATGCCGGCCTAGTCGGGCCGCCTAGGGCGCGTGCGGTACCTCGACCCCGCCCGCCCTGGACCGCGCCGCACGGCGCCTCTCGACTCGTTCGGGGGCGCCGTTTTGTCGTGTGGCGGTCGGCCGGTCGACTCCGCGCACCCCTGAAACTTTGACGGGTGGTCTCGAGTCGCTAACCTGGCGGCGGCGCTGAAGCGCGCTTCGTGCGGACGGCTTTCGGCGCGGCCCCATCCATGAGCTTTTCAGCCAGTTTCGAGACGAGTTCGACTGCACCCTCTCGCGCGCGCCGAGGAGGTCGCGGCGACGACGGCTCCGGCGGCGGTGGCGGGTCCGGTGGTGAGGGCCTGATCCGCGCCGATCTGGCGGAGCAGGCGCGACGCAAGTACCTGACCTACGCGCTGAGTGTCATCACCTCGCGTGCGATCCCCGATGTGCGCGACGGTCTCAAGCCGGTGCACCGCCGGATCCTCTACACGATGTTCGAGGACCTGCACCTGACGCACGACGCGCGTCACCGCAAAAGCGCCAAGGTCGTGGGCGATGTGATCGGCCGCTATCACCCGCACGGCGACACGGCCGTGTACGACGCGATGGTGCGTTTGGCCCAAGACTTTGCCATGCGCATGCCGTTGGTCGACGGCCAGGGAAACTTCGGTTCGATCGACGGGGATTCGCCGGCAGCGTACCGGTACACCGAGGCGCGTCTGACCGAGCTCGCGTCGGAGCTGCTCGTCGAGCTGCGCAGCAAGACGGTCGATCTGCGAGCGAACTACGACGGCACGGGATTCGAGCCCACGGTGTTGCCGGCCCGGTTTCCCCAGCTGCTCGTCAACGGCGGATCGGGCATCGCCGTGGGGATGGCGACCAGCATCCCACCGCACAATCTCGGCGAGGTGATCAAAGCTTGCGTGGTGATGATCGACAACCCCGAGGTGTCGGTGCGCAAGCTGTTGCGCTCGATCAAGGGGCCGGACTTTCCCACGGGGGGCCGTTTGGTCGCCACGCGAGACGAGATCGTCGCCGCCTACGAGAGCGGACGGGGTAGCTTCAAGTTGCGCGGCGAATGGAAGCTGGACGAGGGCGGGCGCGACGGCTCGACGGTGGTCATGACCTCGGTGCCCTACGGCGTGGAGAAGGCGGCGCTCGTCGAGGAGATCGGGGCGCTTATCGTCGCCAAGAAGCTGCCAGGGGTCATCGGTATCCAAGATCTGAGTACAACCGACGTGCGCGTCGAGCTAGAGCTCGCGGCCAAAGGCGGCGTCGACCCCGAGCTGATCATGGCCTACCTGTGCAAACACACGCGCATGCAGGTCAACATCAAAGTCGACATGACCTGTTTGACGCCGACCTCGAATCCCGAGGTCAGCGTTCCGGCCCGGCTGCCGCTCGATCGAATTTTGCGGCACTTTCTCGATTTCCGCTTCGCCACGGTGACGCGCCGCTTCGAGTACGAGCTGCGGAGACTCGAGGAGCGGATCCACATTCTTGAGGGGTTCGAGAGGATTTTCGACGACCTCGACCGCGCGATTCGAATCATTCGTCGTTCCGACGGCAAAGCCGACGCCGCGACGAAGCTGATGAAGGCCTTCGAACTCGACGAGCTGCAAGCCGATGCCGTGCTCGAGACGCGGCTGTATCGCCTCGCCAAGCTGGAGATCGAGAAGATCCGCCTCGAGCTGGCCGAGAAACGGAAGCGAGCGAAGCAGATCCGAGCGATCCTGCGCAGTCCAGCCAGGCTCTGGCGCGTGGTCAAAGACGAGTTGGAGGAGCTCGCCGGCAAGTACGGTGATAAGCGCCGCACTCAGGTCAGTGAGGACGATGGTGTCGAGGAGTTCACGGCCGAGAGTTTCATCGTTGACGAGGACGCCCACGTGCTGATCACCCGCGATGGGTGGATCAAGCGCCAACGCAACATCAAACTCGAGACGACCCGCATGCGTGAGGGCGACGCCGTGCTCGACGTGATCGGCGGGAGCACGCGAGAGTGCATTGTCTTGTTCTCGAGTCGCGGGGCCGCCTATGCGTGTCGTATCAACGACATCCCGCAGTCCACCGGGCACGGGACGCCGGTGCAAAAGCTGTTCAAGATGAAGGACGGCGAACGAATCGTCGCCGCGGCGACCACCGATTCGCGGATCATGGAGGAGTTCGCGTACGACAAGCCGGAGCTCGGCGAGGAGTACGAAGAGCCCTATCCGCACTTTCTCGCGGTGACCAAGCGAGGGTTGAGCCTACGATTCGCGTTGTGGCCGCATCGCGAGCCGAGCACCAGTCGGGGGCGATTATTTGGCAAGCTGCGCGAGGGTGACGAGTTTGTGGCCGTATTTCAGGTCTACGCCGAAGACGACGTGTGCGTGGTCACGCGCTCGGGCAAACTGCTGTGCTGCAACTCGCAAGAGATCAATATGCTCACCGGACCCGGCAAGGGCGTGACATTGATCAAAGCCGAGCCGAGCGACGAGGTGGTGTCCGCCTGGCCGGCGCAACGCGACGTGGAGCTAGCGCGCACGACCGGTGGCAAGATCAAATTGCGTGCGAGCGACCGCAAGCGGACCGGGCGCGGTGGCAAAGGAAGGCCGGTGTTCGCTCGAGGGACCGTCAAAGCAGTCGAGATGCCCCTGCCACAGCCCGTCGATTTCGCGGCGATGGGCTCCGACGGCCTATCGACGCGTAGCAAACCCAAAGGCAAAGGCAAGTAGGTAGACGAGCATGGCCAGTAAGAAGAATCGCGGGGGCTACGGCGCGGAATCGATTCAGGTGCTCGAGGGCATCGAGCACGTGCGCAAGCGGCCGGGTATGTACATCGGCGGGCTCAGTCGAGAAGGCCTTCACCACCTGGTATGGGAGATCTTGGACAACTCGGTGGACGAGGTGATCAATGGTCACGCGTCGACCATCGATGTCGAGCTCGACGCCGATCGCAAGGGGGTGCGAATCACCGACGATGGGCGAGGGATCCCGGTCGACAAGCATCCCAAACTGAAGATCCCGGCCGTCGTGGCCGTGTTTACCAAGCTCGGCGCCGGCGGTAAGTTCGACGGGGAAAGCTACAAGCACTCGGGCGGGCTGCACGGGGTCGGAGCCGCGGTGGCCAACGCGTTGGCGGAGTCATTGGAGGTCCGGGTGCGTCGGGGGGGTCAGCAGTACACGTGCAGCTTCGAACGCGGCTTACTGGTCGACAAGCTGCGCAAGACGGGGAAGGCCAAGGGGTCCGGTACCGAGATCTACCTTCGCCCGGATCCGGAGATGTTCGGCAAACTCAAGCTCGACCCATCGGTCCTGCGCGAGCGGCTCGAGGCGAAGAGCTATCTGCACAAAGGCCTCAAGATCCGCTTCACAGATGCGAGTACGGCCAAGACGGAGACATTCTTTCATGCCGAAGGGATCTCGGAGTACTTGGGCAAGCTCGTCGAGTTACGGGGCAAGCCGGCGGTTCACGCGGGGCACTTTTATCTGGAACGAGACGCCGACCCCAAGTTGGAGGTGGCATTTGCGTGGACAGAGTCAAGCGAGGACGCGATCTACTCCTACGTCAACGGCGTGCCGACCCCAGACGGAGGCACGCACGAGCAGGGCTTACGCAATGCGCTGGGCAAGGCGCTACGAGCCTACATGCAGGCGCACAAACTCGAGCCCAAGGGACTGAGTATTACGTTGGAGGATATCCGCGAGGGGATGGTGGCGCTGCACAGTGTCTACGTTCTCGAGCCGCAGTTTCAAAGCCAGACAAAAAATCGGCTCAACAATCCCGAGGTCACGGGGGCCGTCGAGGGAGTGCTGCGCCCCGCTCTCGAACAGTGGTTGCACTCGAACCGCGGCACGGCGGATCCGATCGTGGCGCGGGTCATCGCCGCTGCGCGGGCGCGGGTGGCGTCGCGGGCGGCCTCCGCCGCGGTCTCCCGCAAGACCGCCGGCGCGGGCCGGATCGGGCTGCCAGGGAAGCTGGCCGATTGCAGCAACCGAGACCCGCGCCGATGCGAGTTGTTCATCGTCGAGGGAGACTCGGCCGGTGGATCCGCGAAGATGGGTCGCGACCGCAAAACCCAGGCGATCTTGCCGCTGCGAGGCAAAGTGCTCAACGCCGAGCAGGCGAGTCTGACCAAGGTCTTGGCGAACGAGGAATTGGGGAACATCGTCAAGGCGCTGGGCTGCGGGCTGGGCAAGGACTTCGAGATCGCGCGCCTGCGCTACCACAAGATCATCTTGTTGATGGATGCTGATTCCGATGGGCATCACATCGCGACGTTGTTGCTGACGTTCTTTTATCGCTACATGCCGGAGCTGATCCGTGGCGGGCATCTGTTCGTCGCGCAGCCACCACTTTATCGCGTGGATGTCGGCAAGGAGACCCACTGGGTTGCAGACGACGCCGAGTTGCAGCGACTCTTGGGGGAGATCACGCGGGGGAAGCCCGAGGTGCAGCGCTTCAAGGGCTTGGGCGAGATGATGCCCGCCACACTGCGCGCGACCACGCTCGACCCCAAGCAACGCCAGCTGATCAGCGTGGCGATCGACGACGAGCTGACCACCGATCGGACCATCTCGGATCTGATGGGCAAGGACGCGGCGACCCGCTATCAGTTCATCATGGAACGCGCCGTCGACGTGGAGCAGCTCGACGTGTAGTTGGAACCGGCAGGGCCGGGCCCGACGCGGATCGGGCGTTGACGGATCGACGAGTGCGAGCGAACCGTGCCAGCGGGCGGGTGCCGTCGCCCGTCCGGTCGCTGGTAGACTCGGCGGGATGTTGAAGATCAAACGCTGCGCGTCGCTCGTGTGGCTGGCGGCCGCCATTGGCGGGGGGTGTCGCCCCGACGCACCGCTGCGTCCCGTGACCGCATCGTCGCCGCCGCCGGTGGCATCGTCCGACGCGACGGCGGAGGCCGCGACGCGGTGCGCCGGGACTCTCCGTGGGTCCGAGCTTCCCGACTGGGACAACGTGGGGGTGCTCGGTCGCAACAAGGAACCGCCGCACGCATCCTACGCTTCATACCGGACCAAGGTCGCAGCGAGGCACGGGAAGTCTGCGGAGACGGCCCGCTTGAGCCTGGCCGGCGAGTGGAAGTTCAAGTGGACCCGGTGCCCCGCCGATCGACCCGTCGGATTTGAGCAACCTCAATTCGATGCCAGTCAGTGGGGGTCGATCCCGGTGCCCAGCAACTGGGAGCTGCACGGTCATGGGGTGCCGATCTACGTCAACGCGGGTCTGTTGGACCACGAGACCCATCGAATCGACGCGACGTACAACCCAGTGGGTTCGTATCGCCGCTCGTTCGCGGTACCCGACGCATGGCGAGGGCAGTCGGTCTTGTTGCACTTCGGTGGCGTGCGCTCGGCGATGTACGTGTGGGTCAACGGGCAGCGCGTCGGCTATAGTCAAGGAAGCCGGACGCCGGCGGAGTTCGACATCAGTTCGTATCTCGTGCCCGGGGCCAACACACTCGCGGTGGAAGTGTATCGCTGGAGTGACGGGAGTTTCCTCGAAGATCAGGATGCTTGGCGCCTAAGTGGAATCGATCGCGACGTCAGTTTGGTCGCGGTTCCACCCGTACACATTCGTGACTTCGGCGTGCTAGCCGACTTCGATCCCGGCACCGGTCGCGGTCGCCTGCGGGTCGACGTCAAGATCGCCAACCGTTCGTCTCGGTCCACGGCTCTCGACCGGGTCGAAGTGGAGCTCGATGGGCCGGGAGGAAGGGTTGTATTGCCTCCTCGAGTTGTCGATCTGTCTACGATCGCGCCCCAGACGGAGGCGCAAGCCGAGATATCGGTGGATCTCGCTCGCGTGCAACCCTGGAGCGCAGAAGATCCGCAGCTCTACCAGCTGCTCATCTCGTTGTACGGCGATGGCGAGATCAAGCAGGTCATCCCTGTCAAAGTCGGGTTTCGCCGTGTGGAGATCCGCGACGGGTTGCTCCAGCTCAATGGCGTGCCGATCACGTTGCGCGGGGTCAACCGCCACGAGCACGACCCCGACTTGGGCCACGTGATGACTGAAACCTCGATGCGACGGGATATTCAGTTGATGAAAGAGCACAACATCAACGCCGTTCGCACGTCGCACTACCCGAACGTGCCGCGTTGGTACGAGCTGTGCGACGAGATGGGGGTCTATGTGGTCGACGAGGCGAATGTTGAATCGCACGGCACCAGTTTCGCTGCAGATCGGACGCTGGCCCATGCTCCCGCGTGGCAAGCCGCCCATCTCGATCGCACCTGGCGTATGGTGGAGCGGGACAAAAACCATGCGTCTGTGATCATCTGGTCGCTCGGCAATGAGGCCGGTGACGGCGACAACATGCGGGCCACGTACGCGTGGACCAAAGCGCGAGACCCCTCTCGTCCGGTTCAGTACGAGATGACCGACCTGCGCGAGCACACGGATATCTTTGCTCCGATGTATGCGCGGGTGCATATCCTCGAGAGCTACGCGAGTCAGCCGCGCCGTCGACCGTTGATTCTCTGTGAATACGCCCATGCGATGGGAAACAGCGTGGGAAACCTCTCCGACTACTGGGCGGTCATCGACCGCAACGAGCAGCTCCAGGGTGGGTTTATCTGGGACTGGGTCGATCAGACGCTGCGTCACCACGACGCTCAAGGGGCAGCGTTTTTGGCCTATGGCGGAGACTTCGGGCCCCCGGGGACGCCGAGCGACGGGAACTTCTGTGTGAACGGGTTGGTGTCGGCCGACCGCGCCCCCTACCCGGCGTTGGCCGAAGTGAGCAAGGTCTACCAGCCGGTCAAGATCCGGCTAGCCGAGCCGTCCGGCGCTCGCATCGAGCTTGAGAACCGCCACAGTTTCTTGGACCTCAGCGAGTTCGCGGTGCACTGGCGACTGGTCGAGGACGGGCGTGTGTTGCACCATGCGCAGCTCCGACGCATTCGCGGGGCGCCTCGGCAGACGGTGGTGGCTTCGATCTCGCTACCGCCGTTCGATCCGGTGCCGGGCGGCGAGTACTTTCTCGAAGTGGACGTGCGCACCACACGAGCCGGCGCCGGTCTGGCGGCGGGACATCGGGTCGCGTGGGAACAATTTCGCTTGCCGATCGAGGCGCCTCGCGCCGGCGCACCGGCCTCGCGCGCGGCACGGATGGATGTCGAGCGCGACGCGGACGAGCTTCGGATGCGGGGGGATCAGTTCTCGGCGAGGTTCGACCTCGCCGGCGGTGAACTCATCGGGTATCGCTACGCGGGGCACGAGCTCCTCCGCACCCCACTCGTGCCCCACTTTTGGCGGGCGCCCACGGACAACGATCTCGGTAACGGGATGCCCGAGCGTCAGGGGCCTTGGCGAGAAGCGGGGCGGGAGCGGCAGGTCGAGCGCGTATCTTGGCGCCAAAACTCCGATCGGGACGTCATCGTCGAGGTGGTGGCCCGCCTGCCGGTGGGGAACGCACTGCATCGCACGCGGTATCAAGTGTTCGCGTCGGGCGAGATCTTCGTCGACGTGCGCTTGGCTTTCGATTCGCTCGACGTTCCGGATCTTCCGCGTCTCGGCGGCACGCTGACCATGCCCCCCGAGTTTGGTCAGATGCGATGGTACGGCCGCGGTCCGCAGGAGAGCTACGCCGACCGCAAGCAAGGCGCGGCGGTGGGCGTGTACGAAGGAGCGGTCAGGGAGCAATACCATCCGTACGTGCGGCCTCAGGAGACGGGAAACAAGACGGACGTGCGCTGGGTGGCGCTGGTCAACTCGCAGGGCGTGGGACTGATGGCGATCGGCGACCCGTTGCTCAACGTCAGCGCGTACCCGTTCGCTCACGAGGACTTCGAGCCCGCGCGGCCCGGCACCCGCAAGCACGCCGAGCAGCTTCGGCCGCGCCCGTGGGTCACGGTCAACCTGGACCATGCGCAGATGGGCGTGGGCGGCGACACGAGTTGGGGGGCACGTCCCCATCCGCAGTACAGGTTGCCGGCTCAGCCGTACCACTATCGCTTCATCTTGCGGGGCTTCTCGCCGCGCGACGGGGACCTGATGCGTCTGAGCAAGCACTCGATCGCGGCAAGCGGGCTCTAGCGAGGCCGGCTCCACGCCGGCGTGGCCGCACCGCCTGCGGTCGTCTTCTCGGCGGCCAAGTAGTAAGGTCCGCCGATGGCGGACTACCTCCTCGTTCGTGGGCTCGCGGGCGGAGCGATCATCGGGCTCTCAGCGGCCTTGCTACTGTGGGGCACCGGCCGGGTTGCCGGGATCAGCGGGGTCTTGGGCGGCGTCCTGCAGCGCCGCGAGGTGGGCTGGCGCTTGGTGTTTCTCAGCGGACTGATCATCGGCGGCCTTGCGGTGAACGGCGTCGCACCATCCTTGTTTGGGGCCCCGATTCGGGAATCGTCGACCGTGTTGTTGCTGTCCGCGTTCCTCGTCGGTCTCGGCACCACGCTTGGCAACGGCTGCACCAGCGGGCACGGCGTCTGCGGGCTGGCTCGTGGCTCCATGCGTTCCTTCGCCGCCGTCTGCACGTTCATGGCCACCGGCATCGTCACGGTGGCGTGCCTCCGTGGGCTTGGGGGCTGATCGGATGCGCTGGCTCGTCGCGTTCATCTCCGGGGTTGGTTTCGCGGTTGGCCTCGCGGTCGGGGGCATGCTCGATCCGCACCGCGTACTCGGGTTTCTCGATGTGCTCGGCCGCTGGGACCCGACTTTGGCCTTCGTCATGGCGGGCGCTTGGGCCGTCAACGCGATCGCGTATCGAGTCACTATGCGGCGTTCACTGCCGCGGTTCGGCGCCGCGTTCGCGTTGCCGCCCTCCCGCGGCGTCGATCGCCGCTTGCTCGTCGGGTCAGCGTTGTTCGGGGTCGGTTGGGCCCTGTCGGGCTACTGCCCGGGTCCGGCACTGACGAACCTCGCCACGGGTTCGTGGACGGCGATCGGGTTCGTGGTCGCCATGGCGGCCGGTATGTCGGTGGGGCAGTTGAGTCGTCCGCGCTGAGGTAGCCGGCGGGTTGTAGCTCGCGCGCGCCGGCGCTTCGGCGCGCTTTGCTCGGCTCACGTCGCGGAAACACGCCGGCGCCAGCCGTCCTCGCGGACCTTTCGCGCTGGCGCCTCTTCGCGCTGAAAGTCACGTGGCCCAAGTTGAATCAGAGCGGTGGGGCCGGGGAGGGCCTGGCCGTATGCATGGGTCGTCTGCGCGAGCGCGGGTGCCTGACCGAGGCCTCGCGCGCCTCGAATCAGGAGACACTACATTGGCTACCGCACACCAGATTATCAGCTGGGTTCGCGACGAAGGGAACGTCGAGGCCGTCAATCGGCTGCGCCTGCGAGTCATCAAGTCGCTTGTCCGCCACAAGACCACCCTTGAGCAGCTCACTCCCCGCACGCATGCCGACCCGGAGCTCGTCGCGGAGCTGCGTCAGGCGGCGTCCGAAGTCGTCAACAAACCCTGCCCCGTGTAACCAAGGAGAACCACGATGGTCGATTTCCCCGTCACAAACGACCTGGATCACCGGCGCTGCCTCGTTGGCGGCGAGCCGATGCTCTTTCATTGCCATCACTACAACACGTTTTTGCAGCGCACGATCGCCGAGGATGCACCGATTGTGCAATCAGAGCCGTTTTTGGTCGGCGCCGCGGCCGAGGTGGCGTTCGCCCAGCTGCGAACCGTGTTTGCCGAGCTTTCCCTCGCCGCCGTCGACGAGCGCAAGTCCGTGGCGCAACAGCTCTACCGTTGGGCCGGCTTTGGGACGTTTGATCTGGGCCCACTGACGCCCGAGGGAGGACGGGTTGAGACTCCCCACGCGCACTACGCGATGGCGTGGAAGGCCAAGTTCGGGGTGAGTTCCCGGCCTGTTTGCCAATTCTCATCGGGGTGGCTGGCGGGGGCTGCAGCTGCGATCTTCGACAAGCCACTCGGCAGTTTCAGCGTGCGGCAAACAACCTGCCCGTCCGTGCCGGATCACGACACCGCCACGTTCGAGCTAGAATCGGGACAAGCCAACTACTCGATCTTCGAGTCGGTCGGGGCTGGAACGTTAACGAATCATGTTCCGCTGTCGGTGACAACTCCCAACGTCGACTACGAGGGCATTTTGGACGCCTTGTCCAAGATGCCGATAGAAGGTGATGAGCGGGGAATGATTCCGGCGTTCGGCGTGTATCTTACGCGGCATTACGGCAACTACTACAACCGCATTTCGTTTGAGTTTCTCAATGCCCTCACCCGCGAGCTCGGGTCGACCGGTGCCGATGTGGCCGCTCCCCTGCTCGTCGAGGCGGGTCACGTTTGCGCGTTCAATACCTTCGGCGGCATCATGACATCACCGGAGTGGGAGGCATTGATTCAGCCCACACTCAAGAGCCAGGAGGACTGGGTCCACGGTATCGTCGCTTGCGTCAATGCGCTCGGATGGGGACGCTGGCAGGTGCGCAACGTGTCGGAACGCTCGGCCGAATTTGTGATTCACGACGACTACGAAAGCAGCGGCTATCGCAGTATGTATGGCCACTCGCCGCGCCCCGTCTCCTTCCTGGCTCAAGGCGCAGCCGCCGGGATCATGAACCTCGTTTATCATGGCGAGGTTGCGAGTCGGCCAGCGTTCACCGCAGAGTATTACCAGCGCCTATTCAAATCATCGGGTTCCTACGGCGCGACACCGATCTCGAGCGGTGCGATGGGCCACGCGAGGACCGAGTTTGCGGTCGAGCGAGCCGATCACCAATGGGATCTGCTGCCCAAGGCCAGCTAGCCGGAGCGGTTCGGGCCGTCCGCACGCTGGATTGCGCCAGCAAGCTCCGGATTCACTACTTCGCGGCGTGTGGCGTGGGCAGGAGCTTTCTGGCGCAGTTTCCCCCGGACCTGGTCGTCGTGCACGCGTTTTCAAAGCGCGTGCAGGGGGCGCGGGACCATTTTGTCGTCGACCGACCAGATGTGCACATTAGCGGCGTGATCGGTGGGAACCGGATCGTCGTCACGTTTCGCAAGACGGCGGCCACAGAACACGATGTCGCCGCGTTCGAGTCGCAGCTACTCGCGGCGGGGCTCGGCACCCGAATCGAGCAGATCTCGCCGATCGGATGAGGGGGCGGCGTGAGGACCGAGAGTGTGGCCGGTCAAACCTGGTCACACCTTGAGCCGCCTGGGCGGTGAGCGCTCGATCTAGTTTTCTGCGATTCGCGGGGGGCGTCACGCCTGGTGCGACCCCTCTGCACTGAACGAGGCCGGTCCCGGGACCCACACCTCTTGCGGTCGATGCCCCCCCGGCGGCGGGAGCGGGCGAGGGGGTGGAAAGAACACCCCGTGTCGCTCGCAGATGAGCCGCGCCGCGATCCGGGCCGACTCGAGGATCGTCGGAAGACCGCTGCCCGGGCTCGTACTGCCCCCGGTGAGATACACATTGCGTGGCGCCGGCAAACGGTTGGGGAGGCGGAATGCGAGCATTTGATCGATAGAGTGACTCAGACCGAACACTGCGCCGTGGGACACGTGGTATCGGTCGGCCCAGTCGGTGGGTGTCATCTGTTCGCTCACCTGAATATGCGGTCGGATGGACGCGCTGGCGCGGCGTTCCAGACGGTCGAGAATCTGTTCGCGTAGCTGCGGGGCACGGGTGCGCCAGTCGATGTCGGCTCGGGTGTTGGGGACCAGGGCGAGCACGTAGAGCGCGGAGTGACCGGGAGGCGCCATCGTCGAATCGGTCGCGCTGGGGTTGCACACGTACAACGAGAAGTCGTCGGCGAGCGTGCGAGACCCGAACACGCGGTCCATTTCCGCGCGGTAGTCAGCCGCGAAGAAGAAGGTGTGGTGGTCGAGAGCAAGTCGCGTGTCGAGACCGAGGTAGAGCATAAACGTCGAGCACGACTCGCGCATGCGCCGTAGCCGGGGTCGACAAAACCGCAACGACACGTTGTCGTCCAACATACCCAGGAGTGCCGCCACGGCATCGGCATTGATCACGACGTCGTCCGTTTCGATGCGTTCCCCGCTGGCCAGCTCGACGGCGCGACAATGACGTTTGTCGCCGATCAGTCGGCGGGCACAGCATTCCCGACGAATGTGCACCCCCAGGCCCATGGCGATCTCCTCCATGGAGCGCGTGAGTTGGTGAATCCCGCCTTCGATGTGGTCAATACCCCACGCGTGCTCAACGTAGGGGACCATGGCAAATCCGGCGGGGCAGGACCACGGCGACATGCCCAGGTACGCCGACTGGAACGAGAAGGCAAGCTGGATGTCGGGATCAGAGAAGTACTGGCCCGCGACGTCGTGTATGCTGCGGCGTAGTCCTACGTGCGGGAGCGCGGTGACCAGCGAGGGGGAGACCAGGCGCCGAAGCCCCGACCATTCCCGCTGGAGCATCGGGTAAAGGTGAGAGAGTCGGTTGCGTTCGCTACGCAAGAAACTCTGCAGCGAGCGGCGCGAGCTCGGTGCGAAGCGTTGCAACTCGTCCTCCATGCGCGACGCGTCCGACGACACGTTCAGACTGCGGTCGCCGAAGTCGAGGCGGTACATCGGATCGATCGGTACAATGCGCAGGTGATCGGCGAGTCGGCGGCCGACGAGTTCGTACATCTCCTCGACCACGAATCGCATCATCAGCAGCGTCGAGCCGACGTCGAAGGTGTACCCATCTCGACGAAAACCCCCGGTTCGGCCGCCCACGCTCGAGCGTTTCTCCAACAGTGTAACGGCAAAGCCGCGATAGGCGAGCAGCATGGCTGTGCACAGCCCGCCGGGGCCGCCGCCGACTATAGTGACTCGTCTTTGCTTGGTCATCGGTCTCAAAACGGGTGTATGTAGAAAGAACGCCGGTCGATCGGCGAGGCGCCGACGGCTAGGAAGCGGAGCGGCTTTGGAGCCACTTGAGCCAGCCGGGCACCCAGCGAGCGACGGCGAGGCGGTCGCCCAGGCTCGCTTGCTCGTCCAGAAAATCCAGCAGCGCATCCCCGGGCACGTGGCGGAACAATGCCGTGAGAAGGTCGCAGATTTGCGAGGGATCGGTACCGAGGAGGTCGACGAAGTAGTGATCAGACAGCCGGTAGAGCATGCCGCGGGCGGGGGCCGCGATGGGCTCGTCGTGGTCGCGCAGCGAGGCCGCGATCTGCTCAGCGTCTCGCCACATGCGGGTGATGGCGTAGCCGGTGGCGGGTTTGGCGAGGCCTCCGCCCACACCGATGGGAATCACGCGGTTTTGTGTCCGCGGGGGAGGATCACGGAAGATGGGCGTGGCTCCGCTCTCTTGTCTCACGACTTCCCAGGTCGATAGGGCCAAGACGTCTCGGAGGTACGCTTCCAGATGCGCCGCATGGTCGCACGGCTCGTAGCTCACGTGCTCGACCAAGATCCGCGTCTCGGTCAGCGGCAACAGGTAGACGAAGCGAAAGTCGCCCTCGGCCGCAGTGCGAAAGTCCATGATGCGGGCCACATCGAGGTCGCAGACCGGCTCGGGCACCGTGACCTCCCAGCCCAGGAACCGCTGCCAACAGTCCGGCGGGCTGCTCACGCGATGACTCGCAAACACCCAGTCCGCCTTGAGTTCGTGTTCACCCACGCGCAGCCGAACGGATCGGTCATCCGGCGCGATGGCCTCGACGGTGCCGGTGATCTGTTCGACACGAGGCCCAAGCGCTTGGGTCATGCGATCGATCCAGGCCTCCACCCGCAGCGTGTGGTAGCGATTGCGTTTTAGCGGCGCTCGGAGCTCATGACCGTGCCGATCGACGATCGACACGGTGGACCACGAAGCGATCACGTCGAGATCGAAGGGCGTTTGTTCGCTGCTCCAGTACGAGAGCACGTGGGATCGGCCCGTCGAACTGGGACCGACCAACTGCAGCTGGATGTCGTCTCGGACGGCAAGCAGACTTTGGGCCAACAGCAACGCTGACAGCCCGGCACCCGTGATGATGATATCCAAGACCTCGTTCGCGCCGTACGGTGGCGACCTCGAGTCTCGAAGTATGGTGTGCGTTCCCGCGGATCCGAGCGAAAGGTTTGCGGTGGAATGGCATCGAGACGATGGGCGACGTCGGCGGGGCGAACGGCTCTCACCGCCGACGTCGTGCACCACCACCCGCAAAGGCGGCGGGCAAGCCCATCGACACGGATCGGGCTGAGTCTCACGGTCATTCAACGATTCCGGGTCGTCGCGAGTTTGGATCCGATTCGGCCGTTGCCCGTCTACGTGCTGCCACGGCCCCGCGCGTCACGGCCTGCGCGGCAACCGAATCCTCTCGATCGGACGGCCGGGGCCGATCGGCCCCAGCCCGCGGTGCGAGGCAGAGATCGGGGCGAGCCTCCGCTCGCGACCCGGCCGGCGTGCGGTCTCGGGCCGGGTTCGGCGGGGCTTGGCCCGGCCGCGCCGAGCCAGTCGCCGGTGTCGCGATCGGTCGAAACCAGCGCCGATTTCCGCGGATCGGCGCGTTGAGGTGGCTCGAAGACGCGAGCTCGCGCCGTCGCGCCGGTCCACCGCCGAGACGGCGTTGAAGGCCGCGCACCGCCCGTGTAGCGTGGCTTGGTGGTGAATCACCGAGCTCGTCGCCTGTGCATCGTCTCCTTCCTTTCCTGCGCGATTCCAGCGTTGCTGGCCGGGGGCTGCGAGTCCCAGGCTCCGCGCGATGCCGCGGCGGAGGATGCCTCGAAGGCATCCGCGGCGGCGAAGCCGGCCAAAGCCAAGGACGACAAGGCAGCCGCGAAGAAGTCTGAGACCGATCGGTCGGCGGCGGGCGAGGACGAGGCGGGGGATCCGCCGCCCTCGGGCACGATCCCCGCCCCCGCCGAACAGGCGGTGGACGTGGTGGTGTCGGGCCGCACGTCCACCCTGCGGTCGGTCGATATCCAGCGCGTCGGTAAGAATATCCCGTACACCTACAGTCACGGCAAGATCGCCAATACCCCGGGTTTTGAGTGGTGGGTTAGCAAACACTTCGCACTCAAAAGCGACTTGCCGCGCGAGAAGATCCAGCTGTACCTCGAGTTGCTCGAGCTCTCGTATCCCCACTACGTGGAGGCGTTCGGGGCCGAACCGCCGAACATCGAAAACCAGCGTATCGCGGCGGTGTACGGTTCGAGCCGAGCGAGGGTCCGCGAGACGATGCTGGACGACGGCTTCCTTCGCGGTGTCCACGAGACGGCGGGCGGCGAGACGATGTACTACAACCTCGCCGGTTACAGCTTTCCCAGCGCTCGCGAGCACCACCAGCGATATATCGTGATCCACGAGACGGCCCACGCCTTTCAAATGGCGCTAAGCGATTACTCCGGCTGGCTACCGACGTGGTGGGGGGAGGGCATTGCCGATTCGCTGGCCCACCACGTTTGGGATCCCATCAATCGACAGCTCACCTTGATGGTGTTTGAGCGTGGCGTGATGGACTACCTCCAAATCGGGCTCGACGAATACGCCAAAGGCCGGGGCCCGAGCCTTGAGAGCATCATCGAAAAGGACGCGCTCAAGCGTGGCATCAACTTTCTCATCGTGCACTACATGCTCGATGACCCCTTGCGTGCACAAAAGTTCAGAATCTACCGCGACGAGATGTTGCAGCGCCGGGTCGCGGGCCTTCCTCGCAACGCGGACGCGACGCTCGAGGTGTTGCGGTCGGTGTTTCCCGACTGGGAAACCCTCGAACGAGAATTCGCGACCTGGGTCGGATGGCTCGAAAAGGACTTCGGCAAGACGTTCCATCTCGACGGGGGTCCTTGGGAGCAAGAGGGCAACGCGTTTTGGGTGAGAACCCGCAGCTCGGTCAAGGGCATGCCCCGTTTGCGTCTCGACTTGGCGCCGGGACAGTCCGCTCGGTACGACGCCCAACACGTGGACTTTCCCCGAACCGAGGTTCCGAGCTTTGTCGGCCCGGTGCGCCGGGGGGGCGACACCCCGTCGATTGGGTATGACGTCGCATTCTTGCCGGATCACTTGCACCGCGGCGTGGTGGGCATGGCTTTGGGCATCGAAGAGCAACCCGCCAACGCCCGGCTGCGCGCGGCGAATCGGGGCTTGCGAACCCGAGAGATCAAAAAGCACCCCGATCTCGACCTCGACGAGCAGCTGCGGGTCTTGCTGGAGTACGGCGACACGCTCGTGATCGAGGGCGAGCCGATCGGTGTGGCCCGTCATGCCTTCGCGCTGCCACGTGAACTCGTGGCAGCGCTCGAGTCGAGTGCGAAGCCTCGTGTGGGCGTGAACATCAAGATCGACGCCAACGCGGTGCAAGTCACCGTGCGATCCGATGCGGCCCGGAGCCCCGCGTTCGTGCGGAGCGTGACGATCGACGCGAACTTGCGCGAGAAGTTGCTCTCGCGTCCCGTCGCGGTGGTGGCGAGCGCCGTCAGCCACCGCATTACGCCGCACGTCGACGACGGGCGACGACTCAATCCGCGACCCGTGGACCTCAACGTTGCGGCTCCGCCCAATCGTTGGCGGAGCGCCCTGGATGACTCTCTCTACCGGCTGGTGCGCGCGCAGTGGCGAGCGGGCGTGGGGACGGTGGGCCCGCTCGACGAAGCCGTGGCCGAGTTCGCCGCCGCCGCCGCCGCCCCAGCGGGCGAGCGGGAGAAGCTGGACCAGGCCCATCCTCAGGCGCTCGAAAAACTCGCCGCGGCCGTCGCCAACGCGCCCAAGGGCGCGGAGGCGTTGGTCGAGCTTTCGGGGGCCGATCTTCGCTTCGAGTGGCAGCGCCCTGACGCGCGGGGTCGACAGGGGGTGGCGCTTGTGCTGCGCAACCACGGCGAGCTGCCGCTCAAGGGAACGATTCAGATCAGCCGCACCGACGGACAGGCGGTCGACGCCCCAGCTGTCGACTTGGCCCCAGGAGCCGTGCTCCGCACCCGACTCGAGCCCGCGGCGGACGGGGCTCCGCCGCCAGCTCCGGCGACGGACCCAGCGGCGGACCCAGCGGCGGAGACGGAGGCCCCCGGGGCCAACGGCTCGACGAAGGTGGCGGCGGACGAGCCCGTCGCTTTGCCGGCTCCGTTGTTCAGCGCGACCGCGAAGCTGACCTGGGCTGGCCACAAATTGGAGCTCACCCGCAGCGCCGGGGCGGAACCGTACCCCGGCGTGGTGTTGGAGGCTCCCTCCGTCAAGTCTGGCGAGGCCAATGAGCGCACTGTGACCGCCGCGGTGCGAGGACCGTTCGGCGGCAAGACCGACGGCACGGTGCGCTTCGAGGCGCTCCCGGGGACCGATCTGGAGGCGGCGACGGTCGAGGTTCCGGTGTCGGTGCGACCGTTTGAACGCCGTGAGGTCCAAGCCGCGTTCAAGCCCAAGTCCGGCGTGTCGTGGCCCAAAGGGGCGATGGTGCAGGTCGTGGCCGATCTTGTGGCCGACGGCGAGCCCGTGCGCCTGCGCAGCCGCGTGAAGATCGACTAGACCGGGCGTCCGCGCGGAGTGACGCGACGGCGCGTCGGCACCATGCGCCGACGCGGGTCACGGCCTTCCGACCCGTCCCCGCGGCTCGGCTCGTCGGGCTGGGGACTCGCGTACTCCGTTCGCCGGATCGGCTCGTCTTTCGCGCGCGACGGGAACCGGCTTGCGGCGACGTCGGCATCGTTGCGCGGTCGGGCTTCGCCGGACCGGCTACGCGAGTCGAGCGCGGCGGAACGGGCCGGCGCGGGTGGTCGGTTTGTTCCATGATGGGCCCAATCGGGTCGGTGCCCCCGCAAACGGGTCATCCCTGCGGTGCGTTCGCAGCCGGCCGCGGCGAAGCGTGGGCTGGAGTACGCCAACATCTCGGACGCATTGCACAACCACGGTGGTTGCGTGCCCTTCGCGCGCTGAGGGGCGCACGTTCGTGCTCAAAGCTCGCACCTTTCGGACGATCACGACCGCAGTGAATGTGTTCGAGCAGATCCCGATGGCGGACCTTTTCCCTCCCGGTCGTGCCCAGGGGCACGACTGTTTTCCACTCGGCGAGGTGATCCAGGACGCGTGTTGGGATGCCGCGGCGCGTCTCGAGGACGGCGCGATGGCACCGGACGTTCAACTCGACCGGTCGCTTCCAAGCTACGCCACGGGAGACGCGTTTGGCCTGCGTCAGCTCGTCAGTGACGCGGTGGCGGGCGCGGCCCGAACTCGCGAAACCAACGAGGTTGCAGTGCGAGTGGAGCTCGCCAGTTTTGACCGCGAGGTTCGTCAAGCCCAGCTGAATCTGCATGTGCGCGACGCCGGCGAGGTCTTGCCGGGTCGGGTGTGTCTGCACGTGCATACGGTCGACGACGAGGCGGGCCGAGCTCACTCGCCGCGCGCGCGCGGACGCCAGGCCAGCGTGCTGGTGGTGGATGCTCGACGACGCGACGCTCGCCGGACGGCGATGATCGTGTTTGGCATGGGCCACCGCGTGCAAATGGTGGTGTCCGTAGCGGCCGCGATTCGTGGCCTCCGACATCGCCGATTCGATCTCTTGCTGGTCGACGAGGCCACGCCGGACGTCGCCCGCTTGGTTGCGTCGGCCGGGACCGTCGCCGAGCGACCGGCCATCATCGGATTGCGGGGTGAGGGCCGCGGGCTGCGGCTGTTGCCCGAAGTCGATGGCTGGCTGCCGAAACCGGTGGCCCCGGATCTACTCCATCCCGCGATCGTCAGCGCGTGCGGGGGACGGGCCGAGGACGCGACGACCTACCTACGCGTCGCCTAGCCGCGTTTCTCCGATTTCAACGCGGCCTTTCGGTCGGGCGCGCGCGCGTGGGTCGGTTTGATCCGAGACCGGGCGAACCACAGTTCGATCAGCGCCCAGATCCACCACAACAGAGTGCCGGTGCCGGCCGTGGCGGCGACGGTCCACGTCAGCGGATTCGCGGTGAAAGCCTGCAGCCCCAACGCAGCGGCCATGGCCCCGCACAACCCGTGTCCGATCCACCAACGCCACGCCGCAGGCGGGGGAGCGAGCCACAGCGGCGCAACGCTCGCGAGGACGGGCCCCAGGATGAGAAAATGGATGGCACCGAGGGCGACGGGCCGCACGTTCGGCAGCAGTCCGCAGGCCATCGCGCCCAGGCCCAGTGCCACTGCCGCCCAGGTGGCGCGGGCGTGGCTCGGGAGTCGGCGCGAGGCCACGGGCGCGAGGAGCAGTCCGGCGTATGCGAATAGGCCCACCCGGGTGACGGGGTTCGGTGCCACGCCGAGGAACACACAGCCCAGCCCGCCCGCGACGAGGAGCCCAGGCCACGGGCCAACGGACACGCCGCGGCCCGCGACTGCCGACGGCACCACTACGAGGAGCAGCAACGCCGCGAGGAACGTCGACACGTACCCGTGCGCCAGCGCGGGGTCCGAGCGTAGCGTGGTCGCGATCATCGGCACGCAGGCGAGAGACAGCGCAATACCGATGGGCACGGCCCCTAGCGGGTCGTCGAGCCGCTTCATCCGGCGGATCAGCGTGGCGCTGCTCCACAGCCAAAACGCCGCGACCCCCGTGCTTCCGGCGATGGCCAGCGGCCCGTAGCCGCTGCGCACAAACCCGATGCAAGCGAAAAGCGTACACAGGCCGTAGCCCACCCGCGCCTTGGGTCCCGGCGGTTGAGCCCCGGCGGCCGCCCAGCCCAGCCAGGCCAGCGGAAACAGCAGCCCGAAATACCCGAGATGGGAATGCGCGTGTCGAAGGTGGGCGAATGGCACCGGGAGACCGACGTGACCCGCGAGCGCCCAACGTAGCCACACGCCGATCGCCATCGTCCCGGCGAGACACAGGGCGAGCCCGACTCGCCAGGTTCGTCCCAGTCCGGCCGGTGGCCCGCGCTCGTGCGTGGTGTTCGCTGCCATCTCCGGGGGGAGGCGGCCCGGTCTGTCGGCCTCGGCGGTTAGCCGGGGGCGACGAGCTGCCACTGCGTGGTCTCGCCACCACGCATCGGTACGAGCTGCGAGCCGGCCAGCGGATACGAGGCTGGCACGGGTGATGGTCGACGCACCAGCGAGATCGTCTCGCGGTTGCGGGGCAGGCCATAGAAATCCGGGCCGAACTGGCTGGCGAAGCCCTCGAGGTACTCGAGCGCCCCCATGCTATCGAACGCTTCGGCGTAAAACTCCATGGCCGCGTGGGCGGTGTAGATCCCCGCGCAGCCGCAGTCGCTGACTTTGTCCGTCCGCCGGTGCGGGGCGCTGTCGGTGCCGAGAAAGAACTTCGGTTCTCCCGAGCACGCGGCACCCAGCAGGGCCTGCCGGTGGCGTTCTCGCTTGAGCACGGGCAGGCAGTAGGCGTGGGGGGACAAGCCGCCTTGGAACATCGCGTTGCGGTTGAGCAGCAGGTGATGCGCCGTAATCGTCGCCGCGAGATTGGGTCCGCCGGCGCGCACAAAGGCCACAGCTTGTTCCGTGGTGATGTGTTCAAGCACCACATGCAGCTGGGGATGCCGCTCGAGGATCGGCGCCAATTCACGCTCGAGGAACACGGCCTCCCGGTCAAAAACGTCCACTTCGGGATCGGTCACTTCTCCGTGCACGAGCAGGAGCAAGTCGGTTTGGGCCATGACCTCGAGCACCGGCGCCAGCCCTCGCAAGTCCGCGACGCCGCGATCCGAGTTCGTCGTCGCTCCCGCGGGATAGAGTTTGACGGCCACCACGTCGGGGCACGCGGCGGCGCGCTCGATCTCCTCTGCGGTGGTGCGATCGGTTAGGTACAGGGTCAGCAGCGGCCGAAAGCGAGAGCCAGCCGGTCGCGCCGCCAAGATTCGATCCCGGTACGCGATCGCGTCGTCCACCGTGGCCACCGGCGGCTTGAGGTTCGGCATCACGATTGCGCGGGCGAACTGACGGGCCACGTGGGGTACCGTGGTGACGAGATGCTCGCCGTCTCGAAGGTGAATGTGCCAGTCGTCCGGACGGGTGATCGTGATGCGGTCCATGGGCGAGGCGATTGTACTTGCTCTAGAGCTCGTCGGCACACTTGAGAAACCGGTCGCATGGTTCGATCGCCAAGCATTCGTCAAACGCGGCGCGGTTGTCGTCCCGGACTTCTTGGGTGCATTGGATGGCGCACTCCATCCATACGTCTTGTGTGTCTCGCGATAGCGCACGAAGTTGGCGGCCGTCGAGTTCCGACGAGTCGGCCCCGCACGCTCGTGTGCGGTCACACAGCTGCACGCAGGTCTCGTCGATGCCGAGCGGGGTCAGCGGGCCCGCGGGACCCCGAGCGGCGGCGAGGCAGGGCAGCAGCGCGTCGCAAGTGGGCTGGTGTTGGCACGCCAGCACGGGGTTGGTTGACGCATCGTTCGCGTTTTGGCAGCGCGCGACACAGCTGTCGATCTCTCGTGGTCCGTCGGGACAACCGCTGGCTCGATGACACACTCGTTCACACGGGTCGGGCGCGGCGACGGTCGCCGAACGGGGCGTAGCGGCGGCTTCGGCCTCGATCTCGGTCCCCGCGTCCGACGAGGCCAGCTCGGCACAGCTCATGAACGCGGTGCAGCTGTCGAGACGGGCACAGTCGAGCAGTCGCGTCGCATCGCGACTCGCGGGTTCGGCCGCGCTCGGGCAGGAGGCAGAGCAGTCGAACGCGAACGCTTGGGTGTCGACCGCGTCTGCCGGACACGCGGCGAGCCGAGCACAGGTGGCCTCACAGACCTCGCCGAGGGTGGCCCGGTGTTCGTCGCCCGCCGCCGGGGCATCGGACCCGGGGGCGGTTCTCCGCTGGCATTGCCCCGCGAGCGATACGATCGCAGCCAACACGACGCTGCGACGGAGTTTGAGCGGAGGCCGGGCGCGCCCGAAGGGCATGGACGCATGCTACACCGAGCCACCGGCCCGCGCGACTCCCGTGAGACCGATTTCACCGGGTCGGCGAACGTGAACCGGTTTGGGGTCGGCTGGCCGCGAGGGGTCGTCCACGCTTCACCCCGTCAGGGAGCCAGCGCAGCCTCGGTTCAGCCGGCCGCGAGGGGTCGGTCATCGGCGGCCAAGCGAAGCCGGCGTGTCGGCGGCAACGGACCGGGTCTTGGTCTGGCTCGGCTCACGACCAATGGCAAAACCTAGAAGTCGCCGATGAGATCCACCACGCGCATCTCCAGCGCGTTCGCGATGCGGTAGAGATGAGAAATGGAAGCGGGACGTTCCGCGCGTTCGATTTGACTCAGCAAGCTGATCGACATGTGAACGCGCTGGCTCAACACTCGCAGTGGCATGCTGCGGTCTTTGCGGTGCTTGCGAATCTGCCGACCGATGCTGATGTGCAGCTCGTCTTCGGGGCGCACCATGATGCCCTTTTTGCGAGCGACCGCAGCGATCGTGTCGCGCATCTCCTCGCCGGAAAACGGCTTTTGCATGTACGCAGAGATGTCCAAGCTGATGGCGTTGGTCGCACTCTCCAGCGTGGGAAACCCGGTGAGGATGATGACCGCCACGTTTTGATCTTGGCGGCGGATGTCCGACAACAGATCCATGCCGGGGCGATCGGGCATCTGCAGATCTAAAATGACGATGTGATAGTCGTCGTTTTCGATCAGCTGCAGCCCCTCCCGCGGTTGGCAGCACGTGGTGACGTCGCAGTCTTCGCGGGTCAGCAGCTTGTCGAGGTACTCGCAAATACTTGGATCGTCGTCGATGACGAGTACGCGCAGTAGCGACACGGTCTGTCCAAGGTTGCCAGAGATGCCGAACCGGTGGTAGCTCGGTCGCTCGGCCCCTGCGCCGAGATGCGGCCCGAACGCCCACCGGCGCGTGGCATCGTCTGATTGTGGTCGGGGCGAGAGGATTTGAACCTCCGACCTTTCGGTCCCGAACCGAACGCGCTACCAAGCTGCGCTACGCCCCGAAAACGGCCGAGCCATCTAGCAACGACTGCCGGGGTTTGTCAAAGGCCGGCGTGCCATCGCAGCCAGCGCGACGCGAGATTGGCGCCAGGATCACGACGCGGGGCGGGGAGTGAGCCCCACTGCGAGCTCGTACCCGGCCACGCTGAACTCGTCTTCGGGACCGAGCTGGGCGACCCTGTGGATGATCACGCCGTTGACCCGCACCTGACCGCCACCCGCGACCGGGCGCAGCTGGGGATAGTGCGGGCGGCCGCTCCACTCCAGCACGGCGTGGACGCGAGCCGCGGCTTTGTGCCGCAGCGGAATCTCACAGCGCTCGCCAGATCCGATGCGATAGCTCCCGGGCAAGAACACCCGGTCTTCAAGGTCGCCGTCGGGGTGCAAGATCTTGAGGCTGGCGGCCACCGGGACCCCCAGGTCCCGGTGCAGCACCATGCCCAACAAATTGGCTAGCGCGGCCGCGTGCGGTGGGCGGTCGCCGGGGTTTTTTGCCAATCCGCGCTCGATACCGCAGACGAGTGCCTCCGGCAGGTCGTCGCAGCCTCGATGCGCCCGAAGGGGGTGCACGGGCTGGTCGCTGTGGCAGCGCAGCCAGGCCATGGGCGTGTCCAACAGCTCCTCTTTGACCACCGCCAAGGGGCGGTCGGGATGGAACGGAGAGTGCGCCGAAAGCAGCTCGTACAGCATCAGCGAGAGCGCGTACACGTCGCTCGCCGGGCTGAGGACCCGCGTGTGCAATTGCTCGGGCTGGCTGTAGTGCGGCGTCCCAACGACCATGTGGACGTCCGTGGCGTTGACTCCCACCACCGGCGAGCCGTCCCAGGATCGGGCCAGTCCAAAGTCCAACACTTTGATCTGACCTTTGCGTTCGACGAAGATGTTCTCGGGTTTGACGTCACGGTGCACGATGCCCTTGGCGTGGGCTTCCGCCAGCCCGAGGCAGGCCTGATGCACGATCGTCACGGCCTGGGCGGCGTGCAGCGGTTCGGAGAAGTCGTGCCACTCTTCGAGCGTGCAGCCTTCGAGGTACTCCATGAGCATGTACACGTGTCCATCGGGGCGCAGCCCACAGTCGAAGGTGCGGCACACGTGGGGATTGGTCAGGGCCCGCAAGATCGTGACCTCGCGCAGGGCGCGTTGCGCCCGCTCGGCGCTGTCGATGCTCTCTCGGCTGAGTTTGAGCGCCAGGGGCAACGGATAGCTGGGCACCTCCACGCGGTACACCGTGGCAAAAGTGCCGGTACCCAAACGCTCGAGGATGCGGATGTTTCCGGCGTAGACGTCTCCGGGCTGCAGCTCCAGCGTTCCCATGGTAGGGACTCGCAGCCTACCACGCTCATCTCGCATGACTGCCCGACCCCGACCCCTTGCCGAAGCCGCTCGCGTTGACCCCCGCGCGTGGGCTCGAGTGGCGATTGTCGCCACCGACGTCGATGGCACGCTCACGGATCGCGGCGAGCTGCGGTCTCCGATCGTCGAGGTCATCGCTCGACTGATTCGCGCTGGGGTCGAGGTGATCCCGGTCAGTGGCCGCCCCGCGGGGGAGGTCTTGGGATTGTGCCGCTACCTGCCGGGCGTGACCCGGGGCATCGCGGAAAACGGCCTGCTCGAAGTCGTGCCCGATCGTGCCCCGCGTTGGATCTCGGGTCGCCCCACGGACGTGGAGCGGTTGTTGGCGGTGGGCGATTGGCTCAACGCGGACCACCAGGCTGGGTTGCAGCGCACCGGCGATGCGTTTTGTCGCCTCGGCGATGTCGCCTACGAGCGAGAGGGCCGCGGTGAGCCCGAGCTCGAGCGACTACGGGAGCGAGCGCGCGAGCGAGGCGTCCACCTCGTCTGGTCCAACGTGCATGTCCATCTCGCCGAGCAACTTCCTGACAAGGGCGAGGGCCTGCTCCAAGTCTTGGCGCAAGAAGGCACCGATCCGACCACGGTGGCGACCATCGGCGACGCACCCAACGACGTGGGCCTGTTTCGCCCCGGGCGATTCGGCTTGACCGTCGGCACCCGGGACGTGGTGGATCAGCTCCAACAGTTCGATGATTTGCCGCAGTTTGTCGCGCAGGCGCGAGAGGCGGCGGCGTTCTCAGAGCTGGCGGAAGGGCTCTTGGCCCGCGGCTAGTCCGCGACAGCTGCGGTCGAGCGCGCGCCGCGAACGATCGCCACCATCTTGTCGTGTTCTCGTGCGGTGGCACGACTCTTCTCGTCTCGAAACACCCACCGGCCTCGTCGGGTCCAAGCGGCGCCAGTTGGCGGCGTAGCTGCGTCCAGGTCCGGTGGATCGTTGGGCCCCATTTCGTGTCATGACCACTTCCTTCTCGCTTTTCTCCGTTCGTCGTACCGTCGCGGCCTCGCATCGCCCCCGGTGTCGACGCCCGGCCTGGCCACTGGGTCCGCTGGTCGGACTCTCCTTGTTTTTCGCGGCCTGTGGCCAAATGGGGCCGCCTGGGGCCGGTTTCGGCGGCGACAAGTCGGACACCAGTAGTTCAACCGGCGGCACCGGCGATTCCGAGCCGCCGACCCCGGTGGCGGTCGCGGCCGTCGAGGTCGGCGATATTGCAGCGTCGATTGTGTCGGCGAGTACAATCGAAGCCGAGCGATCAGTTACGGTGCACGCCGAGGCGACCGGCCGAATCATCAAACTGAACGTCGAAGAGGGCGAGAACGTGAAGAAGGGCCAGCTACTGGCTCGTTTGCGCTACGACTCGCAGTCGAGCCAGCTCGCTCGGGCCGATGAGGGACTCGACAAGGCGAGGACCGACCTGGCCCGGGTGCAGGCGCTGCACCGGCGCGGCGTGGCCAGCGATCAAGACCTCGCCGAAGCCCAAGATGCGCTACGCATCGCCAAGCGAGATCGCGTCGATCGCCGCCGCGACGTGGGCAACACTCGGGTGCTCGCGCCGTTTGCCGGGACGCTGACGGAGCGTGTGGTGGCGGAAGGGGCGTTCGTCTCGAACGGCGCTCAGCTGTTCTCGTTGGTCGATTTCGACACACTGGTGGCTCGTGTCTACGTGCCCGAAAAAGAGCTCGATCGCATTCGCGTGGGCCAGCCGGCCCGGGTGGTCGGCAAGGCCGCGAAAGGGCGGCGCGGCACCGGCACGGTGACTCGCATCGCGCCGATCGTCGACGCGGCCACGGGCACCGTCAAGGTGACCGTGGCGTTGCCGGTGGCCGCGACGGGCACCGAGCGGGGCTTTTTACCCGGGATGTACGCCGAAGTGACGCTCACCACCGAGCGGCGGGAAGGCGCCTTGCTGGTCAGCAAAACGGCCCTTGTTCGCGACGAGGAGCGGGTGCACGTATTCGTGTTGGAGTCCGGCGAGGAGGAGCCCACCGTCAAGCGCACGCTCGTCGAATTGGGGCTCGAAGACGATGATCGGGTGCAGGTTGTCTCAGGTCTCGCGGCCGATCAGCAAGTCGTCGTCGCGGGGCACGATGGTTTGCAAGACGGGGCCAGCGTCGTCTTGGTGGACAGCGACGGGAAGCCACTCGCCGACGCGGGCGAGGCCAACGGCGAGGCCGCCCAGCCGACGGTCGCGGCCGACGGTCCGCAGTCTGGGGACGCGGAAGGCACATGAGCGACTCTTCGCCACTGCGCCCCGACGCTGCCGCCGGCGGTCATGTCGACCCGGTCCACGAACCGGCCGCCTCGGCGCGGGGCCTCGACCGGTTCCGCTTCACTGTGACGCGCCCCGTCGGCGTGCTCGTGGTGTTTCTCGCGGCCATGGTGTTCGGACTATTCAGCGCGCGACTGCTGCCGCTGAATCTGATGCCCGACATCTCGTACCCCAAGATGACGGTGCGTACGGAGTACGACGGCGCGGCACCGGCGGAAGTCGAAAACGATCTTGCCCGTCCACTGGAAGAGGCGCTGGGCGTGGTGACCGGCGTGACGCGAATCTCGAGCGTGGCGCGGGCGGGGTACTGCGACGTGGTCCTCGAGTTCTCGTGGGACACGGACATGGACGACGCCAACCAAGACGTGCTCGAAAAGCTCGACAGCGTCAAACCGATCCTGCCCGAGGAAGCCAAGCAACCGCTGATCTTGCGCTACGATCCCACGCTCGACCCCGTCTTGGTGTTGAGCCTATCCGGCGAAGGCGAGTTGTACGACGGCGTGGCCGGCCTCAAGTACCTGCGCCGCGTCGGCGAGCGTGAGGTTCGACGATTGCTCGAGCCCATCGACGGCGTGGCCGCAGTCAAGATCATCGGCGGACTCGAGGAGGAGATCCACGTCGAGCTCGACGAAGACGCGTTGCGGCGCACGGGGATCAGCACGGCGACGGTCATCGAGCGCCTGCGGGCGGAGAACATCAATCTCGCCGGGGGCAACATGCGGCAGGGACGAACTCGCTACCTGATCCGCACGGTGAACGAGTTCCGGCACCTCGACGACGTGCGGGATCTGGTCGTCGTCAGCCGCGACGGTCGTGACGTGAAGCTACGGGACATCGGGTACGTGGAACACGGCTTTCGCGAGCGCGACATGATCACCCGGATCGACGACCGGGAGACGGTGGAAATCGAAGTTTACAAGGAGGCAGATGCCAATATCGTCGAGATGGCCGGTCGCGTTCGCGAGCGGCTCGATGCTGCCGTGGGCCCGCGACTGGCCGAGGAGTTCGACGCCAAACTGATGGTCGTCGCCGATCGCTCGCTGTTTATCCGCTCGAGCATCGACGAAGTGCTATCGACTGCGGTCATCGGGGGCCTGCTCGCCGTCGTCGTGCTGTTCATGTTCTTGCGGGATGTGCGAACCACCGGCATTGTTGCGGTCTCGATTCCAATCTCGATCGCGTTGACGTTTGCTCCGCTCAATCTGTCGGGTGTCTCGCTCAATATTATGTCCCTCGGCGGGCTGGCGTTGGGGGTGGGCATGCTGGTCGACAATTCGATTGTGGTGTTGGAATCGATCCATCGCTGCCGCGAGGAGGGAGACGACCTCGTGCGTGCCACCTTGCGCGGGACGACGGAGGTCGGCTCGGCCGTACTCGCCTCCACCCTCACGTCGATCGCGGTGTTTTTTCCGATGGTCTTTGTCGAGGGGGTGGCCGGCCAGATGTTCGGCGACCTGGGTTTGACGGTCGTGTTCAGCCTACTCGCCTCGCTGGCCGTGGCCCTCACCTTCATTCCAATGCTGGCCTCGCGGCGTGGCCTCGACGGAGCCGGTCGGCCGAATCAATCGGTGTGGTCCGGGCTGGGCGAGACCTGGCGCCGCTGGCTGTCCGTCGAACAACTCGTCGCCGGTTTTCGAGGCTTACGGGGGTGGGCCTACTGGTTGATCCTGCCGCCAGTCTACGTGCTGGCGCGGTTCGTGTTGCATGGCCTGGCCGACTTGGTGCTCAAGCTGCTGACCACGGTATTCGCGGTCTCGCTTCGGGGGCTGGTCATGGTTGCATTCGGCGTCGCGTGGGGGCTCGGTGGTCTATGTGCGCCGCTTTTGTGGCTATTCGACGCCGTTTTGCGGGTGACGTCGCGCTTGTACGGCCGGCTGATCCGTTGGAGCTTGCGAAATGCGATCGTGGTCTACGCCTTGTGCGGCTTGGGAGTGTGGGCCGCCGTGGATGCCTCGGCGGACCTCGACACCGAACTCATTCCTGAGCTGCACCAGGGGGAGTTCACAGTCGAACTGGAATTGCCGGTCGGTACGCCGTTGGATGAGACCGATCGGGTGGTGCGTCCGCTGGAGGAGGCGTTGCGGGATGAAGTGCCGCATCTGCGTTCACTCTCGTCGTCGATCGGCAGCGAGCGGGACAGTGCGGACACAGGGGAACGCGGCGAGCACACGGCCAAGCTCAAAGTCAGCCTACTCGCCGGTGGCGCCCAGCAGCGGGCGGCCGCACGCACCGACGTGGCCACGAAGGCGCCAGACCCAGGCCCCGGGCCGTGGGGCCCGGGCGCGGAGGAGCCGGAAGCCGCGACGGCACCAACCGGGGAAGAGGCGCCGGCCGCCAGTCCGTGGGAGGCGGCGCTGGCCGACGCGCCGCCGGCACCAGCGTTGCCAACGGCCCGCGACGCCGAGGTCGAAGCCCTCGAGGTCGTGCGGCGCCACGTTTCAAAGGTGCCGGATCTCGAGGCCAACATCACGCGTCCCGTGCTGTTCTCATTCAAAACGCCGATCGAAGTCGAGGTTCGCGGATACGAGCTCAACGCTCTGGCCGAGGCCACTGACGCCGTCGTGGCGCGCCTGCGGACCGTGCGGGGGCTACGCGACGTGCAATCGTCGATCATGCCCGGCAACCCCGAGGTGCAGATCGTGTACGACCGCGACGCGCTCGCACGTCATCAGCTCGACATTCGCACCGTGGCCGAGTTGGTACGAGACAAGATTCAGGGGACGGAGGCGACGAAGTACACCCGGCGCGACCGCAAAGTTCCCATGCGCGTCCGTCTTGCCGGCGTGCAGCAGACCACGGTCGAAGGGCTGCGCGACCTCGTGGTCAACCCGGGGCAGCTTCGCCCCATTCCTCTTGAGGCTGTCGCCGACATCGTGATCGGTCGCGGGCCGAACGAGATCCGGCGGGTGGGCCAACAACGCGTGGGGATCGTGACCGCCAACGTGGAGGGCGTGGGGCTGGGCCAGGCGACCGATCGTGTCGACGCTGCCTTGCGTGAGGTCCGACTGCCAAGTTCGGTGACCACCCAAGTTCGTGGGCAAAGCGAGGAGTGGGAGACTTCGTCGCAGTCGCTCTACGTGGCCTTGGGGTTGTCGATTTTTTTGGTCTACGTGATCATGGCCTCCCAGTTCGAGAGCCTGCTCTACCCGCTCATCATCTTGTTTACGATTCCGATGGCGGCGGCCGGGGTGTTGATCGCGTTGGTGGGGCTCGACATGCCGGTGTCGGTGGTGGTGGTCTTGGGGGCCATCATGTTGGCCGGCATCGTCGTCAACAACGCCATCGTGCTCGTGGACTACGTCAATCAGCTCAAAGCCCGCGGGCTGCCCACCCACGACGCCTTGGTCCAGGCGGGCCAGGTGCGATTGCGACCGATCTTGATGACCACCTCGACCACGGTGCTGGGCTTGGTTCCCATGGCCCTCGGGCTGGGCGACGGTGCGGAGATTCGTCAGCCGATGGCGATTACCGTCATCGCGGGCTTGTCCTTCTCCACGGTGCTCACGCTGGTCGTGATCCCCACGATCTACTCCGGACTCGACCGATGGTTTGCGCGTGGCCAGGTGACCCCTGGCGCGGCCTTGGCCCGTGAGATCGAACAGCTTGATCCCGAAGCCCTCCATCCCAAGCGAGGTCCCGAGGTCTCGTGAATCGGTACCTGCGCGATAACGGAGTTGTCCACACCGCGTTGTCGCGGCCGATCACCATGCTGATGGTATTCGCCAGCGTGTTGGTGCTTGGGGCCGTGGCCCTCCTCAACATCCGGCTCGAATTGATCCCCAGCGGCGCGTCGTCGCCGTTTATGTGGGTGATGGTGCCGTATAACAATTCCACTGCGCGTGACGTGGAGGAGCGCATCACGATTCCGCTCGAGCAAGAGCTCGCGGGGATCTCCCAGCTCAAGGAATTGATCGGCACCTCGAGCAGCTCGGACGGACGGATCAATCTAGTGTTCGAGCCCGATGCTGACATGGATCGCGCGTATCGTGAGGTGCGTGACCGTGTGGAGCGGGCGCGGGCGGAGTTGCCCGACGATGTGGACAAGATCTTCATCCGCAAGATGTCCTCGGACGACTTCGCCATCGGCTTTTATGGGGTGGGCTGGCCCGATGGTTTTCAAGACCCCGAAGTGCTCATCGAGCGCGCCGTGGTGCGGCGGCTCGAGCGGGTGCCCGGCGTGGCCCAAGTCGAAGTGTGGGGGAACGATCAACGGGAAATCCGGATCGAGGTCAACCGTTCGTTGGCGGAGGCCGCGAATCTCAACATCTTCGAGATCGCTCAGCGCTTGGGTCAGTCCAACTTCAATCTCGCGAGCGGCACCATTGTCGACGGTGACGACAGATTCTTGCTGCGCTCGTTGGCCAGCTACCAAGACATCGACGAACTGCGTCGGGTGGTCGTGGGCGACAATGATCTGCGCCTCAGTGACGTCGCGGAGGTCGTCTACGACTATCCTGAGATCGAGCGCCGCGATCGGTACAACGGGCGGCCCATGTGGGCCCTGGCGATCCGCAAGGAATCGCAGGCGAACACCGTCGAGGTGTGCGAGGCGATCAAGGCGGTCATCGAAGAAGCGCGGGCCGACCCGCGCATGGCCGAGTTCTCCATTGACGAGTTCTTCGTGCAGGGGGACACCATCTTGTCCAGCCTGCGGCAAGTGACCGATGCGGGCATGCAAGGCGGGGTGTTGGCGTTTATTGTGCTGCTGTTCTTCTTGCGGCGCCTGCGGCTGACCTTGGTGATCGCCGGGTCGATTCCGCTGTCGATTTTTCTCGCGTTGCCGGTCATGTATTTCAGCGGTCAAAGCATCAATCTGGTCTCGCTGATCGGGTTGATGATCTGCATCGGCTTGGTGGTCGACAACTCGGTGGTCGTGGCGGAAAACATCGTGCGGTACCGCAGCCGCGGAGTCAGTCGCATGGCGGCGGCGCTGCACGGGGCGAGCGAGGTCGCGTTGCCGATTACGCTGGCCACTATGACGACGCTGATCGTCTTTCTCCCGGCCTCGTTGATGTCGTCGGGCCCCACGCAGTTTTATCTCGTGCGGATGGTGACGCCCGTGTGTGTCTCGCTCGTCGCGAGCTTGTTCGTCGCCATTGTCCTGATCCCGCTCGCGGCAACCATCTTGTTTGACTCGAACGTCGCCGAGAACGGGCAAACGGGTCCTTTGGCCCGCCTCGACAGATGGTGGAAAGCCAAGTTGGGCAACGCCTATGAGGCTAGCGTCGGGCGCTTGAACCGGGTGTATACACGGGTGTTGCGAGCGAGTCTGCGGCGCCGAGCGGACGTGATGATGGTCGTGCTGCTGGCGATGGGCAGCATCGCGGTGCCGGCGAATCCCGAGACCGGGGTCAAGATGGCGCGGGAGCAAAACCTCGGAGGGCGGCAGATTCGGATCAACTACACCGTGCCGTCGCACGTGCCTCTAGAAGAGGCCGACGTGTTTGTGCGCAAAGTGGAAGGCTGGTTTGCCGAGCACCGCAAGGGCTACGGAGGCTCGGGGGAGTACATCAATGTGGTCGAGGGGATGGTCCGCATTTCGGTGTTCTTCGACGATCCTGAACCGGGGGCGCCGCCCTTGCGCGAGCTGGGCAAGGAGATCTTCGACGAGCTGCCCACGCCGCCGGGGTGGGAGAAGCGCTCCAACTTCGGCGAAAGCGATGGCGGGTCGAGCTCCACCTTTCCGGTGTTCATCTACGGAGACGACCACGACACGGTCCAAACCGTTGCTGAGGCCCTCGAGCGCCGCCTGGTGGATGTCAAGGGGGTGACCACCGTGGCCGCGGCGGCGAGCGACACGTCGCGTCGCGATGAACTCGAGCTTTCCCTCGATCGCACGTTGGCCGAGCGGTTCGGGGTCTCGGCGGGGATGATCGCCAACACCGTGAGCTCGGCGCTGCGCGGTAGCATGCTGCCGCGGTACCACGCGGAGGAACGCGAGGTAGACGTGCGGATCTCCTATCGCAAGCCCGACCGGGAACAGCTGCGCGACCTGATGCAGTTCAAGGTTGCGACCAACGCGGGGACGATGGTTCCGCTCCGAACGCTCGCGGGCGCGGAGGTGGAACGCGGTCAGTCCGAACTTGTGCGCAACAACAAGCGCGTTGCGGCGCGCGTGAACCTCGAGCTCGATCCCAAGGACCGATTCGCCACCATCGGTCGCATTCAGAAGTTCCTAGACGCCTACGAGACGCCCCGCGGGGTTTCGTTTGATGACCAGGCCGAGTCGCGGGAAGTCGATGAGCAACTGCAGGACATGGTCTTTGCCATGTTGTTGGGGTTTGTCTTCATCTTCTTGCTGATGGGGTTTTTGTTCGAGTCGTTTGTGCTGCCGTTGAGCGTGGTGCCGTCGATCCCGCTGTCGGCGGTGGGGGTGTGGTGGTTTCTGTTCCTCACGGGGTCGGACATCGACCCGCTCGCCACGATCGGGGTCCTGTTGCTCCTCGGTGTGGTGGTGAACAACGGGATTGTGCTCGTCGATTTCATCAACAACGCGCGCAAGGACGGCCTCGATCGGGTGGAGGCCATTGTTCAAGCGGGTACCCACCGCTTTCGGCCGATCTTGATGACGGCGTTGACGACGGTGGGGGGCATGCTGCCCCTCGCGTTTTCAAACGCACCCTCGGAAGGGCTGCCGTACGGCGCTTTCGGGCGCACGCTGGTTGGAGGCATGACCACCGCGACGGTCTTGACCCTCATCGTCGTGCCCGTTTGCTACACGTTCTTCGACGACTTCGGCCACGCACTACGTCGATGGGCCGAGCGAGTGGTGAAGCGATACGGAGCGTAGCGGCGCGGGACAGTGCCATATTGATGCGTCGTCGACCGGCGGTGATAACTGGCCGCCGGTCGGGGCTGGCGCATCTGGTTTCGGGTGGGGACCGAAGCCGGCCGGGGGTGTGGGCTGGGCGGCAGTCGACCACACAATGACGTAGATGCGGCTCGTAGATCCGATCTGGCCGTGGATGACTTGGCGCCATCGCGCGGCGCTGGGCCTTGTGGTGATGTGGGCTTGGGGTCTGGTCTTCGTGCGCTGGGGAGTGGCGTTCGAGGCTCTCCAGTCGCTGCCCGTGGTCGGTGAGGCGGCGCATTGCCGGCTCGGTCGGCCGCCGGCCCCGGCGGAGACGGTCGCCATGCTCGCCGCGCACGATGTGGTCGTCGCGCGCGGCTTTGAGGCCGGCGGCGACACGATCTGTCTGCACGTCGAGCTCGCCGACGGGCAGCGCGCGATGCTTCCGTGGCATCGCAGCTATCTCGTCGATCGCGGGTACCGCGTCAGCTTCGGCCCGTAGTTTGGCTTGACCGCGTGAGGTTGGGCGAATCGGCCGAGGCCGGCGCAAACTCGGCCGGGTCGGGCGGCGCGCGATGCATGCCGGCGACCCGCGGCGCACGGTTCGTCGAGGCCGCGAGACGCGGCCACGTGACCTCGTCGAACCCGGACGGGTTCGAGCCCACGGAGGCAAACTGGCGGCGGGTCACGACGTCCACTTCGACCAGCCGTCGCCCGCCGGGGCGCGATCGGGTCAGTACACGCGAGTCACCGGCCTCGCGGGTCCGTCGATGGTGGGGACGTTGCGGCGTTACGGTCGCCCGCGCGGCGCCGCTGGTCGTCGCTGACGGGCTGCGTTGCGTGCTGTCGGTCGAACGCCCGATGACGAAGCCAGAGTCATGACGCGCCGGCTCGCTGCCACGGACGGCGACGCACCCAGGGAGTCCAGCCAAGCGCGAGATAGGGTCACGAAAGTTGGGTAGGCTCGGCTATCTGCATGACCGAATAGTCCGGTACGGTCATCACCGGACGTCTCGTGCCGCGCGGGGCGGGGCGGTGCGCCATTCGTTCGCTTGGCACCGATCCGGCCGTCCGTGTACTGTGATCCACCACCTCTGAACATCTCGAGAGGGGAGAATCTCAGAAGATGACGCCTATCCACCGCTTGGCACACGTTGTTCTGTTGACCTCTTGCTACACGCTCGCCGGCTGTGGCGACAAGTCCGACGAGACCTCTCCTTGGGGGGAGGACGACCCTGCGCAAGACGACGACGACGACGACGACGACGACGACGATGACGACGATGACGACGATGACGACGATGACGACGATGACGACGATG
>QKPP01000247.1:24647-34632 GCA_006508105.1 Myxococcales bacterium FL481 | reverse complement strand
AAGGAGGATCCCGGCTGCGGCTGCAGCTCGCAGGGGGGAGCCTCGTGGTGGTGGGCACTTGCGTTGGGCGTGCCCCTCTTGCGACGTCGGCGGTCCTGACCTCCAGCGCACCGGGTGAGCCGCGCGGGGGTGCTTACATGTCAGCTGGTCAGTCCGCCCCCTTTCTCGTAGCCTCCCGCCCATGAGAAGCATGCGCGACTGGCTCAAGAAGGCCGAGTCCATCGCCCGCGATCGCCTGGGCGACGAGTGGGTTGAAGAAGGGCGTCGGGTCGGGAGCACGCTGTGGCAGCGCTCGCCCAAGCGGGTTCGCCAGGCGGCCGAGCGTCTCGGGCGGGAAGTGCTCGCCTGGGAGCCCAGCCCGGCCGCGGCGACGGCTCGTTCGCGCGGCGCCGCTGACGGGGATGGTGGGGCCGACGCGACCCCGCACGCGGGCCGCGATCGTACCTCAGAAAGTCACGACGGTGAGGCCCCCCCCGAGGGTCGAGCCTCATCAGAGGCGTCACGGACCGAAGCGGAGGCGAGCACGAGCGCCGAACCGCGTCCCGATGACGCGACGGTTGTTGTCTACACGACGACGGAAACGGGTGACGCGGCAGAGCGCATTCGTCAGGTGATTCGGCGCCGAGACGTGTACGTGCGCTTGGTGAATCTCGCGTCCCATCCGCACATGGCCCGTCAGATCGCGGAGGAGACCCAGGTCTTCGTCGCGCCCTATGTTTATATTCGCGGCCGCTTTTGGGGCGCGGAGAACGAGATCAGCGCTTTGGAAGAAAGTGGTGAACTCGACGTTGTCTTGCGCGGGGATCTGGATGCGCTCGGCGATGCGGCGCGTCGCATCGGCCGGATCCGCGGCACATTCTCGGCGGACCTGACTGAAGCGAACATTTTGGATCGCCTTCGTCGCGGGCACATACTGACCATTGATGACCTCGACTGCTGGTACGAAGACGATGGCGATGAGTCACGCTTTTACTACCAAGGCGGTCTACATCCGGTGCAGGAGATGCCTTCGGTGGCGAAGGAGATCGCGCGGGCGGCAGCCGCCGACGAGATCGAAGCCCAGTGGCATCTTGAGCCGGTAGTTCACGTCGGATGACGATCGCGGCGGCCGACGATCCCGGGCAGCACGGGTCGCGGCCGCTCGACGACATCTCCGACGACATGGGCGCTTCGTCCGGACTCGTGCCTCCGCATAGCGCGACGGGGTGTTGCGCTAGACGGCTGCGCTGAAGTCGGGCCACCGCGCCTGCCTTCGCGCCGACGTGGGGAACACCACGGCCCGCGAGACCACGTGGCGCCCGCTGCTGTCGGTGGCGCTGACGAGCCGGCTCGCGTCATCTAGCGGAGATCTCGCCGGCGGAACCGCGATCGGCTAGACGCCCGCGGAATCGTCGAACGCCGCCGGCGGGTTCGATCTGGCGCAGGTCGGCCGGAGTCATCGGTCCAGTGACCTCGTGTCAGCTGGGCGATCAGCGAACGTGCGAGCGCTGGAGCGACGTCGGTCACCTTCGTCGGAGACAACGCGCGGGGCGCATCGGGTTGCGTTGCGTTCGTCCGAAGCGGCGGCTACGTTCCGCGCTTCGCCGCGCCCGCGGCCCCACCACCGTGTCGACACAATCCGTCTCCGATAGCAAAGTCGTTTCCATCAGCTACACGTTGCGCAATGGCGCGGGTGAGGTGCTTGATACGTCCACCGCGGACGATCCGTTGCTGTACTTGCACGGAGCTGAAAACATTGTCCCCGGGTTAGAGCACGCCTTGGCGGGGCGCGAGGTCGGCTCCACGCTCAGTGTCACCGTCGTTCCCGACGATGGGTACGGTGAACGGAGCGACGATCCTCCGCAAAAGATCCCCCGTGAGGTGTTCGAGGAAGCGGATGTCGAGGTCGGTGCGTCGATCTTGGCCGAGGACGATGAAGGCAACCAGACGGTGTTGTGGGTTGTCGAGATCCAAGACGAAGCCGTGCTGGTCGACGAAAACCACCCGCTCGCCGGCGAGACTTTGCACTTTGACGTGGAAGTTCTCGCCGTGCGCGACGCCACCGAGGACGAACTCGAACAAGGCCATCCCCACGGTGGCGACGAAGAGCGCCACTAGAGAGCTCAATCCTCCCCGCTTGCGTGGCCGACACTGCGCCGCGCGACGCTGCTCGCGTGGACGGCGTTCAATGAACCGAGACAAAGCCGGCGTCGCTCGGGCGGTGGAGCTCGTTGGGTTCCGGCGCTTGGCGCCGAATCGGGACGAGGCGTGGTCATGTCTCGCGCCTCGTCGTATTGCCGGCCGCGGGCTACGGAGGTGGCTTGACGCTTTTTCTCGGTTCAATTGATTCGCAAGCGCTGCTTCAGATCGGACTCAGCCTTGCTCTAGGAGGCGCAGTCGGGCTCGAGCGTGAAGCACGAGGACGGGCCGCGGGCCTGCGCACGATGATGCTAGTTTGCCTTGGGGCGACCTTGGTGATGATCGCGTCGGGCTCCATCGCACAAGGAGGAAGTGCGATACACGATCCAGCGGTGACCCGAGTCGATCCCGCGCGGATCGCTGCGGGCATTGTCACCGGCATTGGCTTTCTTGGGGCGGCGGTTGTCGTACGTCTAGGCGACTTGATTCGCGGGGTGACCACGGCGGCCAGCATTTGGCTCGCCGCCGTGCTCGGCATTGTCATCGGCGCAGGACAATACGCGCTGGCGGTCGCCGCCACCATCGCCGCGCTGGTCGTGCTGTGGCTGTTTCACTTCCTCGAGCGGGTCGTGCCGACCCCTCAGTACCGCCGGGTCTCGATCGGGATCCATCCTTCGAGTAGTACGGCGATTCACGCCGAGGTGCTCGACCGTTTCCGCCGCCGCCGGATTCGCGTGATGGATCTGTCGGTCGATTCCTCGCCGGACGCCCGGGAGGTCACTTTGACCTACAATATTCGGTCGCGAGCTCGGCTGGGCGCACTGTCGCTGGTGCAGGATGTGTTGGCCATTCGCGGGGTCGAGTCGTGCCGTTGGAAGTAAGCCTCGCGGCCTGATCTGGGATCTAGTAGCAAAGGGCTCGCTCCACCGCGGCGGTCAGCTCCGCGACCGAGAACGGCTTGGTGAGCACGGGGTGATCGAGATCGGACTGCGCCGCCTCCTCGCTGTATCCGGTGATGAACAAGACGGGGGGCAGCGGTCGGGCCTGCGCGAACTCTCGAACCAGCTCGGGGCCGCGTACCGGCGTCATCACGACGTCACAGATGACGAGATCAATCTTCCGTCCACGCTCAGCCCACAGGGCTCGCGCGGCCGCGGGATCGGTGGCGGTGGACACCGCGTACCCGCGTCGTTGCAAGCTGTGCTGAATGACGCGAGCAACTTGCGGCTCGTCGTCCACCACGAGGACCTGCTGGCGGGCGTCTCGACTCGGGGCGGCGAGGGCATCGCTGGGCTCCTCCGGTTCGATCGCGCTTTGGTTCGCCGCGGGCAGACGCATGCGAAACACCGTGCCGCCCTCCGGCGGACAGTCGACGACCACGGTTCCCCCGTGTTGCTCGGCGGTTCCCAGTACACTGGCGAGCCCGAGTCCGGTCCCTTGGCCCTCGGGTTTGGTGGTGAAGAACGGCTCGAAGACGCGGTGACGCGCCCACGGCTCCAGTCCTGGGCCATCATCCGAGACCGCGATTTCGACGTACGAGAGATCCGCTTCGTGGACGGTTCGAGTCTCGATGCGGACCCGCCCCCCATTGGGGACCGCGTCTCGAGCATTCGATACCAGGTTGAGAAGGGCTCGCTCGATTTCCACTGCATCGACGCGTACGGGCGCGAGCTCGTGGGCAAGATCTGTCTCGAGCACAATGGATTCACCGACGAGGCGGCGGATCAACACCATTGCGCCTCGAATCATCTGGTTGACATCGAGCAACCGCAGCGAAAGCGCGGCTTGGCGGCCGAACGTAAGCAGACGGCGGATCAGCGCACTCGCGGATGTCAGCGCGCGTTGGCACTCGGCGAGTTCTGGCGGAACCTCGACGTCACGGATCACCAACGTCTCGCGCGCGAGGTCGAGGTTGGTGGTGACGATGGTCAGCAAATTGTTGAAGTCATGGGCAATCCCACCCGCCAGACGACCGATCGCTTCCATCTTCTGGTCGTGCGCGAGGTCTTCGCGTTGTCGGACCTGTTCGGTGATATCGAGGAGCGTGCCGCGAACGTCGATGAGACTGCCGTCATCGTCGCGTCGAGCCACCGCGTTGACCCGGACGTCACGGGTGTCCCCGTCTGGTCGCACGATGCGATACTCCGCATCGGCAGAGTTGGCGTGGTGGAGAATCTGCGCTTTGGCTCGCGAGAAATGCGCTTGGTCTCGCTTGTGGATGCGATCCACCACGACTTGAGCGTCCGGGGCTGTGTCGGGTGGCAAGCCCAGGATCCGGCAAAACTCCCGAGACCACGTCAGGCCACGGCGCCGCGCATCGTAGCGCCAGCTACCTAGCCTCCCGATCGCCTGGGCGTCCTCGAGCTGCTCAAAAGCGCGCCGGTTTTGTTCCAGTGCCTCTCCGGCGTCTGTGAGGTCCAACACCGCTCCGACGAGCCGCCAAGGTTGTCCGTCATCGTCGAAGACCATGGTTGCGGTCATGGTGACATTCCGGAGCGTCCCGTCGGGCCGGAGGACGACGAAGTCTGTTCGTAGCGATTCTCCCGTCACGACACTTTGCGACGTCAGTTCCAGTACGCGGGCTCGGTCGTCGGGATGGATGGCGCCGAAGAACCGTTCGGTTGCGGGGTCGACGTCGGGCGGGTAGCCGAGGATTCGGTATAGCTCGGGGGTCCAGGAGGCAGTCCCTGCGCGCATATCCCATGCCCACGTGCCGAGGTCGGTCAGTTGCTTGGCGTCGGCCAACACGTCGTCGTGACCGGGGTCGAGATTGGGCCCGAGCTCAGCTGAACCGGCTTGGAGTGTGCGGCGGTGGAGTTCCCAAATACGACTACGAAGCGTCCTGACGTTCGGTGGCATTGAATCGCGTTCGTGGTCGTCCATCACGTTTGGGATTATGCCGAATTTGTCGCGGGTTGGGGCAGTGGTCGAATGCGCGCAAAATGAGCGAACGCAACAGTCGGTTGTGACCAATCTGCTCGCGGTCCGGGGACGCACGGATGGACTGTCGCGAGTGCGCCGATTCTCGGGTGACCGGGTGCTGAGACCGAGGCGAGCGCACGTTCGGCGAGCGATCCTGCCACGCGGTACAATGTTCGACGCGTCACTGGGAACAACGACGCGGGCGGATGCCAGCTGCGAATCGGGCCGTCGCGTCAGCGCGGGTTACCGCGAGGAGTCGAGGTGCGGTGTGGGCCCTCCACCACTCTCGGTTCCCGCGTGGGGGAGCCAACGGGTGATCTGGAGGCTCGGTCCGCGACGGACGGGCGCGGCGTGACCGTCGATGTCGACGGTCCGTGGCGGCGCAATGGCGGCTGCGATCGGGGCGCGGCGAGGGGCTTCGTGACGGGTGCCCGCCGATCACGCGGGCGCCTTGGGCGATTTGGAACGCGGCGCAGGCGGCCACACGATCACCGGTTTCGTCGG
Organism: Myxococcales bacterium FL481; assembly: GCA_006508105.1. GTDB lineage: Bacteria > Myxococcota_A > Polyangia > Nannocystales > Nannocystaceae > FL481. The sequence goes on along the minus strand of QKPP01000247.1, from coordinate 29,088 downwards.
GCGGTTCCGCCGAGGTGCGTGGCGCGGGTCGGCGCGTTCGAGTATCGTCGCCGCGCCCGCGTGGCCGGCGAGCGATGGCCGTGGCGGCCGCCTGGGCAAGGAATCCGCATGCAGGCCAACATTGTGCTGTTACCCGGCGACGGCGTCGGGCCCGAAATCGTCTCCGCCGCCAAGCTCATCTTCGACGCCGTCGCGCGGCGTCACCATCACGACTTTCGCTACGACGAGCAGCTCATCGGGGGCATCGCCATCGACGAGACCGGTGATCCGCTGCCGCCGGCGACGCGTGCCGCGTTCGAACGGGCGGACGCGGTGTTGTTGGGGGCGGTCGGGGGACCGCGATGGGATGATCCGAAAGCCTCGGTGCGGCCCGAGCAGGGGTTGCTGGCCCTGCGCAAGTCCTTAGGGCTTTACGCGAACCTGCGTCCCGTCACCGCGTACGATGAACTGCTCGACGCGTCACCCCTGCGGCGCGAGCGAATCGAGGGCGTCGATATGCTGATGGTGCGTGAGCTCACCGGGGGCCTGTACTTCGGCGAGCCGCGGTCTCGCTCGACCACGCCGCAAGGGGTGCGAGCGGTTGATACCCTCGAGTACACCGATTTCGAGGTACGGCGGGTCGTCGAGCTCGCATTTCGCCTGGCGGCCGGGCGCCGCCGGTTGGTGACCTCCGTCGACAAAGCCAATGTGCTGGAGTCGTCGCGGCTTTGGCGGGAGGTCGCGACGGACGTCGGGGCCGCCCACGCCGACATCACGTTGGAACACCAGTTGGTGGATTCCGCGGCCATGCGCTTGGTCACGGCCCCCAAGGAATTTGACGTCATCGTGACCGAGAACATGTTCGGCGACATCTTGTCGGACGAGGCCTCGGTGTTGGCCGGTTCGTTGGGCATGCTGCCGAGCGCGTCGCTGGGCGAGGGCACGCTCGGCGTCTATGAGCCGATTCATGGGTCGGCTCCGGACATCGCCGGCAAGGGGGTGGCCAACCCGGTCGCAACAATTCTCAGTGTGGCCATGCTCTTGCGGCACAGCCTCGGCCTCGAAGCCGAGGCTGCAAGCATCGAGGCTGCGGTGACTCAGGCGTTGGCGGCCGGCGCTCGCACGGCAGATCTTGGTGCGGAGCGGCCGTTGTCCACGTTGGGCATGGCCGAGGCGGTCCTTGCCGCGTTGGACTCCGCGGCGCCGTAGCGGTGGTGGCGCTCGTCCGGCTCCAGCGCGGGGTCGCGATGAGACAGGCTGCCGGGCGTTGATGGATGGCGGTCGGGGCTCGAGGTGGCTGCCTCCCCAGTGGCTTTGGTGGCCGAGGTCGCGTGGCTGCGCGACCTCGCTCGCCGTTCGGTGGTCCGCGACCGCTGGCGCGCTGTGTACCGGTTGGCCCGGGCGGTCGGTCGCCTCGGATGCCCCACTAGCCTTCCGCGTGGCGGAGGTACGCGACGGCCCGTTGGGATCGGGCGTCGGCGTGGAGTGCGAAGCGAGCCCCGTCTTCGCGCGGGAGATCGAACACTCGGATCACATCGGCCCAGCTCGCCTCGCTCGGCAAGATCGAGGCGAAACGGTTGGGTGCGCTGGCGAAGAAGTCGGCGCGCAAAACGGTCTCTGGGCGCTCGGGGTACACCGCGAGGTAGAGCATCTCCGCTTCGACGAGATCGTTGAAAAAGTGCGTGCCCAAAGACACGTCGGGCACCAAGTTGGCATGCATCGCCACAATCTCGCAGAGGACTGCGACCGCGTTAATGTCGGCAAAGGAGACGGGCACGCCGAGCTCCGGTGAGCGCGTGCCCCAGCGGCCCGGTCCGGCGAGGAGCAGGGCGTGGTTGGGGATGGCCTTGGTGAGCGCGTTGAGCTGACCGATGAGCTTCGCGACTTTGTGTCGTTCTCGAATTGTCAATCGCGCGTACGTGGCCGGGACGACCCAAATCACGCGGGTAATGTCCTCGACCCGGCTTTGGCCAATGACGGGGCCGTGGCAGCGCAACACCAAATCATCCTCGCGGATGCTCGAAGGCAGGGGGCGCACGACGCCTTGGCTTTTTACCTGCAGGGGGCGGCATTGGACGGGGTTGATCCGATAGCCACTGCCTTTGTAGAAGTTGACAGTAAACTCTAGATCAACGGGGCAAAGATACGAAGCCTGCAGGGTGGCCATCATCTCGCGCATGTCGGCGACAAAGCTCGTTTTCTCGAGCAGCCCGTCGAAGGTCAGCACCCAGCTGAACACCTCCTCGCCCCGACTGCGGCCCCAACGGCGGGCCGACTCGTCGTGCGAGGCGAATATATCGAGTGGCAGCTCGCAGTGTTGCGAGGCGACGTCTTCGAAATCGCAACTGATGAGTTTGCCGTGGGGGCGCGACAGCACGTCAACCCGGCGTTGGGCAAACTGCCGCATCTCTGAAAAACCCGCCTCGGGGCGTCGGCTGGGCGCATTGAGGGCCACGATGCGCGTGTAGTCGTCGTCGGCCCGATCGACGGCGCGCGTGCCCAGACCAAACACCAAGCGGAGCATGCCGGCCTGGGCGTCGATGTAGTCACTCCAGGCGTAGGGGTTGAACGAGTAGGCCACGCCGGCCGCGTGCGGGTAGTAGTAGTCACCATGTTGAGCACCACATACGCGCTGGACCAAAAGGGCCATCTGCTCGTTTTTGTCGAGTAGACCCCGGTGCTCGAGGTACGAGAGCGCTTCGTCACTGACGGCGCTGATGTACACCTCTCGGACCGCGTCGAGAAAGGCCTCGAGGCGTTGCTCGGGAGTGCCGTGGTTGATGCAAAACACGCTTTCGTACTTGCCCGAGAACGCGTTGGCGAAGTTATCCTCCATCAGCGAAGACGAACGCACGATGATCGGCGACTGACCGAAGTAGTGCAGCATGTCGGCGAACTGACGGCGAAAGTGGGCGGAGAACTCCCCGTTGCGGATTCGTTCCCGCACCTGCGGGGCGTAGCGCTCGATGTCCCGTGGCGTGCGAAGGGCCTGTTTTTCCCACCACGCCTGGTTGCCGACCAAGAAGCTATGGAACACGTCGGCGCCGATGTAAAACGAATCGTGGGCCTCGAGAACATCGTTCCATCGCGCGTCTGTGTTCTTGAGCATGGCGCGTGCCAAGAGCATGCCCACGGCCTTGCCGCCGATCAGCCCGGTGCCGATCATACGGCTGCGGATTTTGATCAGGGTGCTGAGGCTGAAGTGTTCCTGTGCGAGCGCCAAGAAGTTGGGGTCGCGCGAGATCATCATCCGCAGCAGATGCTGGAACAGCTCTTCTTCCTCGCGGGCCGTGGAGGCCCCGTAGACCCGATCGTCGAGGATCCGTTCCGCTTGGGCAAAGGTTCGGGTCCAGTACCCGTGCTGCACCGTGGCCGAGTCTACGCGAGACCACGGAAAGGAACGCAGCACCGCTGACGTCGTGGCGCTTTCGGTCACAGGCACGAGCGAATCGCCGTCTTGCTCGTGCAACATGTACAGTGTGGGCGAGTGGCGGTCACTTACTTTGAGCGGGCGCACGTAGGTGCGGTCGTCGTAGCGGAATGTCTCCAAGAGCATCTGCGTGCTCTCGGTAATCGGCGTCAGCCCGAGGTGGGAGTGGTGGTCTCGCAGCAACAGAAAATACGCCGTGGCACGGAGGCGCTGAATGATGGGCACCGTCAGCAGCACCACGTTCCCGACCATGTGGTCGCCGGCCCAGTAGTACGGGAGGTCGGACAGACAGTCGAAGATGATGCACGCTCCCTCACCCACGTCCTCCATGTAGTCGCGCATGCGGGTCAACACGTGCTCGAACCCGTTGCGCGGGTCGATCTCGTGGGTCAGCACGCCGGGTTCGCGGCGGAGCAATGGCGGGTGGGGAGCGAAGCGTAGGTACAGGACCGGGCGGCCCTGCGCGACCGCGCCTCGAGCAAAGGCCGTGGCGAACGCGAAATAGTCGGAGACGTCATCGATCTGCCACACGACCGCGTCGCCGGGAAACAAGCCACCTGTGAGGACGCGGTCGAGCCCCGTCAGACCGGTCGTGATGCTCGGTGTGGGTCCGATGTGACTTGCCCTCCGTCTCGATCATAGCGAGGGAGGAAGAGGGGGTCTAGCGCCGGCTCGAGGGGGTGGATCGCGTCGCATCGGGAGCGCGGGTCGATGTCTCTGGCGGCGCCTCGGTTTGAGTTGGCGTGGCCACGCCGGCGTGGCGGGTCGCACCATGGGTGGCTTGGTCGAGTTCGCCGACGAACGCCCCGCTCGGACCGGCCGAGGTCGCCTCCGTCGGAGCCGTGGGCGGCGGAGTCGCAGACGGTGCCGCAGTCGCGGCGACGCCACCGGCTTGCGCCGGAGCTGGGCCCTCGGCCTGCGGCGGGGTTTGGCGCGGGGACGTGACCGGCGTCCGCTGGGCTGATGTGGCGTGGGTCTGAGGGGCGGACGCGACGTGGGTCTGAGGGGCGGACGCGACGTGGGTCTGAGGGG
>QKPP01000247.1:19520-24547 GCA_006508105.1 Myxococcales bacterium FL481 | reverse complement strand
TGAGGGGCGGACGCGACGTGGGTCTGAGGGGCGGACGCGACGTGGGTCTGAGGGGGAGACGTGGCGTGAGTCGGGTCTGTCGTGGATGCTTCGACGAGTTGTGGCGACCACGCGGCGAGGCGGTGTTGCGTGACGGCGATCGCTTCCGGATTGTGGTCGATGAGTGTGACGCGCCGTTGGGCCTGCAGTGCGGCCTCACCGAACGACCCGCTGCCCGCAAAGAAGTCGAGCAGGTGGTCGCCCGGCTCGGAGTGCACGCCGACGATTCGTCGCAGGATCCCCAGCGGTTTCTGCGTGGGATACCCGGTCTTTTCTCGCCCGGTGGGGCTGACGATCGTGTGCCACCACACGTCCGTGGGGGTCTTGCCGCGCGCGGCCTTTTCCGGCGTGACGAGCCCCGGCGCCATGTAGGGGATGCGATCCATCGCATCGTGATTGAACACGTAGCGCCGCGGGTGCTTGACGTACCACAAGATGTTGTCGTGCTTGGCCGACCAACGTTTCGTGGAGCGCGCCCCGTAGTCGTACGCCCAGATGATCTCGTTTTGGAAACAGTCGCGTCCGAAGATGAGGTCGAGTGCGACCTTCACGTAGTGGACCTCGCGGTAGTCGACGTGGACGAACAAGCTGCCGTCGTCACTTAGCACGCGGTGCGCCTGCTCGAGGCGCGGCCCGAGGAAACCGATGTAGTCGTCGAAAGCGTCCGCATACCCTTGTTCGCCCAAGATCGCGCTGCGGTAGCGCCGGCCGCCGAAGCCGATGCGGTCCCCGGCATCGTCTCGCACGGTCTCGAGCCGAGTTCGGGCTTGTCGCTTGCGCGTGTTGAACGGCGGGTCGATGTAGATCAGTCGGAACGACGACCCGGGCATGCTCTGGAGCCAAGGCAAGTTGTCGCCGAGCAGGAGTCGCACCGAGGGGGGATCGTCGCCCCCGGCAGAGATGCCGTCGCTAACTGTCACCGGCGTGCCTTCGCAGCTAGGGGCGAGCCGATCGTCCGGAACGGAACCGAACTTTGGTGCGGCTGAACACGGCCAGCAACACCCCGCCGATCACCGCGGCCCCGGCCACGCCGATCGCGACGTAGCCGCCAGTCCGAAGGTCGTCATCCACCGCCTCACCGGGCTCACGGAAGGGGTTGGTGACCATGAGGACGCCGACGGGCGCGAGCAACACCCCGAGCGGGGTGAGGGTCCACGCGGCGAGGCGAAACCCTTGGGGTCGCGGCGTGACGTGCAACGTGACGGCACCCCCCCGATCGAGGAGTTGAAACGGCTTGGAGGGGCTGACACGGGGGCCGCCAACCACGAAGCTTTGTCCCTTGCGTCCGTCGATGATCTCATCGCAAGGCGCTTTGCACCGCGGGTCGAGCATGACGTCGCGGGCCGGCGCTCCGACGCCGGCCGTCGCCGTTCCCCATTCGTTTTCCGGCGCGACCTCGAACAGCGTGACTTCGCGGTTCCCACGGACCTCTAGCAACACTTGAGGCGCGCCGCGCCGAGGCGTGGCGAGGGTCGGAGCCGCTTGGGCGGCAGCGGTGGCCGCGGTGGGCGCGGCGGGCGGGCGCGCGCTCGGTGGGGGCTGGTTGCCTCGACGGAGTTCGGCGACTTGCCCCCACGGGATCACGCGCGGCTGCTCCGTTCCCGGCACCAACAGGGTGACGCTGCGTTCGCGCTCGAACGCGATGATCCGTCCGCGGACGAAACTGCCGTCGCGCAGCCGAACGGTGTCGCTCGGAGGGGCATTCGGGGTCGCCGCAGCCGGCGAGCCGGACGCGGCGACGGGTTCGGCTTGCCCGGCCGCGCTAGGCGGTGCCAGCCCCATCGTCGCCATGGCGGCCGCGCAGCACGTCACGCGGTGGAGGAGGGTTCGCAGCATGCTTGAGGTGTTCCGGTCGGCTACCGAGTACAGCTTATCCGTGCGACCGGACGAAGCGTAGCCGCCGGTCGCGCCACTGCGCGACCTCTGCCGGGCTTGTGGTCGCGTACGCACGCGAATGCAGGTTGAGCCCCGGTTGCTCGCGCCGATGCACCTTGCGACCGCGTTGAGTGCGCTATTGCGTTGTCGGGGCGACGGTTCGTCGAGCGGCACCGCAACGCGGCCGCCCGAGACGTCTCGTGAGGCGACCTTGCTGGGTTGAGCATTCGGGAACATGCGCGTCAGGATCCCCGGGTTTTTGCTGCGCTCCAGCGGACCAGATTCCCAAAGCGGTCTCGTCAGCGGGTTGAACCCTTAGTGCCCGTCTGACAACCTTGAGTTCATCACGAGGGTGCAGATGGTTCGATCGATGCAGTCGTTGTCCAAGATTCTTCTTTTGTCGACGCTGACGGTCGGCTTCGGGGCGTGCCAGTCGGGGTCGCTGGATGCAGCGCGCGAGGAAGAGGTCCCGCCCCCAGACGGTTGTTCGATGCCCGAAGTCAACGTCTGGCTCTACGACGCGATGCAAAGGTACTACTTGTGGAACGATCGATTGCCGGATCTGGAGCAGGACGAAATCGAGGGGTACGAGTCAACTGAGTTGTTGCTTGACGACCTGCGCTACGCCGATGTCGATCGTTGGAGCCGGATCCGCGAGGCCCAGGTCGTCGAAGACCACTACCAGAAGGGCCGCGGGATGTCCTTTGGTCACAAAACGATGCGGGACGAAGATGATCGTAAGTGGATCACATTCGTCAACGATCCCTCGCCGGCGTGGGAGGCTGGCTTGCGACGCGGCGACGAGATTCTCGAAGACGGGTATCTCGACGAGGACCGCCTGTTTCTGGGTTTGACCGTACGCCATCCCGACGGCGAAGAAGTGCAGCTCGAGCTGGAGAAGGAGAAGGTCTCGTACGCCACGGTCCCCTACGAGGAGGGGTTTGAAGAGGAGGAGGAACGGCACGGATATCTGATGTTTCGTACCTTTGTCGAGCCGGCCATCGAGGCACTCGACGAGGTGTTTGCCGACTACCAAACTCTTGGCATCACCAAGGTCATCGTGGATCTACGCTACAACGGGGGCGGGCTGATTTCGGTCGCTCGGCACCTCGGTAACCTGCTGGTTGGCCTCAACAACGAGGGTGAACTGTCGTTCACGTACAAATACAACGACGATCGCGCGGACAAGGATCGGAACCACTACTACGAAACCGTGGACCATTCGATCGGCGCGACCGAGGTGGTGTTTATCGTCGGGCCCGGTACCGCGTCCGCGAGTGAGTTGGTGATCAATATGGTACGTCCCTACGTGAAAACGACGATCGTTGGAAACACGACCGCCGGCAAGCCGGTGGGTATGCACTCCCACGACTTTTGCGAAGAGAAGTACAAGTTGAGCCCGGTCGAGTTTCGGATGATCAACGCCGAAGGCTACGGCGACTACTACGAGGGCATCGAGCCCGATTGCGTCGCCGAAGACGACGTCACCCATGAGTTGGGAACCCGAGAGGAGGCACGCATCGCCGAGGCGCTGACGGTGCTGCGTACCGGCGATTGTTCGCGTGGGGCGAAGCAGCGGCGACAAGTGCGATCTCGGGTCGTCCACGACCGGGACGGGCTCGACCGCATGCCCGGCGCCTTGGCCCCGAGGCCGCAGTGAGCCGGTGGGCTCGGCGACGAACGGCCGCTAGGTTCGTCATCCTCCTCGCCGCGCCGTGGTTTGCAGCGGCCTGTGCCCAGGAACCGAAGTCTTGCGACGCGCCCGTGGGGGCGTTGCGCGACGTCAACGCGTCGTCCCCGTCATCTGGGGACTGCCTGCTCCAAGAGGACTACCGCGGCCACGTTTCGGCCTGGTACTACGGCGCCTCGAGTTGACCGTACTGCCAGGCCCAGTTCGGGCACCTAGAGCGAATCGAGGACGAGCTCGCCGCAGATCCAGCCCCGGTTCCGGTGTCGGTGCTCGGCGTAGGTCTCGCGGATAGCTGGCGCTCGATTGAGGAGATGTGTCAGGGTCGTGATCTGCCGTGGCTACAAGACACGGCCGATGCCGACTGGTGGGGCCGCGACGGCGTGGACTACCGTGACGTGGTGGTGCTCGATCCCACTGGAGACGTGGTGGAGGTCTACAACCTCACCCGAAACGACCTCGGCGAAGCCGAGAACTACACGGCGTTACTGTCGTTGTTGCGAGAGGTCGCGACGCCCCCACCGTAGTGGCCGGCGGGCGTTCGCGGGCCCTCGCCGCGCCGATCCGTCAAAAGCGCATCCCCACCGGGGCTCGTCCGACCGGTGTCGGCGGAGCCCCGGGGGGCGCCAGCTGCAGAGCTGAACGACCGTGCAGTTCATCCCCGATGCCGCCAACTCTGGGGTTCGCGCTGGGCCCTGCGTGCCGCCGTCGGTTTACAACCGCCGCGGTTCGTCTGGGCGTGGTTCACGTCGTTTGCGACGCTTCCGTTCTCGCCGCTGCGTTTCGCGCTCGCGCTCGCGTCGGGCTCGCTCGCCCCGGGCCGCGGCTCGGATCGCTTCCCGTTCGATGCGCTTGGCCTCGCGCTCGAGCTGTCGGACGTCCGCGTCGAGTTCGCTGCCTTCAGCGAACTGCTCGCGCATGGCGGCGCCAAAGGACTCGCCCCAGGCCTCCCAAGACTCCCCCCAGCGCTCCCACTCCGCTGCGTCAGCCTCCAAGGCGGCGCGGTGGTCTCGTTCCCAGTCTTGGATTTGTCGGCCGTAGTCGCGTTCGAAATCCGCCGCCCAGCGTTCCACTTTCTTCTCGAGGGCATCGCCGGCGACGCTGAGCTCGCGTTCGAGTCGCTTCGTCCGGACGTCGAGCTTCGTCTCGAGCTTGTCGTGCTCGCGTTCGAGGCGGGCGAGTTCCCGTTCGGCCTTGCGCAACGCAGAGGGGTTCGCGTCCTCGCGCCGCAGCCGCTCGACTCGTTGATGGGCCGACTCGACCCTCACGGCCGAGGCCTCCACCTCGGTGGCGATCGCCGACACGGCGAGACCGCCGCTGACCGCCTGTGGGACGAGGGAGCCGACGGTCGTCGCCACGAGTCCCGTGACCCCGGCCAGCGCTTCGGCCGGAGGTAGCGGCGGCAGCGGGGCGATTGCGGGAGGCG
>QKPP01000247.1:0-19420 GCA_006508105.1 Myxococcales bacterium FL481 | reverse complement strand
GGCGCGCCCGGGGGCACCGGGACGGCCGGTGGCACCGTCGTGACCGGGGGCACCGGGACGGCCGGTGGCACCGGTGGCACCGGCGCGACGGCGGGGGCGTCGACGTCGGGGGTCACCGGGGTCGCAATCCCCACGGACGGCAGTTGGGGCGTCGGGGCGTCGGTTGGACGGGATGGCGGCGCGGCGGCACCAGTTGCGGCGTTCGTGGCGACGCGAGGCGTCGCCTCGCGGTCGGGCAAGCCGGGCGAGACCGCGTGGTGGCGTTCCACGGTGCGATCCACCGGACGTGAACCGCGGCCGGCTCGCTCGGCGCGTCGCTCGGCTCGTTGTTGTCGTCGCCGGTCTCGACGTACCTCCCGTCGCGATCGCCGGTCGCTCGGGTCTGCTGGGGGCTGAGCCCTCGCTCCCTCCTCGACGGCGGACGCGGAGGCGTCCGAGCCTAGCGGGGGCGGGGCCGTGGCAGCGGACCTGGCCTCGGCGTCCACCACCACTGGGGCCGCCGCAATGAACACGCCGACTGCAGCCGCCAAGATGGCCAGCGTTGTTCGGCGGTCGCGCTCGCGTGGTCGCGAGCGTTCATCGACGAGCCGTTGGACTCGCGCAAGCAGCGGTTTGTGGCGGCTGGCCATCGCGGGCAGCAACGGTTGAGAGCAAGGCGTGGTGTGTTTCATGTTGGCGACCTCCGCAAGGCACTTGGCGAGACCGACACCGTCTTGGGTCAGGTGGACGGCTTGGTCGTCGCTGAGAAACTCGGCGCTGTCTTGAAGCCGACGTCGGGCGATTCGAAACAGCGGTTGAAAGGGAAAGGCCGCTTGGACCAGGGCGGCGATGTGCAGCCACCACGCATCACCACGCACGACGTGGGCCATCTCGTGCGCCAGGGCAGCGCGCAACGATGAAGCGCACACGCGCGACGCAAATCCGCGGGGCAGGCAGATCTCGTGACCGAGGAGCGCCACCGGGCTGGTGAGCGGGTCGCACTCGCTCAACGCGATCATGCGTTGGCGGTCGGCAGATCGACACAGCTCGTCGAGGAGCTCACGACCGGGGCCTGCGTGGATCGGGGTACGTCGGGCGAGCACGCGGTGGGCTCGTCGGATCTGCCGCATGGCGAGCAGCAACCCGACTGCGCCGCTGATCAGCGCAGTCAGGACCGCGGCCACGAGTGCGTGCAAAGCGATTGGCGCTCGATCGTGTGCCACCGCGGCAGACGTCACGGGTCCGCTGATCGGCCCGATCTGTGGACCTCGGTCGACCGGCCTCGCGAGCGGCGAGGCGAGTTGTGGGCGGGCCAGCGCTGGCTGCTGAACCGAGCCTGGTTGGTCGGGTTGCGCCCAGTAAGCGAGGACTCGGTCTGGTTCCGCTTGTCCTGGTTGCGTCGAGCGAGCGGGTGGCGTGCGACGCAGCGGCGACCGGTCGCCAGTCGGTGGCGGGTCGGCTGGTTCGCCGACTCCAGGGACCACGGCGGGGACCAGCGGCCACACCGTTTTGGCCCACGGCGTGGGCAGGGTCAAAAGGGCCGCCGTGGTGATCAGCGGGCCGATCAACGTCGCTCGCCACACCCGATGCTGCCAAGCGAGCGGCAGCTTGACCCACCGCGAGCCCAAGACCAGCGCGACCGCGACGAACAGCGTGCTGTGGGCGAGAAAGGTGAGCAGCCACCCGCTAGCGGTGGTCGCGTACAGAGCCAAGGGGACGATCATCATGGACCTCGTTCCTCTTTGGCGGCGATCAGCGCTTTGATGGCCGCGAGTTCATCTGCCTCCACGTCGGAGGACCCCAACAGCTGGGCAAACACGGCCGCCACGTCGCCCCCGTACAGCGCGGAGGTAATACGTGACAGCACGTTTTCACCGAGCTCATCGCGGGAGACAGCGGCGCGATAGATAAACTGCCGTCCCTCTCGGCGATGGGCGACCCAGCCCTTCTTTTCCATCCGGCGCAGCACGGTCGCAACGGTGGTGGGGGCGAGCGAGAGTCCGTTGGCGTCGAGCTGGGCTTGGACCTGGCCGAGGTGGGCCTCATGCAGGTCCCACAGGACGCGCATGAACGCCATCTGCATGTCGCTCAGGGGCTGCGATTCCACGACTACATGTGTAGTCGATCGTCGCTCTGGTGTCAACTACACTCGTAGTTGATTAGTGGCGATCGAGAGTCCGGGCAACCTCGGCTCGAGCGCCGCGCCGCCGTCTCGCGCGGTGGCTCCGGGTTGTGCGCGGGTCTTTCGCGGGTTCGTGGACCTGCGTCGCGCCGTCAAGGCGCTTTGGGGCCCGTTGAGGGCTTCTTGCCGGCCGTCGGCTTGAGACACGCGAGAAAGTTGAGGTGATAGTGCGGCCGTCGACTCTTGCTCTCATCGACCAAGGCCACGCGCGCTCGTCGGATCTCGCGGGCTAAGATCTTGCGCTCGCTCGCGGAGAGGTCGTGGATTCGCAGGTCGACCGCACCGTGTCGCATGTGCTTTGACAGGTATTCGCCGCGTTGCACCTGCGCGCGCAAGGTCGCCTCGATGACGGCCACCCCCCGCGCCTCCCGGTCTTGGCGTGGGATCTCGCGGTAGGCGCGGGTGATCTCGCGTGCGAGCTTCTTCGCAGCGTAGAGCGCCACGATGTTTTTGCCCTCGCGCAAGTTGAGTGCGACGAGTCGGGCTTGCTCGGGGATCGAGCGGGTGCCGTCGGTGACCGTGAGATCGCGTCCGGTTCGGCGATGAAACGCGTTGGCGATCTCGTCGAGTGTGGTGCCAACGCACGCGGAGATGTGGATGTCGGGCGACTTGAGGGTGTAGTGGCGAGTCCCCGCGACGCTCGCTTGCGGGAGGGAGAGCGCCAGACCCAGCGCGAGGGCGCAAAGGCGTCGTCGGCCACGGGGTCGTTCGCGGGAGGACACGAGAATCGCACCGTAGCAGATGAGAGCCGGCGGACGAGACCCGCGCGGCCCGAGGTCGGCCGAGACCCCCGCCGACCGTGCCTGCCGATCCCGGGCCAACCTCAGATCTGGCGCCGAGTGAGGTGACGTGTGGGGAGCGAAGGTGTCGGGATGTGGACGAGGCGCGCGGGCCTCGCCCACGCGAATCCGTTTGGGGAACGTCGGGCGTGTCGGTTAGACCTCGGGGACGGAGGTGAGTCGTTGCTCGAACTGATCTGCAAACGGACGTGATCGACCTGCCGCAAGGCGGTCGCTTTGCTAGACGACCACGGGATCGGCTACCGCTACCGTGAGTACACGCGAGATCCTTTGAATCGCACCGAACTGCGGCGCTTGTTCGCCGCGCTGGGGAAGACCCCGCACGACCTGCTGCGCCGCAACGATCGGGCCTTCAAGGAGCTGCAGCTGACTGGCGAAGAGACGCAAGCCGAGTTGATCGGCCACATGGCCAGCCACCCCACGCTGTTGCAGCGGCCCATTGGTGTGCTCGACGGGCGCGCTGTGGTCGGGCGACCGGTCGAGAACCTGCTTACGCTGGTCGACTGAACCGGCGCGACAGTGAACTGAACCGGCGCCAAACGGTTCGCGGTGCACCGCCGATTCACCGCCCGTCGACCCCGGTCGCGGCGGCCGGCCTGGCGGGGCTTGGCCGCGTGACGCGGTGACGGGCCCGTCGGATGGGGGACCGCGGGAGTGCTGGCCGGCCACGCCGGGCGGCGCGGACCCGGATGGCGCTTGCTCGAGTCGAGCCAAACCTTTAGATCATCAGCATGCGCGTGTTGATCACGGGAGGAGCCGGCTTCATTGGGAGCCATGTCGCGGACGCAGCACTGGCTCAGGGTTGGGAAGTCGGCGTGCTCGACAACCTTTCAACCGGGCACCGGCGCAACGTACCGAGCGACGCGTCGTTCTTCGCGGTCGATCTGCGCGATCGAGAGGCCACCGAAGGGGTCATCCGTGACTTCGCGCCGCAAGCCGTGAGCCACCAGGCCGCGCAAGCGAGCGTGGCCGTGAGTGTCGCCGATCCCTATCTCGACGTGTCGGCGAACGTGGTCGGAAGCGTCAACTTGTTCGACGCTTGCAAGAAGCACGGTACTCGCCGGGTGGTATTTGCCAGCACGGGCGGGGCGATCTACGGCGAGGTTCCGCCCGGCGAGCGAGCGCGGGTCGATTGGCCCGGCGCACCGATCAGTCCCTACGCGATCAGCAAGCTCGCGGTGGATCAACTCCTCGACGTCTACCGCGATCACCACGGGCTCGAGTGTTCGGTGTTGCGCTACGCCAACGTCTACGGCCCTCGGCAAGATCCGCATGGCGAGGCCGGTGTGGTGGCGATCTTCTTCAATCGCACCTTGGCGGGCGAAGCGTTGCGGATCAACGCTCGGCGTACCAAGGGCGACGAGGGCTGCATCCGCGACTACACCTACGTGTCCGACGTCGCGCGGGCCAACATTTTGGCGCTCGAGGGCAAAGTGAAGGCGCCGATCGTCAACATCGGGACCGGTACAGAGACCACCACGCGCGAACTCGCGGTGGAGATCAGTCGGCTCACCGGCCAAGCGCCGCAACTGGTGCCCAGCGACCCGCGTGCCGGAGATCTGGAGCGATCTGTGCTCGACCCGGTAGACTGTACCAAGCTGCTCGGCGAGATGGTCGAGGTGGCCGACGGGTTGGCGAAGACCCACGAGTGGTTTCGGGTGCCGCCGGCCGGGTAGAACCCGACGAGTCGGGACTCGAGCTAGTCTGGAGTCGGCCCAGCGAGGATCGGTGTTCGGCCGCTGCGCGGGGCCGGGGAGCGCTGTGTGGCAAGTTCGCCCGCGGCTCGGCGAGCACCTGTCCGCCGTTCGTTGCGCGCCGGCATGTCCGCTCGATCCGATCCAACCCCCGTGCGCATGGCGGCCGGTCGTGGCGTCGCCGCGGGACATCACCAGCCCGGTTCACGGTCCGGGCTCATGGCATGACCCCCTTATCGTCGACGGTCGATGCCGTGCCTCGCGGAGGCGCGGCGGGGAGCGGGCTCTCGACGGTCGAAGGCTGGAAGGCACCCGACGCGGTTGTCTTCGTGTCTGTGAAAGGACGTACACTCGCGGCCGTGAGCATGCTCAGCGCGCGCGAGGTCCACAAAGCCTATGGCAACCGTTCCGTTCTCTCGGGAGCCTCGCTCGCCCTGGCGGCCGGCCAGCGCGCGGGATTGGTCGGGCGCAACGGGGCCGGGAAGAGCACGTTGGCGCGGATTTTGGCCCGAGTCGAGTTGCCGGACGCGGGGGAGGTCGTCTGGAGCAAAGACCTGCGGGTCTGCTACCTCGAACAAGAGCCGCGGCTCGCCGCGGACGACACCGTGCTTGACGCGGTGTTGGCCGGCAAGCGTGATTGGCTGGCGGCTCAGGCCCGCCACGCGGAGGCCAGCGCCGCGTTGGCACGGGGAGAGAGCGCCCAGCAGTGGCTGCCGGTGCAGACGGAGGCAGCGGCTGAGATCGAAAAGCACGGCGGTTGGGACGTCGCGCACGAGGCCGAAGCGATGTTGGCGCAGCTGCGGATCGTCGACGGGGCCCGGCCGGTGGGCCAGCTCAGTGGCGGGCAGCGTCGGCGCGTCGCCCTGGCCCGCGCGTTCATCTCCGACCCCGATGTGTTGATCCTCGACGAGCCCACCAACCATCTCGACATCCCCACCATCGAGTGGCTCGAAGAGCACTTGCGCTCGGAGTATCGCGGGGCGGCGTTGTTGGTCACGCACGACCGCTACCTCCTCGATCGAGTGGTGGACACGACCTTCGAACTGAGCCGGGCGGGTTTGTTTCGCGTGGACGGAGGCTGGGAGGCCTACCTGATCGCGAAAGCGGAGCGGCTCGCTCACGAGGCGCGGGTCGAAGCGAACCGCCAAAACTATCTGCGACGCGAGTTGGAGTGGTTGCGACGCCAGCCCAAGGCGCGCACGACCAAGAGCAAATCTCGCGTCGGGCGGGTCGAGGCCGCGCTGGCGCAGTCGACCGTGGAAGTCGACCGCGTGGCCAAGCTCGGCGTCTCCGGCACCCGCTCGGGGAAGACGGTGCTTGAACTCGACGAACTCGCCATCGGCCGCGACCACACGCCACTCGCGAGCGGGCTGACCCTCCGGTTGTCCCCCGGACAGCGCGTGGGCGTGGTGGGTCCCAATGGCTGCGGAAAGTCGACGTTGCTCGCGACCCTGCGTGGCGAGCTTGAGCCGGTGGCCGGACGAATCACCCTTGGGAAGAACACCCGAGTGGCTTACCTCGATCAGGCTCGCGCGGGGCTCGACGACACGACGTCCGTTTTCGACGTGGTGGCCGATGGTCGCAGTGTGGTCACCTTCGCGGGCGAGACGTTGACGATGCGCGCCTATCTCGAGCGGTTCTCGTTCGACACCGCGGCGCAGCAGCAACGCGTGGGGACGCTGTCGGGCGGCGAGCGGGCTCGCGTCGCGCTCGCGAAGATCTTGCGAGACGAGACGAATCTGCTGATCTTGGACGAGCCCACCAACGATCTCGATGTCGACACGTTGGGTGCACTCGAGCACGCCCTGCTCGCGTTCGGTGGCGTGGTGGTCACGGTGACGCACGATCGATGGTTCCTCGATCGGATCGCCACCCATATCCTCGCGTTCGAGCCCGACCACAGCTTCGATGTGGTGGTGGGTAACTACGGCGACTATCTCGCCAAGCGGGTTGAGTCTCGCGCGGCGAAGACCAAGGCGAGCGAGCGGCGTGAAGGCACGGGCGTTCAGACGGAGTCGACCCGCTCGGTGACCGTGGAGAACGAGCCGCGCCCTCGCAAGCTGACGTACGCCGAGCGTCTCGAGCTCGACAAGCTAGAGCCGAAGATCGAGGCGGCTGAAGCCAAGCTGGCCGAACTCCAGGCCCAGCTGGAGGATCCCGACTTTTACCGCAAGCCCCACGAACAGCAGCGTACCTTTCACGACGATGTCGCGCAGGCCGAGGCGCTCGTCGGTGAGTTGATGACTCGCTGGGAGGACCTCGAGGCGCGACGAGGGTTGGCGTAACGGCACGTCACCCTGCGCGGGCCGGGCTGCCGGTGGTGGCGCCGGGCCGCGGACGGGAGCGCCATCCCGCGGGGTTTCGCGCGGGAACAGCTCGCTCGAACGCCGTCATTCGGGCTGTGGGCGGCGTCTTAGCGCCTCTTTGAGACGCAACTCAGACGCGGTCGGCCGCAACGCGTCTGCGAATCTCACCGCGCGAAGCCAACGTTGCGCCGACGCGCCGGTCGCCCTCGGCCGCCGTTGCCAGTGGTGCTGTTGCTCGCGTCGGGCCGACGGACGGGCCCGTGCACACTGCGAATATCGGTTCGCGGTCGGCCAGTGCATTCGCGTTCACGCGATTCCTTGCTAGCATCGCGGGTACATGACCCGTCCGCTCGACGACACCGTGGTCGCCATGGCCTATGTGCTACTGACTTGCGCCCATGGCAGCGACGGGCAGCTCGACGTTCACGAACAAAACGCGATCGTTGAGCGTTTGGCTGGATCGGTCGAGGTGGCATCTGCCGCGGACCTCGAGGCCGCGTTGCCGTCTGCCGTCGCGCTCTACAGCGATGCAGGAGACGGTCCGGGTCGAGCCCGCTTGCTCGAGCAAGCGTTGGAGCGACTCAAGCAGGACTTGTCGCGCTCGTCGGCTGAGCGGTTGGTTCGTGACCTGATTGAGGTGGTCGATGCAGACGACGTCGTGCTGTCCGTCGAGCGTGACTTCGTGCTCGGTGTGGCGAATCGTCTCGGGGTTGCGGTCGACGTGGCCGAGGTGAGCGAGTCCTCGTAGCCCAGGCCGGCGGAGACTGCGCTCGGGACCTGACTGACCGCGTTCGCTCGGTGGCCGCGTGTACGGTCGGCAATCACGATCGCCCCCGTGGAGCAAATGGGCGCGGCGAGGGCCGGATTTGCACCGGTGTCGCGCGTAGTCGGGCATACGAGCGTAGGTGATGCAACGGTCGTTGCGATTGTGGCTCGCGGGCGCGAGTTTGGATCCAAGTTTCACTCGAACCTGGAGTACGGTTGAGATAGGATCATTGTGATGAAGCTCGGAAACACGTGGATATTGGTGGCCGACGCGTCGCGTGGCCGGATCCTTCGACAACGCCGAGATGGTGCCGCGCTTGAACGGGTGTTTTCTTCCGACTTCCAAAACCCCGGGGTGAGCAACGGAACGGCACGTCGTCAACAGCAGCGCAAGACGGGGCCCTATGCCGCCGCTCGTCGTGACCGCTGGCAACGGCACGCGCACGTCGAGTTTGCCCGCGAGCTGGCGGGCACACTCGACCAGGCGACGCATCAGGCGGCGCTCGACCACATCGTGTTGGTCGCGCCGCCAGCGTTGCTTGGGGAGATACGCACGCAAATGTCAACACCCGCGCGGGGGCGGGTGTGCGCCGAGCTGCACAAGGACTACGTGCGGATGACCGACCGCGAGTTGACTCGGCGGCTCCGTGACGTTTTGTATTTCGCGCCACGTGCCGCGGGCTAGCCGGTCTCACGGCTCGAGCCTCGCAAGGGTGCGTTTCTCACACGAGCGGGTGGCGTGGCGGCGAGTTAGTTCGATTTCGCGCAGCTGGACTTCCGGCTCGCATTCGCAGATCGATGGTCGAGCGAACCGACGTCGACCCGGTCGGGGGTGTGGGCTCGATTATGGTCCGCCAGCCCACGAACGTGTCCAACACCGAGGTCCAAGGCGTCCGGTAAGCGGCTGGTTCGCTTGAGCCCCGCGGCCCGCAGGCGTTCGCTGGTGTTCGGGGAGCGGGCCATTTCGCCGCGCGGCTGGGCTCGGCCGGGTGGCGGTCCGCCAAGGGCCGGGCGACCGGGCGAAGTGAGCTCGCTTCGTTCGTCGACCCGCGCAGCATTTTGTAGGACCCATGGCGTTTTGGGCTAGGCTGCCGCGAGCAAGCTCAACGGCTCACAGCTCTCGCTTATGGTGCTTAATCAATCGTCGTCACCACTCGCGTTGGCCGGCTTCTGGCCGATGCGTGTCCTTTCTGTCCTTAGTCTTGGGACGGCACTATTCGGCTCGCGTTCGGCCGCGGCCGCAGAATCGGCCGCCGCGGAGGCATCGGGGTCGGCGTCGCTCGGCGGCGGGGCCGGGCAAGCGACCAGCGAGTCGCGTTGGATCGATCGCTGGCCGGCCGAGGCGGGGCTCGGAGAGTTGAGCATCTACGGGGGACTGTTCCTGCTCAACAACAAGCACGAGCTGTTTCAGCCGCAGGCCGACGCGCCCTCTCAGGGCTTTCGCGAGTTGCAACGGTTCTCGCCTTCGTTTGGCGTTCGTTTGGGCTACTACCCGCGCCGCATGTTTGGGCTCGAGGCCGAGGGCGGGGCGATGCCGTCGTCGACCGACGACGACGATGCCCACTCCGCCATCATATGGGCGGCACGGCTGCACGCCGTGCTGCAGTTCGGTCGCAAGAGCATCGTGCCCTTTATCTTTGCGGGGCCCGGTGTGCTCGGGGTGGCGTCGGATCCCGACGCCGTCGGCAATGATGTCGATCCGGCCCTCGATTTCGGTGCCGGTCTGAAGTTCAACTTGAGCCGGCGCGCCCAGATTCGCGTGGACGTGCGGGACGTGTTGACTCATGGCCGCGGCGTGAGTGAGGCGCTCAACGCCCACAACCTCGAGGCTACGCTCAGCTTGGGTCTGGTGCTCGGTCGGCGGCCAGCGCCGGCGCCGCTACCCTCAGAGCCGGAACCGCAGCCGCCCAGCGACCGCGACGGGGATGGGTTCTTGGACGACGAGGACGATTGTCCCGACGAGCCGGAGACGATCAACACCTTCGAGGACGAAGACGGTTGCCCGGAAAGCGACCGTGACGGAGACGGCTTTTGGGATCGTCCGGAGCAGGACCAGTGTCCGGACGAAGCGGGCGTCGCTCCGGACGGTTGCCCGATTCCCGACACCGACGGTGACGGCGTGCTGGATCCAGACGACGACTGCGTCGACGAACCCGAGACGGTCAACGGCTTTCAGGACAAAGACGGGTGTCCAGACGAGGTGCCCAAAGAGGTTGAGAAGTTCACCGGGGTTATCAAGGGTATCTATTTCGAGAACAACAAGGATACGATCACCCCCAACTCGGAGACCGTGCTCCGGCAGGCGTTGGATGTGCTGCGAAGGTTCGACTCGGTGCGGGTGGAGATCAGCGGACACACCGACGCCCGCGGCAGCCACGAACACAATCTCGACCTGTCACAGCGACGCGCAGAATCCGTCAGAAACTTCCTCGTCGATCACGGTATCGACGCCAGCCGTATTGAGACGGTCGGTCATGGACCCGATCAGCCGATCGATACCAATGACACTTCGCGCGGTCGGGCGAAAAACCGGCGAATCGAGTTCCGATTGCTCAAGTAGGCTCGCCCTGCGACCGAAAGTAGAAGCGGCCCTCTTTTTTCGGGCGCGTCGCTGGCCAAGCGGCCGCCCTCCTAGACTGAAAGAAGCTCCAACATGTACCTACGTCGTTTGCTGTACGTCTCGACTCTTGCCGGCCCGACCACCCTCGCATGCGGTGATCCTTGCCTCGATGACGGATTCGGAGCCGGGGAGTGCGAAGACCCCCCGACTGGACCAGGAACTGCCGCCGACACCGCGACGGCGACGGGTGATGGCGACGGGGACGGGGATGGCGACGGAGACGGCGATGGGGATGGGGATGGGGACGGCGACGGGGACGGCGACGGGGATGGGGACGGGGACGGCGACGGCGACGGCGACGGCGACAACAGTGGGACCGCAGTTGATACCGCCACGGCAACCGGTGCTTCCACCACCGGCGACGACAGCGGCACCGCGACCGCCGGAAGCGACACCGGGCTCGACAGTGACAGTGACAGTGACAGTGACAGTGACACCGTGACCGGCAGCGACACCGGCGACACCAGCGAGACCGCGACGGGGGACGGCACGGGCACCGGCGGCAGCGACACAGGCTCGTCCGACACGGGTGCCGAGGAGGAGCTGTGCGCCGACGAGGACAACGACGGGTTTGGGGATCCAGACAACTGCGCCGCACCCGACGATGCCGAGGTGGGCTGGGTCGACAACGACGACGACTGCGATGATACCAATGCTCAGACGTACCCCGGGGCCGCCGAGCAAGAACCGCTGCTTTGTGCCAACGACGACGATGAGGATGGCTGGGGCGATGACGACCCGCCGGCGGGCGTCGATCCGGGCACCGATTGCGACGACGCCAACGGGAACGCCCACCCCGGCGCGGCGGAGCAACAGCCCGAGCTTTGCGCCGAAGACGAAGATGACGACGGTTGGGGTGACCACGATCCCCCGACGGGCGTCGATCCGGGCGGTGATTGCGACGACACGGACCCGGCGGTTAACCCACCCGATGGCGATACCGACTGCCTCGATCCCCTGCAGCTGACGGTGACCAAGAACTTCAACATCGACGCGGGTGACTCCACCACGCTCGAGGCGGTGGCGACCGGCGGAACGGGTACGTACACGTGGCAGTGGCAACCGGCCGCGACGTTGGACGACGACGAAATTCGCACGCCAATGGCCACGCCCGCCACCAGCACCACCTACGAGGTGACGGTGACGGACGCGGGGACCGGCGCCGTGGTCAGCGACACCGTGACGGTGCACGTGGTGGACACGCCGATTTTGCTCGACGAGTGCGCCGTCAGAACCCTCGGACCTGACATCGATGAACTCGTCGATGACGCGTGGGAGTACGAAGACGGGGACACATCGGCCTGCCAGCGCGAGAACAGCGACGCCGGGGTGCTGCTGTGTGACATCGAGCTCGACGATGCTTCCGTCAGCGGATCGATGCACGTCGAGTCACTGCCGCCCGGACCGGAGCCCACCGACGACGACTGGTTCGGCCTGGTGTGGGGAGCGGTCGACGACGGCCCATTTTATCTGTTTACCTGGAAAGCAGGAGCGCAGCAGCACGCCGGCTGCGGTACCACGAACTTCACGGCCGGTATGCGGGTCAAACTTGTCGATAGCTGGGACGGTCTCGGGTGTGGCGACCTCACGGCGGACAGCAACACCACGCTGTCTGAGTTGTTGGCTGGTCCGACCGACATCGCCGAGGGCACGACAGTCTGGGACCCAGATGTCGACTACTCGTTCGAGCTCGACCACGCGCCGACCGGTTCGCGCCTGACGATCTCAGGTTCCGATGGCTTCGACACCGAGATCACCATCTCGGACACGTCCCTGCCCAACGGCGAGTTCGGCTACTTTAGTTTCTCCCAGGCCAACTCATGCTGGGGTGGCGTGGAGACTGAGGCCAACCCCTAGCGGAGCCCCCTGCAACCCCGCGCAGCCGCGCCCCGTGGCGCTGCGCGGGAACGGGTGGCTCGTGACGTGAGCTGAGCCGCCTACTCGACGTGCTGGATGAGGCCGGTGAGGCACCGGATCGCGTTACTGAAGTCCGTGTCGCAGATCGATTCCATGCAGCAACGGATCTCTTTTTCGCCGTCTTCTTCGCGGTTGAGTGACTCGCAGACGTCTCGAACGCGACGAGGGGGGATGCCTTGGCCCGTAAACTCGCCGCCTTCGGTCTCCCCGGTGCAGCCAGGCCCGATGCCAAACGCGAATTCTTGGTAGGCCGCGTCGCGCCGGGGATCGAGGTTCCAGTCTACCGGCAGGATGTCGCCGTCGGGGTACATGCCGTCGACCCAGTCGCGGTACTCCAGATCGAAGATGCCCCCAGCGGTGGGCTGGTAAGGGGGGATCGTGGCGTGTTCTGTTACAAGCGGGATCCCGACAATCCCCAGCATCACGACCTCGCGGTCCTTCTTCTCGATGAGGTAGTTGAGATAGTCGGCGTAGCGACTCACCGGGCGGAGTTGGCCGTCGACGGACTCGCACTCGTAGGTGCCGTCACCGTTGGGCTCGCAATCCACACCGGCGTTCCAGCAGATTGCGCTGGACAGCTGCGCTTGCTCACTAATCGGCTCGATCTCCCAAAACTCCTTGTCGCCGTTCGGGTCAAACAGCTCGGGGTTGGTCATCTCGTCGACCGAGCAGTCCGCTTCGTCGGTCACGATGGCGATGGCCAGCAGCGATTCGTCGCGCAGGAAGGGCTCGTCGCCTTTGTTGTGCGGAGCGTCGGGGTCGATGGCTTGGAGCATCGCCTCGAGCGGGCTCTCCAGGCCGCACCCGTCGATGCCCTGTGGGCCGAGGCAAGCGAGCGCCTGCGCGACGGAGTCGTCGTCGACCCCGTCATCGTTGACGTCGGCGTCGTCGACATCGTCGACATTGTCGATCTCACCTTGGAAGTTGATGTAGGGCCGGCCGTCCGCGATGTTGACGTCGCTTTCGCACACGTCAGTACAGGCAGCAAAGGCGTCAGGGTTGTTGCCTTGGCCAGCGAACGACTCGATTCGCTCGTTGCAGCCGGTGACCACCGCGTCTCCGGCCTCTGGCGTGGTGCCGTAGCACGACGTGTGACCGAGGTCGGTCGTGGTGACCATGATGTTGATGTCGGCGTCGGCGAGCGCGTCGTCTTGGTTGAGCGCCCGGAGCTGCTGAATCAGGTAGGGGAAGTTCTTCGCGAGGTTGCGCTGCTCTTCGCCCATCGAGCCCGAGTTGTCGATCACGAACAGCAAGTCGATCTTGCGCGGACCCTCGGGCGGAGGCTCGTCTTCGGGGTACTCTCCGATGTCCCACTTGGGATCGTCCTCGTCCGCCGCGTTGTCGTCATCGTCATCGTCGTCGTCGTCGTCATCGTCGTCATCGTCGCTGGAGTCGTCGTCACCGCTGGGGTCCTCGCCTCCACCCGAATCGTCGCCGCCACTAGAGTCTTCGCCTCCACTAGAGTCCTCGCCTCCACTAGAGTCCTCGCCCCCGGCGTCGTCGGTGGCCCCGTTGTCGTCATCGTCATCGTCACCGGCGGCGTTGTCGTCGTCATCGTCGTCGGATTGGTCGTTACTTGGCGGGTCCTGGCCGGCGTTGTCGGAGGAGTCAGCGGACTCTCCGCAAGCGCCGAGGGAAGCGAGGCCGAACGACCACACCAGAGGGGAGAGGAGTGCGCGAGTGAGGATGGGATGCGACATCATGTTTCCGATCCGGGAGGGACATCTTCGCATTGCTGTCCTCAATCACAACCACCGTTTCGGGATGGCGGTTTCGGATGAATACTTGAGTGGTCGGTGGGTTTTGTTGCGGTTTTCTCTCACCTCGTCGGAATGGCCGACGGTGGCGGTGTCGACCGGGGGGAAGGCCGTTTTCGCGGCGCTCCGCCCCGGGCGCGGAGGCACGGACAGTGGCGACGAGGGCGCCCTCATCGACGGTGACGGGCGTGGTCGTCGACGGCGACGACGTGCGTCGCGACGGGGCGTGTGGCCGTGGCCCATTTGGCCGTGAGCGGCACGCGGTCGTCTGCTCGAGCAAGGCTGCAGCGCGGGTCGGGACCACGACCAAGCGGATCCTCAAGACGGCTGCGGTCGATCCGGGCGAGCGCCGCCATCATGCTCGGGCGCGTCAGCGGCCCGTCCTGCGCTCGCGGTCCGAGCGACCCCTCGATGAGGGACCGCCGCTTGGGGCGGGGCCCGGTGCTCGCGTTGGGTCGTGTGCCGGCGGTCGAGCAGTGCAGCGCGGGTCCGGCCGGCAGGGGCACGCGAAGGATGCTACCTCACCCCCGATTCTTGAACTGTTGCCACGTGGCCCGGCGGATCTCTGCAGAGTTGCGGGGAGTCCGCGAAACACTCGACGAGCTCGCCCGTTGGGGGCCAATGCTGCATGACCGGTGCTGTTCGTACCCGCGGCTACGCGGGTCCTGGACTCGCCGCGGCGACGCTGGTCGGGTGAGGTTCCGATGGATGGGCTCGCACATCCATCGGTGAGCGTCCCGACCAACGGCGAAACGCTCGACCAAAAGCGCCCACTGTGGAGTAGCCGAGAGCTCGTGCGACCTCGCGCAGAGGCATCTCTGGCCGCCGGAGGTACTCCACGGCCAGCTCGTAGCGCAGATCGTCGAGCAGCTTTTGGTGGGTCGTGCCTTCGTGCCGCAGCCGCCGGGTGAGTGTACGCGGATGCAGTCCGAGGCGGTGAGCCACCGTGTCGAGGCAGGGGTTACCACCCCGAAGTTCCTCGAGCAGCACCTCGCGGGCGTGTTGAGAAACGGCCGCGTTGCCGCCTTGTGCCGGCCAGGCGGGGGGTCGCGAGGTGGGGCCGTGCGGGGACGGCTGTGGGCCCCGCCCGTACTCCGTCGCGCGGCCCGCCGAGACCCCAGGGGGGAGGAATTGGTGTCGATCGGGCCTGGAGTAGATCACGGCGGTGCGGGGTTGGCCGAACCGCACGGGGGCGAGCAAACAGGCGGTGTAGACCTCGTTTTCGCACCGAGGGAAGTGTTCAAAGTGGATCTCCAAGATCGGCCACGGGGCGCCGCACTCGGTCGCCTCGCGGGTGAGGTACACCGCGCTCGCGACCGCTAGTTCGGCGAGATCCGGCGACAAGGCGCTACCACTCGACGAGCGAAACTCCAGCCGCGAGCGCCACGGCTCGACTCGGTTGGCGAGTTCGACCACGGAACGGAGAACCGGCACCCGTTCAAACAAGGCCCAGGCGAGGTCGGGCAACCCCCGCGCTGCGGAGGAGCTGGCTGCGAGCTCGTGTTGGCGTGAGGCCGCGATCAGTCCTGCGATGCGGATGCCCAACGCGGGGTCGCGGTTTCGTTCCGCGACTTGGTCGAGCAGGTACCCCAACAGTTGAGGTGGGACCCACTCGGGCACCAGGTCCCAGCGCTCTGGGTCAAATCCAGCGTAGGCTAACGCGGGGGCGCAGTCGATACCGAGGGACCGGACAGAGCGACAAAAAGCCCGCAGGTCTTCGCGCGACAGCAAAGCGTCGTTGTTGAGCATAGTGCGATCGTCCAGGACGACTCCGCCCGTCGAGGAAGGACTCCTCAAGCGCGAAGGTATGGAGTTAGTGTCAGCTCGGGCTCGAGATTCCGGCCGCCGTGGTGCAAAAGGTGCATGCTCTCTCGCGCGGGCAGTTGGCCGCGCCGGGGGACACTTCGCCCACCGGCGCCGATCGCTCGCTTTCTCGCCCCGACCGCGACGGCGCCGAACCGGTCGTGTATCGCGGCGGCGAGACGACCGAGCCGGTTGACAACGACGGCGCCGAACCGGTCGTGCGGCGGCGACACGCCCGTGGCGGGCGAGCCGGCGTGTGACGTCGTGTGACCGCGCGGGCGCGAAGCCTAGGGTCCTAAGGCCGTGGCCCCAACTGTTGTCGCCCGTTGGAGGGGGTGTTGTTCTCCCCCAGCCAGCTGTCGATCTCTTGGACGATGGCGTCGATGGTGGCCGCCATCTGAGGGGTGCAGTTGCCGGGGCCGCCGTGCCGTTCCGCCAAGAGGCGAGCCGCGCGACGCTTCATCCGCTCGGCCAACCCCGTTGGCAGTCTCGCGTTGATCTGATTCGTCTGGGGAGCGGGCCGTTGGGGGGCGGAGGGTCGTTGGGTCGCGATGCTCGCGGCCCCGGTCGCGCGGGGGGGGTGAGCCGGCAGGCGCGTCACCGGTTGTGGCGTGAGACAGCGGGTGCCAAGCCGTTCCCGGGCCACGAAGAACGACTCACTGACCGAGAACGACAACAGCTCGCGCACGAGCCAGGTCTTGTCTTTGCGCTCGGGGGACCGCGGTCGCTCGTGCGCGAGCACGGATGCGGCGGTACCGACGTCGCCGCACAAGACTAGACCGAAGCGAAGCGCACTGGCTTCCACGGCGCGTACCCAGCGTCTCATGTCAGCGGTCGCGTGCGAGTCGACGAATGATTGGGCCAACGCGGCCAGATTGCGGCGAGCCGGTCGATCGAGATGGGTGGCGAGCCGTCGGCTGAGCCAATGGACGCGAAGAGGGAGGCGTTCGAGTCGGCTTCCCCCGAGTTTGAGGCCGGCCAGGAGCAAATCACCAAGCCGCTGGGCGTCATAGTCACACAGCTCGTAGACTCGGAACGGCGGGTACAACGTAAACAGCTCGCGCGCCAGCGCAAATGCCATGTCGATGCGCGGCCGGGCCCGGAACGTGCGGGTGTTGATCGCCAAGCTCAGTTGCGGTTGAGAGTCACGGCGGGTCAGCTTGATCTCGAGGTCGTGGGCGATGTCCGCACGCAACAGCGTTTGCGGCAACGCGAGTCCGGTTGTGCGAGAGATGTACCGCAGCGTCTCGGCCAGCGGCGAACCATCACGCTGGACGTCCAATGTGCGCACCGAATCCAACGTCGCGGGATCGGATCGGCCAGCGAGCACGGCCATGGCCGCGGGCGCCAACGCGGCGAACACCGCCGTCAGCTTGCGATCCAGATCGGGGTGCAACACGAGCTCGTCGAGAAACTCCTCGCTGACGCGCCCTTGGGCCTCGACAAGCGCGGGCCGGCGGTAGCGACGGTACATATCGGCTTGCTCCGCGGTTGCGCGGTGCAACAAAGACAGCGCGGCCGCCAGGCAATACGACTTGTCCGTGGCGCCTAGTCGCCGATATACGCGGTACAGCGAGTGGAGACTGCCGGTGTCGTTCGGCTGGCGCTGCCACAGTGCATGGTGCTCGCGGACCGCCGACTTCGCGTAACGGTCGAAGCTTTGGTCTAGCAAGCGCTGGTACAGCTCGACCAGTTGCACTCGAGCGTCGTGGTCGTCGGCGTCTCGCGCCAATACGATCTCGTACGCGCGCGTGGCCGCGTCGAAGTTGCGCAAACGCGTGCGGTAGATCTCCGCGAGATTGCGCCACAGCACGAGCTCGACTTGGGCCATGCCGCGGCCTTGGAGCCGCGCGATCATGCGTCGATAGCTTCGCTCGAGGCCGGACCATTGCCGCGCTTCGGTCAGCATCTGGTCGATGGCTTCAAAACTCTCAAGATGGGTCGGGTCGTCGTCGAGTGCCTGCTCAAATTCCGCGAGGGCTCGGGCTGGGTCCCGCAGCTTGTCTCGGTACACCAACGCCGCGTTGCGATGGTACTGGCTGCGCGTAGCGGGGTCTTGCTCGTGTTCGGTGAGCGTGGCGAGGGTTCGGACGACGCCGGGCCAGTGCTCGTTGTCGGTGTGAACGCGCAGCGCGGTGTGCAAACTGTCGTTTGCGGTCGCAGCCGTCGTGGGCCCACTTTGGCGGCGCTTGATATCCGCGACTCTGCGCTGCACGTGCTCGAGACGTGGATCTCCACGTGGCTCGAAGCGAGCGGCCAAGATCGCGTAGTGTCGGTGGGCCTCGTCCCATGCGGCGAGTTTGAACGCCGACTCGGCCAACTCCATCAGGAGTTGATCGTCGTCGGGCGACAGGTCGTGGGCTTGTCGGCGGTAGTGGTGCGCTGCGTCGTGATCGCCTGCACTCGCGCTCGCTCTCGCGGCTTGCGAGTACACTGCCGCGAGTGCTGCGGGATCGAGGTCTACCCGCTCGGGCTCGGCTAGCAGTTTGGCGAACAGTGGCGCCGCTTGTTCGAAGTGCTCGTACTCGAGGTAGACCCGCGCCAGTTCGTACAGCGCGTTGGTGTCGTCCGGCTGCGTCGTCAGATGGCGATGCAGTTGCTCGATACGATTGCGATAGGGATCACTGCGGCCGTTGGTCGGTGCCGGACGGGGGCTTGGCGGCAACGGTGGCACTTGCGCTTTGACCGGCACCAGAGCACCCGGCGGTGGCGGTCGCTTCGGTTCGCTCGGACCGACACCATGGGTCCGTGCGCCACGTCGAATGCGTTTGAGGACGGACGGGTGAGGCGGTGGACGGGACATGGCGAACGCAGCGAGGCACGGCCCACAACGGGCCGAGCCTGTTTTCTAGTACATTTGCCGCGCGCGCGCGGGTCGACCGGCTCTGTCTTCGGCGCCCGTAGCTCACAGCGGGGGGCCGTTGACGCGGGAACTGGACGCTTTGGTGCTCGCCATTCCCGGGTTTACTTGTCAAGACGCTCGAGTGGGCGCAATGGACGCGAGGCTAGGAGCGACTGCCCGCCCCAACCCGGCGCCGGTACGGAAACCGCGCAATGCGCGACTCGAAAGTGCATGGGTTGGATCGCGCTGTCCGGTTCGTAGTCCAACGTGGCTGGTCGGGCGCTCGCTCAGCCGGACGGAGCGGGGCCGAGCCGATTCGGCGTGGTTTCCGTGAAGTCGAGCACTTGCGACTCGTGACTTGAACCTGAGCGAGGAATCTGCGGTGGGCACCGGGCCAGACCCTGACTGGCCTCAAGCGGCAGCGTTTCACCGTCGGTGCATAGTCATGTCCTAGCGGCTTCGCCGGGGCCCACCCCATTCGTGATGAAGACCCGCGGCAATCGCAGCTAACCCCAGTGGCGGTGGTTGTCGGTAGGGTTGTCAGCTGAGACACCCCGGCGCGGGTGTCGTCGCCGAGGCTGACATGACCACCAAGTATCGTTCCCTTCCGTTCTCCGTGATTCTCGCCCTGGCCGCCTCTGGAGCGAACTGCACCAAGGGCGATGACAACACTGGGCTCGGCGGCGACGAGTGGTCGGACGACGACGATGACGACGATGACGACGATGACGATGACGACGACGACGACGACGACG
>QKPP01000307.1:6140-35231 GCA_006508105.1 Myxococcales bacterium FL481 | reverse complement strand
GGCCGGTCGCCGTCGTTCCGACCGGTTCCGACGGACGGCGCCGTTCGAGCGGGGCTTCACCCGTTCGCGCCGGGGTCTTCCACCGGTTCCGGCGGCACGTCGCCGTTGTGGCCAGTCCTCGTCGTCGCCAGGCAAGCCCGGCGACGACGGTCTAGCCCGCCTTCCGCGCGTCGATCCGAGTCGTGATGCGATCGTACACGAGCATCCCGACCAGCGAGCAGACACCGACCCCCGCAAACACAAACCAGATCGTGTACGGCTGGTAGACGTCCCATAGGCGCTGCGAGACTCCCCAGGTGTCGGTGCCCATGACCTGCGCCAATCTGGGCACCACCTCGGTCTTGCTCAGCGAGGCGACGACGTCGGCATCCAAACCATGGGCCTCCACCAGGTGGCGCCGCGCGAGCACAACCTTGTCGCCGCCCGAATCGTACAAAGACCCCGCGAGCAAGCTCCCGATTCCCCAGCCGATGGCCTGGGTGGCCGTGACGAAACCGAGGTACATGCCCTCTTTGCCCTTTGGCGCCATGCTGACGAAAAACAAGGATTTGGTCGGGCTCGCGATCATCTCGCCGAACGAGAACAACGCGATCGAGAACAAAACCCAAGTGCCGACGGAGTCGAGACCGATCATCCCGGTGCCGACGATACAAATCCCCACCCCCAAGATCATCGCTCGCACCGGCCTCATCTTGGCGACGATGAGGAAGCCGACCAAAGAGGCGAGCAAGCAGATTTCGAGGTAGTTGATCGCAAGGACCCACTCTTGGGCCAAGTTGCCGTCTTCAAGCACCGGTACGACGCTGCCCAGCACGGATACCAAAGCAGTTGCGATGCTCCGCGTATCGACCCAATCATCGATGAAGTTGGGCAAGATGTCGAAGATCTGGTTGTACATCAACCAAAAACCCGAGAACACCATGGTAAACGCGATCACCCGAGGGCGAATGAACTCCCGTCCGGTTGCGAGCAAGACCTCACCGACGCCGCTATCCGCCCCGAATCCCTCGCCCTCCTTGCGTTCGGGCTCTTCGATGAAAAACAGCGGGATGAAGTTGAGCGCAATGCCGATAGCGCACGACAAAAACACATACTTCCAGTCCAGCACCCGCAGTCCGCCACCCACGATCGGGCCCAAGAACCCTCCGAGATTGACCATCTGATAGAATGTGGACCAGCCTAGCGCCTCTTTGCCCGTGGGCATCGATCGCGCAATGATACCCTGAATCGCGGGCTTGAATGTCGCGGTCCCGAATGCCAATAGCATCGCCCCGGCAAAGAAGATGGGGTACGTCATCTCCCCGCCGGCCGCGCCACCATCACGGGCCAGGCTCCCGCCCACGGCGAGGGCGGCAAGCTCAATGGCCCACCCCATGACCACATAGCCGCCGATCTTGAGAAACGTGGACAGGGCTACAAAAGCCTTATATCCGTAGCGATCGGCGAACCCCCCTAGGAAGATCGGACCGATGCTTTGCACTAGGGCCCAGGCCAGATACACCTGTCCCTTTTGGATGTGGGTAAACTCCGGGCCCCCAAGCTCGTGCGCAAGGACCATGTACGTCGGGAGGCTGGCGCGAACGCCGTAGTAGGCAAAACGCTCCACCACCTCCATCCAGTTCGAGACCCAGTATCTCGCCGGCAGCTGAACGAGGCTGGAGAAGTAGCCCTGGGGCTCCGCCGAGTGCTCGGATCGGTCCATGAACGCGGAGGTATAACACAGCGGTACGATCCGCACGCAAGGGACCCCGGTCGCTGAACGTCGCCGTGTCGCTCTCGGCGGTTCGTGATGTCGACCGTCGCCACGGTACTGCAGCGGACCATCACCCCGAGCCGACGATGCAGCGGCCATGGGGTCGACCCAGCCGTCGGCCACCGTCGTGACGGCGCTGGGGATGGGCGAGCGGGCTGCCGCCTCCACGCGGGTTTGTCCACCACGGCCACGTGCGACACTTGAACCGCGGGCGCCACGGGCGACGTGGAGGAATCACTGCGCCGCAGCACGACCGGGGGTTCTCGTCTGTCGCGGCATGACCCCGATTCGATGGCCCGCGGAAAACCGATGGACGCCGCGACCCGAGCTGCGGTCTGGTTGACAAATCGACACAAACCGCGTCGGCTAGCGCCGTTGTGCCTGCCTCAGGGCTCGACCGTGGCTCTCGGTCTCGAACACAGTCACGATTCCATGGTGCGTGTCGATGGCACGCCGCTTGCTTTGCTCTGACCACCATGTCGTCGATCGAATCGCTATCACTGTGGCTCATCGCTGCTTTGCTCCAGATCCCCATTCTCGTCGAACTCGTGCACCAGGTTCGACTCCAGGCGCGACTCGCCGCTGTGCTCCCAGCCTCGGCTTGGGCAACGCTGCCTCCACACCCGCCGGCACGCCCGGTGTGGCTGGGATCGCCTCGCTTCTGCCGCGCGTGGTGGCGGCTGGCTCAAGGCATTCGCGCCGAAGACACGGCCGAAATTCGTCGCATCAAATCCGCCCTACGGTTGAGCCTGCATCGCCATATCGCCGCTGCGGTGCTCAGCCTGGGCTCGGTCACGACGGCACTCGCCGGACATGTATCTGCGGTTTCCTGCGCTGAACAAGGGCTTGGAGCCCCACCCTCGCCCGCAGACAGTCCGACGAGGACGAACCCGTACTACGTGGACGGGTCCGGCTACGCCGCGCCGTCGATCACCTCACCCGAGGTCGGTCGGGTGGAACCGAGAAACTGTTCAATGCGACGGGCGACGTTCCCAGACGCGCCGAACGGCCCTGGCGAGGCCCGGTCGACTTCGTAGGGAGTTGCGGCCCGATCGGTCTGCCGATACGGCGCTTGTGAGCCTCCACCGAGCGCGTACGCGGAGCGGGCTCGTCCGGACGCTCGCAAGCTGACCGAACCGCCCCCGACGAAACTCAACGACGGCGCCGCGTCGGTCGCGTCGGACGACGGCGCACTCACGACGGCTGCACTCGCATCCGCGTCCGGTCGAGCGAATACCGAGGCCAACGCCTCCAATCCGTCTCCCGGCGTGTCGGGGCCCGCGAGTCCACCGGTCGTGGGTTCTGCCGCGATGCCGGCCGTGCCGGGCCGTGCGAACGGGTCTTCGGGGGCTGGAGGTCGTGCGAACAGATCGCTAAACCGATCGAACGCGTTCGGTGAGGATGGGTCGAGGCCCTCCGCTGCGTTCGAACTGGATCCGGGCTCGCTCTCCGGGTCCGAGCGACCGCGGCCGAACGCATCGACGTCGCGCTCCTCGGTGGGGGAGGCGAACGGGTTGGGAGCCACATTGCGGCCGACCGTCGGCCCGGCGAGCGGGTCCTCGGCTTCGAACGGACCGCGTGATCCGCCGCTCCCCGGCGCGGCATAGGGCCCGTCCTCCGTCTCGTCTGACGACTCGTGGCGGCCAAATGCCCGGGCGAAGGCGTCGACCGCGGCATCCCGAGACGGCTCCGGGGCGCCCGCCTCGTCGGGGCCCGGCTCGCGGTTGTCGAACGGTCCCGGTGCCGGCTCGCGCTCTTGGCTGGAGCGATCCACCGACACTTCCACGTCGCGGCCCTCGGCGCGTGTTGTCGCAGCCGCGGACGAACGCCGCGCGAACGGGTCGAACCGATCTGCGTCGGATGGCTCACGTTCGAGCGCCAGCGGGGGTTCTTCGCCACCGGCCGGGCTTCGAGCGGAGCGATCAACCGACGGATCGGACGCGGACGTGGCGACATCGCCGGGCCCGCGCGTCCCCGCGCCGGTCCGAGGCGAGCCCTCGCCGCCGGCATCCACCGCAGCCCCGCGCCGCGGAAGATCCGGCGCGCTCGAGACATCGCCGGACCCACGGGCTGAATCCCCGCGTCCGGACGAGTCGGCGATGGCGGACGCGCCAGCTCGACGTTCGTCTGCGTCCGCCACTCCGCGGCGGGCCCCGCTCGCGGCGTCGGAGCCAGCGGAGGCCGAGTCCGCGGCGGGCGAGTCCGGCGACTCGAACCGAGTCGGGCGCTGCGCCGATGATCGCGACGGGGCCGGCGCGCCGGCTCTGGGCGGGCGCCCGTCCACAGGGGTCGTCTGACTCCTCTCGGTTGCGCGCTGGAACGGCTCATCGGACCCCGGGTCCTCCGGCGCCACGCGGACCGGATTCTCCGACCGGTTCGACCCCGCTGCGTCGGTCGCTTCGCGCCGTTCCGACGCGGCCCGCTCCTCGCCTTCCACCGAGGACAAGGCCAACGCCCGCTCCGACAACGTCACTGAGTCGGTCGGCCCGGCGCTGGACGAGCCCACGGCGACGCGGCCCATGGAGCGCGCACGCGCCAGCGGCTGCGGCGAGCGATCCAGCGGTCGCACATCGGCGGACACCTGGTTGATGGCGGACACCACGACGGGATCCCCATCGGTCACGGCGTCCCAGGACTGTAGTCAAGATCCAGGTCAGGCCGGCGAGACCGACCCGTCGCCGGCCTCGTGGTGGCGGGACACGCGGACCCTTGGTTCGGCCGTCACATCGCGGTACACCTTCTCGGTCGCCGCGAGCGTCGCTCTGTGTCCGCTGTCGCCCCCAAAGAGTCCTCCCCGGGTCTGTGGCGCACCCTGCAGCGCTTCGGAAACCTCGTTCGGCTGAGCCACACGCTCTTCGGACTGCCCTTCGCGCTCGCCGCGGCGGCGCTAGCGGACCGTTACGCCCAAAGCATCGGTCAGCCCGGGCTCGACGCCGCGCGACTTGGTCTGATCGTGCTCGCCTTCACCGGAGCGCGCACCGCCGCGATGGGATTCAATCGAATCGTCGACCGCGACATCGACGCACTCAACCCTCGCACCGCCAATCGCGAGCTGCCGCGCGGCGCGATCTCGGTCACCGCCGCCAAACTCCTCACCGCGCTGTCTGCCGTGGTGTTCCTCGGCA
Source organism: Myxococcales bacterium FL481 (assembly GCA_006508105.1). Lineage (GTDB taxonomy): Bacteria > Myxococcota_A > Polyangia > Nannocystales > Nannocystaceae > FL481. Next base: position 30,353 of record QKPP01000307.1, on the reverse strand, counting down.
GTGCAGTGGCCTTAGGCCCCTGGCCGGCCACGCTGGCCCTGCCGTGCCTCGGCATCGTCCTCGGCTACAGCTACTTCAAGCGCTTCAGTTGGGGGTGTCACCTGATCCTGGGCGTCGCGTTGGCGCTCGCCCCCGGCGGCGCTTGGGTCGCGATCGTCGGTGACCTCTCGGGGTGGTCGGTCCCCACGCTAATGATGGCCGCCGTCGCCACGTGGGTCGCCGGATTCGACGTGTTGTATTCGCTGCTAGATCTCGACTTCGACCGCGACAAGTCGCTGCACTCGATCCCCGCCCGCTTCGGCGTTCGTGGGTCCCTCATCATCAGCGCGGCGCTCCACGTAGCCACCGTGGGGCTGCTGGTCGCCCTTCATGCCGCGGCCGATCTGGGGCCGTGGCACGCGATAGGGCTGACCGCGATCGCCATCATCCTCGTTTACGAGCACCGCATCGTTCGCCCCTCGGATCTACGCGCCATCGACCGAGCCTTCTTCGACCTCAATGGGTACGTGAGCCTGGTTTATCTGGGTTGCGCTTTGTTGGCGGTCTATGCCCCTTCGTGGCCGTGGGCTACTCTCGGCTGGCGCTAACGCCGATGCCGACGCTCCCGTTTCTGCTCGCGCTCGCTACCGCCCCATTCGCTGCCGCCCGCCCGCCGGGGACCCTGTCGCCCGCGACGGCCGCATCATCGGCCGACGTCGTCACCACCGAGCCGTTTCTCGATCCGCGCCGGCGTTCCCTCCCACGCCCGAACCGGTTGCGCTTGGCCGCGCGCACGCAATACGTGCAACTGACCCAGATGCAGGGAGAAGAACAAGGCGAGTCCAAGCTCATCCGCTTTCACTTCGCTCCGTTGCTGCTCGACATCGGGTACCAGCGCCAATTCCTGCGCTACTTCATGGCCCGCCCCGTGGTGCAGTTGGGCCCCAATCTCGCCAACAGCCGCAACGCGATGCCATGGGTCGTGGCGCCCGGGCTGCATGCCGGCTACCAAGGCCGACTCCTCGGGCTGGCGGCCGCCTATAACTACCTTCTCCCGTTCCCCGCTTTGATCAATGCCACCTCCGCCACCTCGGCCACGCCGCAGCCGGTGATGTGGAACAACCACATCGTCTCGGGTGAGCTCTCGATCACCTCCCGGGTCGACCGCGTGGCCATCTCGGCATTCGCCGGCGTGGGCGCAGTCCGGACCGATCTGTCGCACGCCTCGGAGAAGCGCGAGGACTGGTGGCGCCTCACCATCTCGGGCGGCTTGGCCTTTTACTTCGACGGCTCCATTCGACGCGCCCGTCAGCAGGCCGAGGCCGAAGCCCCGTTGAGCCGGCGCACGCCGAGGCCCCGGCGTCGTCGTCCCCCCCCACCCGCAACAAGGAGATCGCCATGAACGCCCCACCGCTTATGCCCGGTGCCGTCAACGACGTCGTCGGCGCCATCGGAAGCACGCCGATCGTGCGGCTGAATCACGTCACGGAAGGCCTCGAGTCTGAGATCTACGTCAAGCTGGAGTATCTCAACCCCGGCGGATCGATGAAAGACCGCGTGGCGCTCAACATCATCCGCGACGCCGAGCGACGGGGCATGCTGGGTCCGGGGGGGACCATTGTCGAAGCGACCAGCGGGAACACCGGCGCGGGGCTGGCGATGATCGCCGCCAGCCGCGGCTACCAATGCATCTTCGTGATGCCGGACAAAATGTCGCCGGAGAAAGTCGACGCCCTGCGGGCCTATGGGGCCAAGGTGGTCATCTGCCCCACCTCCGTCGAGCCGAGTGACCCCCGCAGCTACTACTCGGTGGCCCGGCGCCTCGTCGAGGAAACCCCCGGCGCGTTCTATGCCAACCAGTACCACAACCCCGCGAACCCCGAGGCCCACTACCTGAGTACCGGACCAGAGATCTGGGAGCAAACGAACGGCAAGTTCGACGCGTTTGTGTCGGGCATGGGCACCGGCGGCACGCTGTCGGGCTGCGGTCGCTACTTCAAGGACCAAAACCCCAAGGTGCGTATCGTCGGCGTCGATCCGGTCGGCTCGCTGTACTACGAATACGTGAAGACCGGGCGATTGACCAAGGCGTTTAGCTACTACGTGGAAGGCATCGGTGAGGACTTCCTCCCGTCGACGATGAATCTGGACATCCTCGATGATGTCGTTCAAGTCGACGATCGCGAGTGTTTTTTGATGACCCGTGACCTCGTCCGCAAAGAGGGGTTGTTTTGCGGCGGCTCGTGTGGGGCCGCGGTTATCGGCGCGATCAAGTACGCACGCCGTTTGGACCACCCCCAGCGGATCTTGGTGCTGATGCCCGACAACGCGCAAAAGTACCTCAGCAAAATCTTCAACGACGAGTGGATGCGGTCGAACGGATTTCTTGGGGACGAGGAGGAGACCGGCACCGTGGCGCACCTACTCAAACGCAAGCCACAACGGGTCATCACGGCCGACTTGCAGACGACCGTGCGCGCTGCGGTCGGGGTCCTCAAAGAGCACGGGATCAGCCAACTGCCCGTGCTCGATGGCAACGGACGACACTGCGGCATCGTCAGCGAGATCGACCTGCTCAACTCCCTCGTGGACAATCCGACGCGGGTCGACGACACCATCGCCGACCTCATCAGCTCGGACTACGCCACGGTCACCACCCACACCCGCTTGCAACTACTCAAGCATATCTTCAACGACGCTCGGGTCGTGCTGGCCGTCGAGGGAGAGAAGCTGTTGGGCGTGCTGACGAAAATCGACCTCATGGACTACCTGGCATCGGCCCACCCCGCCAGCGCCGGCCAATAAGGAGGACATTGTGGCCAAGCTAGACCCGCGACCCCGCCCGCTGCAGTTCGAGTCGTTGACGATCCACGGCGGCCAGGCCCCCGAACCGGTGACCGGGGCCGTGATGCCCCCCATTTTCCAAACCTCGACGTACGCCCAACGAGCCCCGGGACAACACTCGGGTTTCGAGTACAGCCGCACGCAGAACCCCACTCGCTTTGCGCTCGAACGTGCCGTGGCCGCATTGGAAGGCGGAACCCACGGTCTGGCGTTCGCGTCGGGCTGCGCCGCCACCACCACCGTGCTGCAACTGTTCGACGCCGGGGCCCACATCCTCGCCGGGCACGATCTGTACGGCGGCACCATGCGGCTGTTTAACCAAGTCATGGCACGACGCGGTCTGGCGTTCACCTACGTCGATGCTCGCGATCCCAGCCAGTTCGAAAGCGCCGTCAAGCCGCAGACCAAGCTGGTTTGGATCGAGACTCCCACCAACCCGCTGCTCGAGCTAGCCGACATCTCGGCGATCGCCGCCATCTGCCGGGCGCGCGGCGTGCTATTGGCCGTCGACAACACATTCATGTCGCCGGCGTTCCAACGGCCGTTGGACCTCGGCGCCGACTTGGTCGTTCACAGCGCGACCAAGTACCTCGGTGGTCATTCGGACGTGGTGGGAGGCGTCATCGTGACCGGCCGCGAAGATCTTGCGGATCGACTCGCCTTTCTCCAAAACTCGTGCGGGGCCATCGCGGCGCCGTTCGACAGCTATCTGGTGCTGCGCGGTCTCAAGACGCTGGCCCTGCGCATGCGTCAGCATCAGGCCAACGCGCAACGTATCGCGGAGCACCTCGAGGCCCACCCCGCGGTCGCTCGCGTCATCTACCCGGGCCTGCCCAGCCATCCGCAGCACGACCTGGCTCGCCGTCAGATGAGCGGCTTCGGCGGCATGATCAGTGTGGAGCTGCGTGGAGGACTCGCAGCCGCTCAACGGCTACTGACCCACCTCGAGCTGTTCACGTTGGCGGAGAGCCTCGGCGGCGTAGAGAGCCTCATCGAAAGCCCGGCGTTGATGACCCACGCGTCCGTTCCCGAGCCCCATCGACGCCAACTCGGGCTCACCGACGGCCTGATCCGTCTCAGCGTCGGGATCGAACACGTCGACGACTTGATCGACGACCTTGATCGAGGCCTCGACGGACTCGCCGCCAAGTAGCCGCGCGGGGGCGCCACCCACCGTCGGTCGCCAGACGCCACGCGATCGACCCGAGCACGGGGACCACCCCGTGTTGACGCCTGAACGGGCCGGGCTCACCGGGATCCATGCCCGGACCACACCGTCGTACGGCACCAACGGGGAACCGGACCGGGCGCAGCGACCCGTCCGGCCCGCCCGCGCCCTCGCCGACGAGGGCCGATCTGAGTCCGTCGGACCCAGACCAGCGGAAGCCGCCCGTCGACGCGAGCGACGGTCGGCCGAACGATTCCCCGTTGGACGCGGCCTAGCCCGTGGGCGTCGTAGCGGCCGGGACGGGTGCGGCTGGAGCCGGTGCGGCCGGGATGGGCGCGGCCGGGACGGGAGCGGCTGGCGAGGGAGCGGCTGGCGCGGGAGCGGCCGGCGCGGGTGCAGCCGGAGCGGGTGCAGCCGGAGCGGACGCAGCCGGAGCGGACGCGCTGGGCCGCGGCCGGTTGGCTTTGAACTCCCAGGTAAACGTGGCAAGCCCGTCGCGCCGGTCGGGCGGGTCGAGCTGCAGGCCGTTCATCGCCGTGATCACGCAGGACGACAAGGCCGGCGGAGCCGTCGTCCCGGCCGCTGCGGTCGCTCCCACCACACGTCCGGACTTGCGCTCGACCGTGAATGCCACCACCACGGTTCCGCTGGCGGCCGCATCGGCAACCAACGCGGTGTCGTAGCAGCTTTTGATGGCCGGCCCGTGAGCATCGACCAGCTCACGCGTCACCCGCTGGTATTCATCCGCCTCACGAGCGTAGAGAGTGCAGGCAGAGCTGACCACCGTCAGCAATCCCGCGACGAACAGGGCCTTGACGACTTTCATTGCGCACCTCCGGAGGTGTGATGCACCGGCGCGGCGCCGGGCTGCGGTTGCGCCGGCGCGACGCCGGGCTGCGGTTGAACCGGTGCGGCGCCGGGCTGCGGTTGCGCTGGCGCGGCACTAGGCTGCGGTTGAACCGGTGCGGCACCGGGCTGAGGCTGCGCCGGCATGGCGCCAGGAGCCGGGGCTGCCACGTCGCGCTGTTGCCCGGTCGCCGGGTCGACTTCAACCCACTTCTTCTGCTGGTCCTGCGCAGTGATGATGAACTCCACGCGACGATTGGTCGCCTTGCCCTCGTCGGTCTCGTTGTCGGCAATCGGCTGGGACTCGCCCCACCCTTTCGACGTGAGCATCGTTGCCGGCACTCCGTGCTCGGCCAGGTAGGTCATGACCGCCGCGGCCCGCTTGTCGGACAGCCGTTGGTTGTACCTGTCGGAACCGTCCGCATCGGTGTGCCCCTCGATCGAGAGCGCCCGAATCTGGGGATTGCTCGCGATGGTCGACGCGATCTCGTTGAGCAACGAGTGCGACACCGCCTGGATCGTGGCCTTGTTGTAGTCGAATTGGATCTTCTCGTGGATGACGATGGCATCCGCCGTCACTTCCACCCGCTTGGGTTCCTCTGGCGGAGGCGGTGGTGGGGGCGGAGGGGGAGGCGGCGGCGGCGGGGGCAGAGGAGGAGGATCGCCCACCACGACCAGCGCGCTATCGTCCGCAAAGCTAACGGGTGCACAGGCGGACGCGCCCGTGACCAACGCGAAGGCCAACGCGCCCGAGCGCAGGATCAGCCGCGCCTGCTTACTGATTCTAAACATTGAGTACTCCGTGGAGGTCATCGGCGAGGGGTCCCCTCGACACGCCCCATCATTGAGGGGTGTCGCCTGCGACGCAAGCACCGGACGCGCCATCTCCCGTCGATCCCGCAGGCGGGCACGGGCGCCCGTTGTCTCGCGCGGTATGGCGTTTTCAGCTATCTTGAGGCGTCATGTCGCACGTTCGCCGCCTCTCTGTTTTGGCCCTCTCTAGCGCGCTGCTGGGCCTCGTGCCCATGGGCACGCACGCGGCCCAACCGACGACAGCCTCACCGAGTACGACGCCTCCGACGAGCCCCCCGAGTTCCGCGGCGCCCCCGGTTCAGCGGCCGTCCGCCGCCCCGACTCAGCCGTCGCCTGGCACCCAACCGCAACCGCCGGCATCGGCCCAGCCGCCCGCGACCACCCCAGCCCCGACGACGCCCACCGCCCCTGGGTCGCAACCGTCCACGCGACCTCCCGCAAGCACGGCTCCCGCGCCCGCTCCCGCGCCCGCTCCAGCCCCCGCCGCTCCAGCCGTCGGCCCGACGCCCACGACCCCGACCGTCGCACCGACGCTGCCACCGAGCCGCGACGGGCGTGACTCGCCGCCGGCCAGCGCCCCCACGACCCCCGCGACGACGCCCGTCCCCCCCACCGCCGCCTCGACCCCGTCCGGCACGGCACCGGGACAACCCATCACGCCCCCCTCCCCAACCGCCCCCACCGCCGCCTCGCCAAGCCCCGCCACACCGAGCACGGCACCCACCACCACCACGAGCCCCCCGACGCCGGCAGCCGACACCACCGCGCCCTCGGTCTCGCTGGAGCCATCGTACGACCGCGACCAACCCGAGCCTCCCATGCCGGTCATGCCCAACCGCGCGACCGATCCGGTCGATCCGGTCGCGGCTCTGCAAGCCCACTACGCACGGGCGTATCGCCCGGCCCACAACCCGGCCCGGCTGTACCTAGGGACCCGTGCCGCCGCGATCGTAGCCGGCGACAGCGAGGGCGTGCGCGGGCGCGGAGCCGTGCTGCGAGCAGAAGTTGGTCACACATGGAACTGGGTCGGCTACGCGATCGGTTTCACCTTTGTGGGCGGCACCTTCCAACGCGACGTGGGCAATGAACAACCGCGTGATCGATACCCGGTGCTCATCGGCGGCGGCCCCAGCATCAGCTTGGGCCGGTTGTCACTGCTGCGACGAAGCTTCTTCGACCTGCGCATTGCGTACGACTTTCTGTACGGTTCGGTGTACCGCGACAACGAGGCGCACTCGAGAACGGCCCCCCACGGTCCCCGCCTCGACATCGATCTCGGCCTGCTGGCCATGGACGCCGAAACCCGACGCCGACGGCATGGACTCGGCGCGACCCTAGGCGTGCAGCGCCTGCTCGGCTCCTTCACCGACGCCGATCTGCAAACGACGATGATCTCGATCGGCCTGGTGTACAAGTTTAGCTGAGCTGAAGCGCACAGGCCCCGTGCTCCGACCGCGTGGACCCATCGGATGCCTATGCGGAGCCCCGCCGTGCTGGTTGCGGACTAGGCACCCGGTTGGCACAACGTGCCGAAACGCTCGCGGCAACGTTTGAGCGACTCGACGACTCCACGCCAGATCTGGCGACTGGTCTTCGCCGGAACCTCCACTCGATCGCGCTGTTGGAGCGGCTTGCCGGTGCTGCTCAGCCGCGGCGAAGCGAGCCGCGTCGGTGCCGGCTTGGGCTCCCGTCCGACCAAGGTCCGATACATCGCCGACGCGACGAGGTACGACCCCACCGCCGAGGGGTGCGATCCGTCGGGCTCGAACAGCCCGTCGACCCCCTGCGCGCTCGCCAGCTGCCAAGCGGTCCCGACCGGCACCAGTTTGGCGCCATGGCGCTGCGCGGCCTGGACGTAGCTCGCGTCGAGGAACGCCTGGGTCTGTGGTCGCTCCCGCCGCGCCCAGGTGTTGAACAGAACTGGCGTGGCGCCGGCTTGCTTCGCGGCCCGCGACAACGCCCCGACCGCGTCCAGAAAAGCGGTGGGAGACCCTTGGCTGGGGTCTGCGAACTCGTCGGGGGACACTGGCATCCCGAGCAGACTTTGCTCTTGCAACACCACGTAGTCCCACTTGCCGCGGCGAATCTCGGCCTGCACGCGGCCGTGCTGAACGTGTTGGGACAAGGTGAGCCCGGGACCTGAGATGACAGCCACCTCGATCCGCGGCGCACCGCGATCGTGCCGCCCGACCGCCGCCACCAACTCCGGCATGCTGTTGAAGTAGGTATAGCTGTTGCCCACGAACAAGATGCGCAACGGGGCCAATGCCTTCGTCTCGCGGCCAAACCCGGTGGCCCCACCGAGTAGGACCACCAACGCGAGCCATCGGATCCAGTGCGGGAGACGAGCGATCATCTCGGCCGATCTTGGCAGATCAGGCGGTCAACGCAACGCCGCTGCCCAAGGCACCATCCTCGGCTCGCCGCGCTCTTCCCGGGACGCCATGCTCTCCCGGGTGTCGACCACCGGCCGCCCCGCGACGCGTTCCCGTGGAAGCCGCCGACCGCGTGCGATCGCGGCGGCCAAGCCGGTCGCGGCGAGCGAGCCGGCCCGGTCGGTGCGGCACGGGGGGGGGCGCCCCGGCGCCACACGACTCGCCACGGCGCCGCCTCGTGGCCGCGTGGTCCCAGCCTCGGTCCCGTACGAACCCGCGCGTAGGGTCTCGGCCGGCTCGCCCGGCGTCCCCGTGGTTTCGTGGATCCGTGACCAGTGCGAGGCACGAGCCCTGAGGACGAGCCGCCCGGCCCGGTGTTCGGCGACGAGACTCGGATGGACCACCCAGGCGACGCTTTTGGTGGACATCATTGGCCACGGAGTTTATGCCCATCGAGTGGTGCAGCTCGGCGTGAGAGAGGCCAAAGTCGTGTTCGTCGATTCGATTGAAGGGTTGATCGACCGCCTTGACGCAATCGTCGATCAAGCCCGGTTGCATCGAGCGCGCTACGGATACTTCGCCGCCCTGTATGCCCATATGACGCGGGCAGTTCGAGACGGGATTGCGAGCGGCCGGCTTCAGGACCCTCAGACCGCGACCGAACTCGACGTTCGCTTCGGCAACCGCTACTTGGCAGCATTCGAGGCGTGGCGATCCGATCAATCGTTCGCGCGCACTTGGGATGTGGCGTTTGCCGCGACCGGTCGACCGGGACCGCTGGTCATGCAACACCTGCTATTGGGGATCCACGCCCACGTGAACTTGGACCTTGGGGTGTCCACGGCCACCGTGTTGCGGGAGCTGCCCGACCGCGACGCGTTCCAAACGGACTTCTTCGAGATCAACGCCATCATCCGCGAGCTTGTCGATGACGTCCAGTCGCGGGTCAACCACCTCTCCCCATGGTTTGGCCTCATCGATCTCTTGGGAGGCCGCGCCGACGAGTCGCTCTTCGACTTCAAGCTCACGCGGGCCCGCGACTGGGCCTGGTCGTTCGCGAACGAGCTCGCCGCTCTTCCCATGGACCAGGTTCCGCGCCGGATCGCCGAGGTTGACGGGCAGATGAGTCAACTCGCGCGACGACTCGCCTCTCCGGGCGGCTGGCTCGGCCTCGCCGTCAAAGTGGTCGGGTTGGCCGAGGAGCGCGATGTCCAAGCTGTGCTTCGAACCCTCAGCTGACGCGCGCCCCGTGGCTCACCGTCCCCGGTTCGCAGTGGGCCCACCGGGCCTGGCCCGCCGCCCCCAAGTGCGCGCCTGTGATCCGATCTATGATGCGTTTTGCACCAGTCGCTGCGCCACATCCTCGAGCGTAGGACGATGCGCCGCGGGTACGAGCTCGACTTGTTGTTTGAGATACGGCACGAGTTCGGCGTTGCTGAGTCGAGCAATCGCGTCGGCGGCCATGTCCGCGAACGGTTCTTGGCCCTCGCGCAGGCGCTCGCACAGAAACTCCAGCGCGTCGATGGAATTGATCCGACCGATCGCGGACAGCACCGCCTCCCGCAGGGGCTGGTCGTGTCGCAGGTCCCGAGCGTCGAACAGCTTGCGCAACGGGTCGAACGCATGGGGAAAAAACAAGCCGCCCAACGCCCGTGTGGCGGCCTCTCGCACGCTCGCGTCGTCTGAGCGCACGGCTTGGCCGAGCAGGCCGAAACTTCGTTTGAACCGCAGACTCCCGAGAGCCTCGGCCACCACCGCACGCAGTTCGGCATCCCCGCGGTGGTACATGTGTTCCAGCACAGAGATGACGGGGTAGGCTCGGATCGAGCGGAGCCGGGTGACGATCTCTTGCAGCGCGGGGGGGTCGCCCGCGCTGGCCTCCTCGATACCCAACACCAACAGTAGCGCGTGACGGCGGATGAAGTCGGGAAAACGCCGATCGGCCATGATGCCCGCAGCCACGCAGGCCGGATCGCCGTCGAGCTCCCACTCAGCGAGATCGACGTACCAGACCTCTTCGTAATCGGGCACCTGCTTGAGGAACTCCGGCACGGGAACCGGCTTGGGGGCATCGGCCGGCTGTTGGCCGAGCCGAGCCAGGAGTCGGCGATACTTCGCTGCGCTGCGCCCTTGCGGGTCCAAAAGCAAGAGTCGACGGTAGACCTCGGCCACCGACGAGAACGCCCGGACCGCCCCGTACCCGGACGCCGCCGCGATAAACGCACTTTCGACCATCTGCTGGGGATAGCGGGCGACGAGCGCCTCCTCACCGGCCTTGACCCAAGCATCGGCCGATCGCCAACACAAGTCGTCGCCGTACGGCAAACCGTTGCGCCAACAGTACTCTGCTGCCTCGCGCAGGATCGTGGCCACTGCGTGGTGCTCACCGGCGCGACGGGCAAGGACGACGAACGCCTCGTAGAGCCGGAGTGCGTCGAGACGAAGCCCGTCGTCTTTGAGAATCCGAATGCTGTTGACGTAGCCTTCCGCGACGTTTTCAAACGCGCCCGTTTCCACCCCGAGGCGGGCGAGCAACTGGTAGCAATCGAAGCTGCGCTCGCGCAATCCTTCGCCCTCGAACCGGTCGGCGACTTGCTCAATGGCCGTCGTGGCCTCGAGCAACGCCGCGCGTGCCTCGGGTCGGTCCATTCGCAGGCGGCACAACGCAAGGTTGATCTTCGCCAATGCGAGCTCGTACGGCCGCTCACCGAGCCGCCCCCCGTCGATCAAGCGCTGCCACATCGCCGCGGCGTCGGCGTGCCGTCCGGCTCGCTCCAGCTCGATCGTCTGCTGAATCGACATCCCCGCGGCAGCAAACCACCTCGCCGCCACATCGTGGAGCCCGGCGCGAGACAGGTAGATCGCACGCAGTCGTAGCGAACGGGCCGCGGCCGGGTCCCCGGCACGGGCCGCCTCCACGAGGTGCTCAAACACGCCGCCGGGGGGCGATTGCGTCGCCCCCAGATACGCCGCGCATGTCGCCGCTTGGGCGTCGAGACCGAGCGTGCGAAGACACTCGTGGAGGCTGCGCAGCCACTCTTCGTACTCGAAATCGATGCGGTCAACGACCTGGATCAAACGGCGCAGCTGGCCGAGCGCCTCTTCGTAACGCCGCCCCCGCATGGCCCCTTCGGCCCGTACCCAGTACGCCGCGGTATCGATCACGAGCCGGCCTCTCGGGGCGGGCGCTTGCCCAAATCGTCTTCGACTTCGCGGATGATCTGCCGCGCTTTCGATGCACGACGAACGTGGCTGATCGCGACCTCGTCGATGGTGTGGACGCGATGCAGCAAGTCGAGGTAGCCGAGTTCCAACGGTCCGCTGGGCAAGATGAACACCCCGTAGATCGGCGCCCGAGCGGCCAACGCCTGCACTTCCTCCGGCGGGAATTGGCACTGCCCGTGGGTGAGCAGGTAGATAAACCGTTGCCCCTCGTTCGCGCGCCGACTGCTCAGCGCCGCGTTGATCTGCCGGATGACTGCGGCGTAGTTGCGCCCATGCTCCGACCGAAACTGCAACGCGTAGGGCACCTCGGCGTGCGTGCCGGGGGCGACCCGCACCCCGTCGTAAAGCCGGCTATCAAAAAACCCGAACATCACCTGTTCGCCCAGCACGGACAAGCGTTTGCACAACGCCAGCGCCAACCCACGCGCGAACACCTCACGCACGCCTCGCATCGAGGCGCTACCGTCCACAAGTACCCAATGGGTGCGCCGTTCGGTTTCGTAGTGTTTTTCGTGCGTGTAGTAGAATAGCTCGTTGTCGACAAACTTTTGTTCGAAGTAGTCCGCGTCGAACGCCAGCTGAGACAACACCAGATTGTCGAAATGCCCCACTCGCTCGACCGCCGCGTAGCCGTCGACCCCAAAGGTCTGCTGCCCTCGGCCTCGGCGCACTTCCAACAGCGAGGGGAGCAGCTCGAGCGAAAAGTCGATCACGTCCGACAGCGAGCTGTTGTGGATGACGCTGTACAAGTCAGCAAGGTCCACCCCGCCGACCTCGGCTGAACCCCCGCGAAACAACTCGAGCAACCGCAACGCGTCCACGTCGATTTGTTCGACCGCCAACAGGCACACGAGTCGCTGCTCGCACAGCGTGGTCAGCCAGCCCACCACCGCCGCCTGATCGTGGCGGGTGTGAGCGGTTTGGGGGTCGAGCCGGGCGTAGTGGACCACATCCAACGGCAGCGGGAATCCTCGTCTCACGCGAGCACGCTCTGGGAGGTGGGGTTGCACCGATTGCAGTGCCCGCGCCAAGACCACCGCCACCATGGCGTCGTTATGCTTCCAAGTCGCGTGCGCTCGCGCCAGATCGGTTTCGCGGATCTCGATGAGCAACCGCCGCCAGCCGTCTTGCAGCGACTGGTCTCCCACTCCTCGCAAGTTGCTCGCGATCTGCCCCAACCCCGCGATGGTGCAACCGAGGTCGTGGGCGACCACCAATGGTACCCACACGCCCAGGCGCCCCAAGGTGTTGTGCCAACTCACGGCCCGCATCAAACCGATGGTGCCCGTGGGTAGCAGCTCAGAGTACGCCATGCTGCCCAGCTGGCTTTCCACCAGCGTGTCACGCAGTGACGTGGCTGAATCGACCGGCGACTGCGCCACCAGTAATCCCTCGCTAGACGAAGCGACTCGACGCGAACACGGTTTCTAAGAGTCGATCGACTTCGCCGATCATCCGTTCTGCCGCCGGGTTTTCGCGCATCCGGGCCAGTGCCGCCTTCACATCGCCCAGGTTGCGCAACTGAGAAAACAGCTGCATGTCGGACAAAGACTCGCTCGCGCTCAACGTCTCGCGGATGATGCGAAGCTCCTCCAGCAGATCGGGCAAACTCGCCGGCGTGACGCCAACCCGCTGATCGCTGGGATGCTGCTCGTACCACCGGTCCAGCACGGGCCCGACGATCTCGCGCAAAATCTCCTCTTGCTCGGGTGTATTCCACACGTGGCGCAACACGAAGAAGTCCGCGTCGTTGACGGTGTCACGCCCATCGAACGCCGCCGAGGCCACAAACAGTTTGAGCAGCTTGACGACCCGCCGATCGGACAGCGCCACCCCTTCGGACCGGATCTGAAACACCAGACCTTTGAATGTGGCGAGAAACTCCTCTTCGATGCTTTGCAAGCGTTCCGCCACGTGTCGCGTCATCGTTTCGAGATCGCTGGCGGCGACCGTCGTGCGCGGCTTGGGGGCCAACCGGGTCGCGAGCTTGGCTTCCAGTGACGCGCCTTTCTGCAGCAGGCCCCGAAAGTGGTAGCTGTCGAGATAATCGACCCGCACCCGCAACAAGAACCGGTCGAACACCGCCGCCAACGCGTCGTCGCTGGGGACCTCGTTGCTCGCGGCGAACATCGAGATCAGCGGCACCTCGATCACGTGTCCGCCGTGCATGTAGCGGCGGGTATTGAGGACGGACAGCAAGCTGTTGAGAATCGCGCTGTTGGCCTTGAACACCTCGTCGAGAAACGCGATCTCCGCAGTGGGCAGCATGCCCTCGATGCGCCGACGGTAGTCGCCCTCGCGAAAGGCCTGAATGTCCACCGGGCCGAAGATTTCGTTGGGCTCGGTGAACCGCGTGAGCAAGTAGTCGAAGTACTTCGCGTCGATGCTGCTGGCAAACCGACGCGCCAAGGCGCTTTTGGCCGTGCCGGGCGGACCGATCATCACCAAGTGCTCCCCGGCCACGGCTGACACGAACAGCAGACGGATGACCTCCTCTTTGCCGAGAAAGTCCTGCTCGAGCTCGCGAGCGGCCGTCCGCAAACGTTCCGAGATGGCCGCGAAGGCGGACGCTGGCTTTTTCTGCGCGGGCGAGGCGAACGTCATGCTGAAGCCTTTTCTACTATTCGAGGGACCAGGGTCACTAGAAGATTCTCTCGCACCGACCGGGGCACGATGCCAACCAGGTGTTCGCAGTACTCGTCCCAGTGACGGCGCAGGGTTTGTTGGGCCCGGCCGGCGAGGCCGGCGAACGGGTGGCCCAACGCGGGTTCGAGCGTGGGTAGCAGCAGGGGCAGTGCAAGAAAGGTCAAAATCGTGTGGTCGCCGGTGCCGGAGGCCGCGATCACGCGGGCGTCGAGCTCAAGGACCTTGAGCAAGTGGACGTGAATCAGCGCGCCCACGATCGCCCCTACTTGACGCGGCCCCGCGGGGAACGAACGGCCGGGCAACGCGGCCAGCTGCGAGCCGGTGCCAATGCGGGGGGCGATCGAGCCGACCGCGTCGGACTCGTCATCGTCCGCCACCCCGAGTGCCTTCAACAAAGACCCCACGATGATGCCGCCGGTGATGACCCAAGTCGGCCGCCTCGCCCAGTAGTGGCAGACCGCCCGGGCGTAGTGTCGGTGGTCAAACACATTCGCGGCATGCAACGGCGACCACTCGCGCGGCGCGACCTCGGGACAGAGCAGGCAAGTCAGCGGGCTGGCCCGAAAGGCCTCCGGCAACAACCGGCTCACCGCCGCGTCGTGGGCTTGATCGAGCCAGCGGACCGTCTCGGTGCGCCATGCGATGCTGGGGCCCGCGGCCAAGGCCCGCCTCGGGGTGGCCTGGCCGGCGTAGCGGCGCTCGCCTTCGTCGGACGTCACGACTTGATCCTCGCGCTGCAGATCGAGCAAGCGGCCCACGGCAACATGCCGCGCGAGCAGCTCGCCGACTTCGTCCCCGCCGGGAAACCCGAGCAACGCGCGGGTCTCCATTTCGACCGATTGCCACGTCCGCTCGCGCGTCCACACCCGCGGCCGGTCCGGGTGGTCGAGGAGCAAGACGTTGTGCAGGCCCATCCATAGGTTCAGTTCCTCGAGATCGGGCGCCACCAACTCCGGCTCGGCGACCAACGCCCGGCCGCGATCACGCCGCGCCAGCCACAGCTCCGTCGAGTCGAGCGCCCCCGTTTTGGCCACCACCACCGCGTCCCGACGCGAGAGTGGGCGCCCATTGATCGCCAACTCGTGACCCTTGAGCAGGGGCAACACGAAATCGTCGAGGAACGCTTCGGGCCGTGCACTCACGCGATCAATCGCCGCCTGCTCGAAAACCCCAAAGCGCGAAGCGCCCCAGCTTGTCGTTGGCCACGCGAGCCGGGGTGGTCGCCGCGAGCGGATGCTCGGGAACCTCGGCGGGCTCGAGTGCGACCCGACCGAGGGCGGCCGCTTCCAACGCAACGAGTTTGCTCGCGTGGAGACGCAGGGGGGCGCGTCCGGGCCCGAGAAACAGCGCTCGATCGTCCCCTTCGATGCCGAGCAGCTCCCGGAGCAACTCGGGCGAGACGCGGGGGTACAGCTCGTACCCGTCGCAGACGAGGACCCCCGGCGCCATCTCGCACAACCGACGCCCCAGCGGGATGATCCGGTCGCCGATGGCCAACCCCCGCTGACTGCCGCTCGCGATGAGCACCAACACGCCCTCCCGCAGCGCGGTGACCCTCGACGCGGCCAGCGCCGACGGTGGCATCAGGTACAGCACGCGGCGTAAGAGCTCAACTTGCTCCCAAGGAACGAGCACGCCTCGCGGCTCGCGTCGCGCCACGGTGGAACGCAACGTCAGCTCAACCTCGAGCGGTTCGAGCGAGCGCAGCTCGCTGTCCCCGACGTCGCGGAGCAACTCGGACGTCCGTGACTGGACCAACACGCGCGCGTCGACAAACCGCGGCGCGCTGTCGAGCCGCTCGACCCGACCCACGCGCCCGCGAAACAGGTACATCTCCTCACCCGGGAGGCAATTCGCGGCCGCAGCCAGGTTGATCGGATGCTGCCAGCCGATTTCGACCGCCGCGCGGGTGGAGATCGGGGCCAGCAGCTCCACCCCCGGGATCCGAAACAGCACTTCTAGCACCCGCGCCGCGGGGTTGCGCAGACGCAGCAGCATGGCGGCGCGCCGGTCATCACCCAACGCGACCCGCGTGCCGGCCAGCGACACCTTGTGCCGCCACAAGTAGGCCACGACCCGATCACCAAGCCCGGGGGACACGAGCACTAGCGCCATCTCCCGCACGCCGCACTCCTCCGCGCCATCGCCGACCCCCCGACTGGGCAGCGGCTGCGGCCGCACGGCGAGTCGGAGGAGCAAATCGACCGGATTGACCCACTCTTCCGGTCGGTAGTGGGTGGCGTGATCGCGCTCGACCACCACCACCTCTTGAGGATCGCTGGTCGCGAGCTCGCTCGCGGAACTCGCCAGATCGTAGCCAAACGGCGCCGTGCGGTCCCGAAAACCCACGAACAAGCTGTTGCTCCCGGTGTAGACGCGGCCGCGCGCGACATGAGCGAGACGCACCAGACGGTCCAACGCATACCCATCGTTGCCGGCCGCCCGCAGAAGCAATGCGGTACCGCCACCTTCGCGGCGGGCGCGGTCGATGCTCATCGCGGCGAACAGGGTGTCGAGACTGGCTTCGTCACTGTAGGCGGCGAGAAACGCGACGAGCGCGTCGAGGGTGTCGAACACCAGCAGCGCTTCGCGTCCGACGGCGATACCGCGAGCGTCCGCGGCCAGCCCGGGCAGGCGGAACCGAACTTGACCGGCCGCCACCGGTTCGAGCAACACCGTTGCCATGGACGTGCGAGTTTAGCCCGACGGTCGGCCGCGATCACGTCGATACGGGCGAGGGTTCGCCGCGATCGCGCAGGCTCGCCCCCTCGTCAGGCCCGGCTCCAGCCGCCAGAGATCGCGCGAGGTCCAAGCATTCGCCCATGCTAATCTGGGGCGATGAGCGATGCGTCCAAACGGCGGCCCGACGCCGGTCGAGACGCTCGCAACCGGCGGCGACCGTTGCGCGAGAAGCTCCAGATGCGGGCTGCGCTGGTGCTGGAGGAGGCCGGCGAGCTGCTCGAAGCGGCCCGACTCTACGACCACGCCGGCGAGCCCGATCACGCCGCGGCGCTGCGATTGGAGCACGCTCGCACCATCGACGACGACGACGCCCAGTTGGCCGCGCTCCGACAGGCGTGCTCCCTGGCATCCGGCGAGGGCCCTTCCGTGGCCGCGCTGCATCAGCGGCTGGCGACGGTGCTGGGCCAACGAGCCGAGCACCGGACCGACGCCACGGGACGTCGCCGGCTGCGGGCGGAACAGGCCCGACATCTCGAACTCGCCGGCGCGGGAGCGGCCGCGGGCCGGATCTACGAGTCGCTCGGTGACCTGACCACCGCCGCCCGGGCCTACCAAGCGGCCGGCGCGATCACGGAGCTTGAACTGGTGCACGCCACGCTCGACGATGAGCAGGCTCGAGATCGCGCCCATCGAAAGTCCCTCGAGCGCCTCGATCACGCCCGACGAGTCGGATTGCGACGTGACGCGTGGGAAGGGCTGCGCGTGGCCGACGAGGCCGCACGCGCTCGCGGGGAACCAGCTTTGGAGCTCGGGAGTCGCCGCGAGCAGTTCGCGCTGACCTTATTCGCGAGCGGTCGCTGTAGCATCACCTGGCGCGATTCCACTCGGCGGGGCACGCTGCGGGTGTGCGCCACACCTCGGCTGTCGATCGGTCGCCTGCCGACCGCCGACATTCCGGTCGATGCCCTGGATCTCTCGCGCGAGCACGTGTGCTTGCGTTTCAATCCGGACGAGGACCGGATCGAAGCCATCGACCCGGGGTCGAAGGCCGGCTCGTTTCTCGACGGAGTCGCCCTCGAGCCGGACCGCCCCGTGCCCGTGACCAACTCCGCGGAGTTGGGTCTGGGTCTGTCGACCGCCCTCGACCTCATGGTCAATCCCGGCCCGCCGAGCGTGCTGGTCTCACCGCCCGACCCCGCCACGCCGACGCTGTTCTTGCCCAACGGCGGGCCGCTGCAGTTGACGCGTGACTTCACCGCTGCAGCGCAACTGCATTATAATTCACCGTTTTTTGTGCTCGACGTGGCGGCATCGCACGCCGCGAAACTCAATCGTCAGCGCCTGCGCCCCGGCAGCCGCATCGAGCTCGTCGACGGCGATCTCGTCGAGCTCCTCGGAGACGAACCGCTCGTCCTCGAGGTTCATGCATGAACGAGCTGGTCCCCTCCGACGAAATGCGGCCGGGCGACGACTTTCTGGTCGTGCTGCAGGAAGTCGCCGCGCGGTTTGGCGCTGATGCGACGCGGCCGCGAGAATTGCCGGCGCTGGCCGAACTGGCGCGCCTGGTCGACAACCACGCGCCCCTCGACGCCATCGCGGCGACGTTCCGCCGGCTCGCCTTCGACGGCTACCTCCGCGGCGCGATGACCACCGTCGCCGAGTCGATGCTCGCATCACCGCGAGGTGAGCTGGGTTTGCTCCTCGCGCGTGAGCTGGTCGACGCCATCGACCCGCCGCTCGGCTTGGCGTTGGCCCGCGCCGCCCTCACCTTGCCCGCCGTCGTGAACAAGCGCCACGAGATCGGGAGCGTCTACGCCCGACTGCATCTGTTGGTGGCGGACACGCTGATGGAGCGCGGGGACTTGGCCCAAGCGCGGCGCTACTTCGAGGCGGTGCTCGCGTTGGACATCGACCACAGCCAGGCCGCCCACGAATACCAGAACTATCTGCGACGACTCGAGGCGCGTGGCGTCGAAACGAGGCATCAGAGCCGCGGGCTCGCGCTGCTCGACGGACTCGACGAGGTGGAGCTCGAACGCAACCTCGCCGGTGGGCGCTACGAGCTGGGGAGGCCACTCGGCCGCGGGCGCCACGCGGTGGTGTATGAGGCGTTCGACCGGCACGTCGGTCGACATGTCGCGCTCAAACGGCTGCTAGGCACGAAGGGGCCCCGCGGCCGCGCCTCGCTACGCGTGATCGAACAACGGTTCTTCGCCGAGGCACGGACGTTGGCCAAGGTCCGCAGCCCGTACGTGGTGGCGTTACTCGACGCCCAGCCTCAGCACCATTTTGTCGCGCTCGATCTGTGTCGCGGCGGCAACCTGCGATCCGCCCTGCGCCGCGGGCAAGTCGACGGCGCTAGCCTCACCCGCGTCGCGGATCAGCTCCACCGGGCGCTCAACGCGGTGCATGCCGCGGGCGCGGTTCATCGCGACGTCAAACCGGCCAACATCCTGGTGCGCGACACCCAGCCCGAGTCCCCGATCGCGCTGGCCGACTTTGGTCTCGCGCTCGATCCCAATCCGGGGCGCGTTGACGTAGCCGGGACCCTGCGCTACTTGGCGCCGGAAGTGCGCCGCGGCGAGGCGCCTTCTCCCGCGAGCGATCACTTCGGCGCGGGTGTCGTACTGCTCGAAATCGCACTGTGCCCGGAACCGCTCCCGGCGGCATTCGATCTGTTGGATGCCACTGGCGACGACCTCACCACGGCCCTGCCCCGCACGCTGTCGCCAGCGTCGAGACGCATGATCACGGGCCTGCTGGACCCCGACCCCAGCCAACGAAAGTGGTCATGACCCGACGGCCCCTAGCTCGGCCCGCATCCTGTCCCGGAGTCGGGGCGGCCGCACTCGCCTTGGCGGCGATTCTGACTGGGGCGGCCGGCTGCACCGAGGCCTCGCGCGTGTACGACACCGCCCCCAGCGAACGCCGCTCCGTGTTCACGGACGACTTCGAACGCGATGAGCTGGGCGGGGACTGGTTCGCCACCGCAGACAAGTACGAGCTGATCGACGGCACGCTTCGCGTCGCCTCGGCGCGCAACCACCCGCTGTGGCTACAAACACCCCTTCCCGACGACGTGGCGATCGAGTTCGACGCCTGGTCAGCGACCGACGACGGTGATATCAAACTCGAGCTCGCGGGCGATGGCGAAAGTCACGCCACGACGACGAACTACCGGGCGACGGGGTATGTGCTGATCTTCGGGGGGTGGGGAAACACGCTCAACGTCATCGCTCGACAAGACGAGCACGGAGATGACCGACGGGTCGCGCATCATCCTCGAGTCGAGCCCGGTCGCCGCTACCACTTTCTCATCGAACGTCGCGCCAACACCCTCCGCTGGTCGGTCGATGGCGTCGAGCTGCTGCGCTTCACCGACGATTTTCCCCTTTCGGGCCCTCGGCACCGCTACTTCGCGCTCAACGGTTGGGATGCCCAGACCCACTTCGACAATCTTCGCATCGACGAGATCCGCCGGCTGGACGATGCCCGATGAGGACGCGGACGACGCGGTGAACGACACGTTCCCGCAAGACTTCGGGCGATACGTGCTCACCCGCGTACTGGGCGAAGGCGGCATGGCCATCGTCTACGAAGCCAACGTGCGGGTGGCCGAAGGCCTGACGAAGTGGGTCGTCATCAAAAAGATTCGCAGCGAGTTTGCGGACGAGCCCGAGTTTCTCCGTATGTTCGTCGACGAGGCCAAGATCGCCTTGGGTCTCAACCACGCCAACATCGTGCAGGTGTTCGACTTTGGCCAAGTGCGGGGCAGCTTCTACTTGGCCATGGAGCTTATTGATGGCATCGATGTGATGGCGCTGTTTCACGGGGCACAGCGTCACGACGAGCGGATCCCCCACAAGCTGGTGGCGCTGATCGGCCAACAGGTCGCCACCGGCTTAGCCTACGCGCACAACAAGCGCGATGAGTTCGGGCAGCCGCTGGGCTTGGTCCACCGCGACATCAGCCCCCACAACGTGATGGTCGACATCGCGGGCAACGTCAAGATTCTCGATTTCGGTATCGCGCGTACCCAACCCGCGGCGCCCCGACCCGACGCCGAGGCCCTGGAGGAAACTGGCCAAACGCTGAAGGGCAAGATCGCGTACATGTCGCCCGAGCAAGTCCACGGGCGCGCGGTCGATCACCGATCGGATATCTACTCCCTCGGCGTCGTGCTGTACGAACTGCTGACCGGCGAGCTGCTGTTTCGTGAAAAGGACCGGCTCACGGCGCTGGAACGGGTCCGAACTGAGCCGTTGCTGCCGCTGGCCACCAAAGCGCCGGACGTGCCGACGGACCTGAGTGGAATCGTCGATCGTGCCTTGTCGCGTGAGCCCTCCGCGAGATACGCCACGGCACGCGAGCTCGCAGCGGATCTCGCTCGCTTTCTCCACCGCGGCGACGAGCTCACTGACGCGGATTCGCTGGCGGAGTATGTCGCGCGGTTTCGGTCGGACACCGCGCCCGACCACGAGCGCAGCAACGACTTGGATCGAGCCCCCACCCGTCCGGTGGCCGACAGTCACATCAGCGGCGTCACCGTGGGCCCACGGCGCCGCAAGCAAAACGTCATCTTGCTCTGCGCGGCGTTCCAGCTGCCGCCGGCGGCGGAGGAGAGCAGCGCCGACATGGACGCGTTCTTGGACGTGGTGAGGGACATCGCGTTCAAGCGCGATGCCGACGTGCATGCGTTGGACGTCGACGGCGGGGTGCTGGCGTTCGGCGCGACGATCAGCGCCGGAGACGACGCCGATCGAGCCGTGCGCGTCGGCCTGGCCCTGCGCGAAGCGATTGGCGAGTCCGCCCCGGGAGTGGGTCTGGGGCTGGTGCTCGTGGAGAAGGCGGTGATCGTCCGTCGCAACGACAACGGCGACGAGCGGATCGAGATTCCGGACCGACTCGCGACCGAACTCGAATCGCTCTCCCAGGGGGCGGTCGACGATCACATCGTCGTCTCGGCGGACCTGCTCGAACGGCTGGGTCGCGCCTGGCGATTCGGCGAAGCCAAGGTCACGGTCGGGCGCAGCAGTCCCGCCGGCGAGTTGCTCCCCAACACCGAGATCCCCCAAGCCGCCCCGCTTCTCGGCCCGCTATCCGAAGCCGAACGGCAAGTTCAGCATGCGCCAGGTCGTCGCATTTTGCTCTATGGCCGCGAGCTCGAACTCAAGTCGCTGCGCGATGGTTTTTCGCAGACGATCCGTTCCCAACGGTCGCGCACCGCCATCGTGGTGGGCGAACCGGGGCTGGGCCGTCGCGCCGTCGTCGACCGCTTCGCGGCTTCGCTGCCCCAAGGCGCCTGCGCCATCTTGCGCGGCGCCGGTCAGTGGCGGTATCGCAACACCCCGTTTCGCGTGTTTGTCGAGCTTCTGAGGCGCTTTCTCGACATCCACCGCACCACCACCACCGCCGAGATTATCGACAAGCTCGACGGGTACGGCGTGCGCGAAGCGACCAAGCTCGGGCAGGCGCTCGCTAGTGCGCTCAACGCGACCGATGCCAGCGAAGACACGCTCGATCCTCGCGAACGACGGGATCGGATCCACCGACTCGTGCGTCGCCTCATCGCGCGGGTGTCTCAGCGGTCGCCACTGCTGATTGTGATCGAGAACCTGCATTTCGTCGATCAGCAATCGCTCGACATCCTCCACGAAGGGGCCGAGGCCGAGCTCGCGTTGCCGATCTTCACGGTGCTCACCTCTCGCCCCAGCGGGCGAGTGGCCGCCATGACCCAGCGCGCCGATGTCTCGGTCATCGGACTACGCGAACTCGACGAGCAAACCCGGCGCGAACTCATCGTCCGTCGGTTTCGCGACCGCGAAGAAGCCAACCGGCTGGCGGACGCCATCCTCCCGCGCACCGGCGGCAACCCGATGTTCATCGAAGAGGTCCTCGCGTCACTGCTGCGCCGCGGTGTGATCGCGTGGGACGCTCAAGGCCGATTGTTGCGGGTCCGCGACGCACGAGCGCTGATCGAGCTGCCGCCGAGTATCGAGGCGGTCCTCCAAGCTCGCCTCGACGCCTTGGGCCCCGAAGCGCGCGAGGTGCTGCAGATCGCCGCGCTGTTGGGGCGAAGCTTTCGTCCCGAGGAACTCGTGAGCATCGCCGGCCATGCCGCGCCCGGCTTCGTCGATGACTTCATTGCCGACGGTCTGCTCGAACGCGAACCGGCCGCCAGCCCCAGCGGGGGCCCGCGCATTCGTTTTTGCACGGTCAGCCTCCACGAAGTCGCCAAAGCGAGCGTTGCCCCGACCACTGCGAAGCGTGTGCACGGCTGCGCGGCGGAGATCAAACGCGCCCGGGTCGACTACACCAAAGGACGCGACGACGGCCCCATCGCCGAACACCTGATGTCCGCCGGTCGTATGGACGCAGCCATCGATCCGGCGATTGCCGCCGCTCGGGACGCGCGGGACGTGGCCGGGAATGTCGAGGCCTATCATTTCTACTCGCAAGCGCTGAAGGCCTTGGCGCCCGATGATCCGCGTCGCTTCGACGTGCTGCTCGAAAGGGAGCAGATTCTGCGATCGTGGGGACGCCGACGGGCTCAAGGCGCGGACATCCGCGAGCTCATCAACTTCGCCGAGCAAGTCGGCCCGCCCCACCGCGAGGCGACGGCTGCCATCCGACTCCTGCGATTTTATCTCGAATGCGGACGGACGCAGCGCGCCGAACGTCTGGCCCCGCGACTGGAAGGACTCATCGACTCGCTGCGTGACCCGATCCCATTTCGACCGACCATCGCCGAGCTCAAGAGCGAGGTCAGCCTGGCCCGCGGCCGCTTTTCGGAGGCCGAGGAGTACGCCCGGCAGGGCCTGGTGCATTGCGCTCACCTCTCGGACACCCATCGCCACCGCGTCCGGTTGCTCGCCATGGCCGGTCGCGTCGCGTTGGCGACCGCCCGGTACGACGAGGCCCACGCGACCTTCGCCGAGGGTTTGGAACTGGCTCGGCGAAGCCACAACCGGCGTCTCGAGGGCGACATGCTGACCCTGCTCGGCGAAGCTGCGCGCCATGCCACCCGCTATCAAGAAGCCGTCCACTGTTTTCGACAGGCCCTCGCCGTCGATCGGGATCTCGGTGACCGGGTCGGCACGGGGGCGAAGCTCGCCAACTTGGGCATCACGTACACCCACATCGGGTTGTACACGCGGGCTGAACGCTATCTGCGAAAGGCCCTGGAGCTGCACGAGGCCCTCGGCAACCCCCATCTGCTCAACGAAGCGATGATCCACCTCGGCGCGGTCGCGGCCGAGCTGGGAGACCACGACAGCGCCCGCGGGCTGCTGATCGAGGCCGCTCAAATCGCCAGCTCACGCAACGACCGCCCGCTCGAACAGCGGGCTCACGTTCACCTTGCAGCGGTGCTGGTGGCGTCCGACGACGCCGCGGACCACGAAGATGCCGAACCGATCATCCGCGACGTGCTCGCCGCTAGCGAGGCCGACGGAGACGCCGGTCTCACTTGCCGTGCCCTGCATGTAGCCGCTTGTATCGCCGCCAAGCAAGGCGACCTCGAGCGGGCCATCGCCCGGGGGACCGAAGCGGTCGAACTCGTGCGCCGCGGCGCCGTGCCCATGGACGGCGTGCTCTACATCCATCAACTGGGGCTGTGGCTCGCCGCCGCGGACC
>QKPP01000307.1:0-6130 GCA_006508105.1 Myxococcales bacterium FL481 | reverse complement strand
CAACGGGCCCGGGACTGCCTGCACGAGGCCGCGGACATGCTCGCCCGTCGACTCGAGGATCTACGCGACCCCGAGTTGCGGCGCAGCTACCAAAGCCAGGCCGCGGTGCGGCGTATCCTGGAAGACGCCGCGCGGGCCGGCGGCGATGATGTATGATGCGGCATTGAGGGTTATGACTGCTCGTCCGCGCTTCGCCTCGTCGCTGCCTTTCGCACTCGCCCTGCTCACTGCGGCGGCCACCACCGCGTGCGGCGGCACCCGTCACGTCGTCGCCGCCGACGGCTCCCATCGCCTCGTCGCCCGTGACCAACCGCGCGGTCTCACCGTGGTCGTCACCACCGAGGCCTGGGACGCCACGTCCGCCCTGGCGGATGAGATGACCATTCTCCACGTGCTCGTCTCGAATGCCGGACCGCAGCCGGTGCGACTCGCCCCCGGAGATTTCGAGCTGCGCAACGAGCGAGGGTTTTTGTACCCGTTGCTCGATGCGGGCGGCGCGTTCGCCACGGCAGAGAGCCCCGAGGCGGACAGCGGTACGTACGAGTCCGGCAAGCACCGCAACGTGCGGAACATCGAGGGCCTCGACACCGAGGTCTCGCGCTCCGCATTGCCGTGGGGAACGTTGCTGCCCGGCACGGAGATGCGCGGTTTCGTGTATTTCGACGCCGCGGCCAGCACCTCCCATGCGCTCACGTTGCGCTGGCACGCGCACGCGCCGGGGAGCGAGCAAGCGATGGCTGAGTTTGCATTCCCTCTCCACATCGCGCGCGTGCGCTAGCCCGACCGTCCCGAACCGCAAGCATCGGCACGAACTGTTCTGGCGACGCGAGACGGCCCTGCGGTTCACCCGCCGGCACAGATCGGTCCTCACCCGCAGCCATCCTAGCCACTGGAGGTCGCGGATGGGTGACCCCATATAGCTACCGGTGGCAAGGCTGGGTGCAACCGGCCGCGCAGCGCGCCTCCTAGACTGGCTGACCGCGCGGGCAACGAAGGACGGGGCGAGTCGACGACGGGTGCGACTCGTGGCGGCCGTGGTGCTCGCACTCATGCCCGTGGTCGGCACGATTGGGCTGATCGGCGCCGTCCGTCAGGGCGTCGGTCACCCTGCGGCCGTCGTCGGCCTCCACAGTGAGTTGGTGTTCGTGGCGCTGCTCGTCTACGTGCGGCGGACTGGTCGGCACGAGATACCGGGGTTTGTCGTCGGTGCGAACATGCTGTTCGCGTTGTTCATGACCGGCCACTTGGGCAACCCTCAGGTCGAAGGCAAGGTCGCCTGGCTGGCCGTGGCGCCGATGGTCACCATGTTGCTCAGCGGGCCCAGGACTGGCGTGTTCTTCTTAGGAGCGACGGTCGTCGTGGTGGTCACCGAACACCGGCTGCACGCCGACGTCGGCCGACTCAGCCCCGAAAACCTCACCGCGCTGCTCGCCGCCGTACTCTTCGCCGGGATCTTGGCGCGGCTGTACGAGCGGTTCATCCAAGAAGACGCCCGGGAGATCCAGACCTACCATGATGAACTTAGTGCCGCGTTGGACCGGGCCCGAGAA
The DNA here is from genome assembly GCA_006508105.1 of Myxococcales bacterium FL481. Lineage (GTDB taxonomy): Bacteria > Myxococcota_A > Polyangia > Nannocystales > Nannocystaceae > FL481. The sequence goes on along the minus strand of QKPP01000307.1, from coordinate 4,580 downwards.
GCCAACGCCGCCAAAAGTGCGTTTCTTGCCAACATGAGCCACGAGATTCGCACGCCACTGCACGGCGTCATCGGGCTTTTGGACCTCGTCAACCCAGACGCCCGCCCGGGAGAGGAAGCGGAGTACATCCGGCACGCGCGCGCGGCCGCAAAGTCGCTACTGACGATTGTCAGCGACGTCTTGGATCTTTCGAAGATCGACGCGGGAGGGACACAGATCGAGAACATCCCCTATTCGCCGCGCGAGTTAGTCGAGGAGATTGTCGGGACCCATCGCGTGACGCTGCGACCCGGCGTGAAGCTAGAGACAGACATCGCGGCGGACGTGCCCGACAAGCTGCTGGGAGACCCCACGAGAGTTCGCCAGATCCTGGCCAACTTCGTCAGCAATGCCGCGAAGTTCACCGAGCGCGGGCACATCCAGCTTCGCGTGGCGGCGACTGCGTTTCGCCATCATCCGGGCGTTCGCTTTGAGGTCGAAGACTCCGGGACGGGGATTCCCCCTCATCGCTTGCGCGCGATCTTCGACCCGTTCACGCAAGTCGACGCGTCCACGACTCGCCACTACGGCGGCACCGGACTCGGACTGACCCTTTGTCGACGGCTGAGCCGGCTGATGGGAGGCGAAGTTGGTGTCGACAGTGAGCCCGGTCGCGGATCGACGTTTTGGCTCGCGCTTGCGCTGCGACGCCCCGCCGTGACGGCGGGCGGCGAGACAATACCGGAGAGTCGTTCCGCACCCGCCCCGCGCCGGGCGGCCGCGCTGCGTCTCCTCGTCGCCGAGGACAATCCGGTCAATCGACTTGTCATCTCGCGTCAACTGTCGCGACTGGGGCATCTGCCGACCCTGGTCGAAAACGGGGCCGAAGCGGTGGAGGCCGCCGCCGACGGAGAGTACGACGCCATTTTTCTCGATCTGCAGATGCCAGTCATGGATGGGTTCGAAGCGTGCGAGGCTATCCGGCGTATCGAGGGCCCACGTGGTCGAAAGCGCATTGTCGCGTTGACCGCGAGCGTGTTGGAAAGCGATCGCCTGCGCAGCCAAGAGGTCGGCATGAACGGCTTTCTCAGCAAGCCGATGCGCCTCGACGAGCTGGAGGTCGCGCTAGCGAAGATCGACTCGTCGTCGCGGTCGTCCGCCGCCTAGACCTTCGAACGCAGGACAGGCGTCACTCGTCACTCCGTTCGAATGACAAGCCCCCGGGGCCGACGCGACGTTGGTCGCGACCAACCAAGATTCGCCGCCGGCTACCCGCCACGGTCGCGAATGAACGCCCCGGCCCGGCGCCAGGCAAACGCTGCCGAGCGCCAGACATGGCCACCCAGACCGCCCGTGTCGCCTAGCGCGATGCGGGCGGTCTGGTGGCAACGACGGTCCCGCTCGTCAGGGGGTCGACACCCGAGTGCCCCTGAGCCACCGATGACAACGGAATCTCACGAGCGACCTCGAGCGACCAAACGCCAGGGCGCCGCTCGTCTGCGATGCGACGCAGCTCGACCAGCGCCGAAGCCAACAACGTGAGAGCACAGATCGAGATGACGACAGTAGCCATGTTTACCTTCGGTCGCACAAGCTGAACGCGACCGCTCCGATTGAGCTCTACGCAGCCGCGCGACGATTGGGTTACCGACCACGAACGAGTCTTATTCCGAGGCCCGCGCTCGACCCGAGCGTCCGGCCGACCATGAGCCCCCGGCGGACGCTCCGCCGACCCAAACTAGGGAGATGGGGGCCTTCGTGTCGGCATTTCCACCGGCGACGGCCTCGCTCGGTCGACGCCGGAGAAAACGCACGATGACGGGTGAAACCCCGCCTAGATTGGCGTCATCAGCTGCGACGCCTACGACGACTCGGAGATGGCGACGCGTCGGTCCGAGTACCCGGCGGCGAGGAAGGCGTCGAGTTCTCGCCGACCGACCCGCCCACGATCGCGTACCACGGCCACGGCGAAGTCCCGAAGCGCACTGAGCTTGGGGTCGAATCGCTGGCGCAAGCCGTCGTCGACGCCCGCTGCAAGGAACTGCAAGAGCAGATGCGCCAGGCAGACCACCAGCGCGATGCCCAGGCCGCGGTCTTGGCGTACTTGGAGTCCTCGCTCGTGCAACGCGAAGTCGTCTCGGTCCCTGGCTGCCCCTACTCGTCGCTGGCTGCGGAGCTCGAGAAAACCGACGACGCGCTGGCCCAGCCCGCGGCCGACCTGCTGCGGGTTCAACTCGATTGGCTGCACCACAGTTTTGCGAGACGGGGCACAATCGGCCGGCCAAAGCCCTTGCCACCGAACGACTCGGTAACGCGCAAGGCGCCCCACTGCTGGCGCATACCCTTCGTGACCCGGCCGTGATGACCCATCGCTTGCGCGCGCTGCAGCGCTGGGTGAACGCTTTGGCCCGGTACAAGTCGGTCTGCTCCTGATCGATCAGCGCTCGCAGTCGCGTGCGGTCCACGGACACGATCCGGCCGATCGGGATTCGGGTGGCCTCATAGCAGGTCCATCACAGCCTCGAACACGGCACCACCAAACTTGCTGTCCCCCTTGGAGTGATTGGACAAGACGACGACGTAGGCGCGAGCGTCCGGGCAGTACAGCGGGGTGGTGTCGTACCCCATGATGCCCCCACGATGACCAAGGGCGCGGTAAGGACCAAATTTGTACTCGCTGAGTCCGAGACCGTAGCCCGTCATCTCGGTCTCAGGGAACTGATCCGACGCCCGGAAGCGCATCAGCTCGCGTCGGCTCGCCTCGGACAGCAGGTCTCCATCGAACAGAGCCTGGTAGAAACGCAACAGATCCTCGGCGCGAGAGATGACGCCACCCGCGGTGTAGGCAAGGGTCGTCCAGTTCGTGCGTCCGGGCTCGATCCAATGCGGGCCCGCCGGCATGAAGTGGTCGATGCCTTCGACGTGGGGCCGGTCGACGGGGCTCGGACCGGGCGGGAGCCACGTCGCGAGCATACCCAACGGGACGAACAACTCGTCGCGGAACAATACCTCGCTAGGTTTTCCCGTGACCTTGCGGAGGATCCCGCCCAAGACGACATAGTTGGTATTTGAATACCCGAACCGACTGCCGGGCGCGAACTCAAGGCGACGACGCGCCATTTTGCGGATCACCGCCTCTTGGTCCCACACTTTGTGCGGGGCCGTCGCGGACTTGAGCAAAACCCCTGGGCGGCGCAAGACCTCGCCGAGACCACTGCGGTGGCCAAGCAGATGGCGCACGGTGATCTGGTCGGCCCTCGGGAACGCTGGGTACCAGCGCGACAGGAGATCGTCGAGTTCGAGCTGGCCTCGCTCGACGGCTCGCAGCACCATGACGGCCGTCATCAATTTAGTGGCGCTACCGATCTGGAAGGTGTCGTCGACGGCGAGTGGGCGACGGCGGTCGCGATCCGCGAAACCGGCGGCCGCGCGCCACCATTGGCCCTCCGCGGTCCGAATCGCCACCTGCACCCCAGGAACGTCGTGCCGGATCACGGCCTGGCGCAAAATCTGCTGCAGCCGCTCCGTCTTCGGCGATTCGTGACGCGATTCCACCGTCGCTGGCGGACGCCGCGGCGGGGGTTCGGACGCGCACCCCACAAGGGCCAGGAGTCCGGCGGCGAGCTTCCATCGGCTGCGCATGGTCGGCGGCACGCCCTCTCGTTAGCACCCACCCGTTGACGCGCCGCCGCAAAAGCTTCGTGTGCCCGTCGATCGCGGCGGTTCCGGCCGACCGTCCAATCTGGCGGCGACTGCCGACGCCTGGCACGGCGCCACCGAAGGTTCCTCGTTCGTGCGAACGCGAACCCAGGCGACCACCCACAGAGCGCAGACGACGGGAGGGTTCTCGAGCGCTCAAGAGTGAACAGCGTCCGCGTTGGCCCACCCCCGGAGATTCGGGCCACCGCTGCGGACATCGAGCACGGGGTAGACGGCGAACCGCCACCGGACAAAGGCGAAGCGATCGCGCTAGGGCAACACCAGTTCGACTTGCTCGTCATCGAGCCAGTAGCCCGAACCGGACCGTTCCACCACCAGGCCGGGATGCAAGGTCACGACAGACGGGTAGCCGAGGAACAGTTTCCAGTAGCTTCGGGCCGTCTCTTGGTCGACTTCCACCACCGGATGCGTCAGCTCATGCGACGTTGCCCATGCCTGCGGCGTGCCAGAATCGAGCAGCGTCACGAGGATGAACTCGCGATCTTTGTACTGAACATACTTGGCCTCACCCTGAGGCGCAGCTTCAACGCACGTGTCTCACCAATCAGCGGCGATCTCGATCGCAACGCCACGGTGGCACTGGCTGTAGAGCCGAAAACTGTCGCCGTTTTGGTCCGGTGCGACCAAGTCGTGCACGACCTGGCCGGGCTCGACTCCGGATGACACGACGTCATCCTGGCAGGACCCACCACCCCAAATCCCACCATTGCCAGTGCTCCCGTCGTCCTCCCCCGTCTCCCCAGTGCCGTCACCCGTGTCCGCGGTGTCGCCGTCCTCGGTGCTGTCGTCATCGTCGTCATCGTCATCGTCATCGTCATCGTCATCGTCATCATCATCGTCATCGTCATCGTCATCGTCATCGTCATCGTCATCGTCATCGT
>QKPP01000149.1:29429-35241 GCA_006508105.1 Myxococcales bacterium FL481 | reverse complement strand
GCCCATGCGGGTTCGCAACGATGCGGGTTCGCAACGATGCGGGTTCGCAACGACGCGGGTTCGCAGCCCATGCGGGTTAGGCGGTATGCGTTGACCCAAGTTGTAGCCAAACAAAGAACTCGATGTTGCCCTCGCGGCCTTGGATCGGAGACTCGCAGCGGCCGAGCCGGTCGAAACCCAGATTTTTTGCGGTCTGACTGACGAACAACACGGCACGTTCCCGCTGGCCTTCGTCACGCACGATGCCGCCTTTGCCGATGTGCTCCCGGCCAACTTCGAACTGCGGCTTGACCAAGGCGATAACCTGTCCGTCTGTTTTGAGCAGGGCCGGGACGTGGGGTAGCACCTTGGCGAGCGAGATGAACGAGCAGTCGACCACGGCGGTGTCGATTGGTTCGCCGAGCTGAGTTGGGGACAGCGTGCGGATGTTTTGGCGATCCAGCACGACCACGCGCGGATCTGAGCTCAACTTCCAAGCCAGCTGTCCATACCCAACATCGACCGCGAACACTTTCACCGCGCCGTGCTGCAAAGCGCAGTCGGTGAAGCCTCCTGTGGAGGCGCCGATGTCGAGCACCACGTGGCCGCGGACGCTCGCGCCGAGGCGGGACAAGGCGCCGGCGAGTTTGAGTCCGCCGCGCGAGACATAGCCATGGTCGGTTCCCCGCAGCCGCACGGGCGCGTCCGCAGGCACGCTCGTGCCCGGCTTCTCCACCGGCCGATCCTCGACGAGGACCTCGCCAGCCATGATGAGGGCCTGGGCTCGCGTCCGGCTCGAGCACAAGCCCCGCTCTACGAGCAGTCGATCGACGCGGATCTTGGCCGGCATGTGGTCAACGTACGCTCGGCGGGGTACGGTGCCGGCCCTCTTCAGATGCTGAGCGAAATCTACCGGGAGGCCGGCCCGACCGTCCACGGCTCGTCGCTGGCAAGCCTGGGGTGGTCCTCACCGTCATGTGAGATTCGCTACCATGGGTTGGTGGCTGGCCCCAACCCGAGCGTCTGGCTGCGCGCCAGCATCCGAGCCGACGATCACGTATTGATTCCGTTGCTCGGATTGGTCTTGCTCTTCGGTGCGGCGGGCTGGCGTTTTGCGCGACGCTCGCACGACCGGTGATCGTGCCCATCCTGGTGCGGCCGCGCCGTTGGGACCGTCGACCATCGCTTTTATGGGGCGACGGGGCGCGAACCGACGCCGCGACGGCATCCACGTTAGGTCGCTTTGCGAGGAGCGCGGGTTCTTGCGGGCGAGGGGCACTTCCGCTACGTTGCGCCGGCGCAAGAGGGGCCGTAGCTCAGCTGGGAGAGCGGTGCGTTCGCAATGCACAGGTCAGGGGTTCGATCCCCCTCGGCTCCACTCCTTCTTCTCGTCGCCCGCTACCCGCTGTGGAGCGGTCGTATTCGGGCAAACGGCCCATGTATAAGCTGTTCAAGCGCGCGCATCGTCCCGGGGTTCTCGAAGTACAGATGGCGGGCGCTTGCGATCCCGGGCGCAACCGTGAGCTCAACGAGGACGCGATCGGCATCACTGACGCGCCCGATCGCGGCTACTACTTCGGCATCGTGTGCGACGGCATGGGCGGGCACAATTCCGGCGAGGTGGCATCTGCGTTGGCGGTCGAGTTGGTCTCGCTCGAGATCGCGGAGCACATCCACGACGTCGAGGTGTCCACGCTTCTAGATCGCGCCTTCGTTCGGGCCAGCGATCAGATCGACGCGCAAGCCGAGATCAACCCCGACGCGGAGGGAATGGGGTGTACCGCGGTCGCCGTGCTGGGGATCGACGAGCGGCTTTACGTCGCCCATTGTGGCGATAGTCGGGCCTACCGTCTGCGCGAGGGACAGCTCGAACAGCTGACCGCCGACCATACGATGGTGCAGGAGATGGTCGACAACGGGCTGCTCACGGCGGAGCAGGCGGCAGTTCATCCCTACCGCGGGCGCATCAGCGCCTGCTTGGGCCACGGCAAAAAGAAGCACAATCCCACCGTGCGAGAGATTGAGTTTTGGCCTGGGGATAGCCTCTTGTTGTGCAGCGATGGTCTCAGCGACGTGGTGCCTGAAGCCGAGATCGCCGCGCTGGTGGGACAGCGAGACATTCGGGACGCCATCGGTCGCTTGGTCGAAGCCGCGAACAACGCGGGCGGACCGGACAACGTGTCGGCCGTGGTGTTGCGTCGTCGCGTTTGAGCCGCGCGCCGTCGTCTTGTCCGCTCCACCCGGCGGTACACGGAACTAGACTCCGGCGAGGGGGCGTTCGTTGGTGGCCGTGCTTCCGCACGGGGCCGCTCTCCCGTTCGCGGCCTTCCCCTCGCGAGTGACCGCGCGCGCATCGTCACGATCGGTGCCCAACTTGCCGGGCGGGGGCGTCCGTCGTGAGACTCGCGCGCGGCCGAACGCTTCGTCGGGGCTTCGAGGCGGAGCTGGACCAGCGGCGTTGCGGCGGTCCTGGGCCGGACGTCCACGGGTTCGGCCCGGATCGACCCGAGCCACCCGGGGACCGCGGGTCTGGCATGGTCGCGGGCGCCAAGATCGCGCACAGTGGAGGGGTGCATGTGCTGGTCGCCCGCCTTGGGTTCGCCCTGCTCGTGCTGACGATCGGAGGTTTGCTTTCCGTGGTCGCCAGTGCGGCCGAGCCCGATCTACCGCCGCCCGCCGGCTGGGTGGCCACGGCGCACGCAGATCCGGCCGCCTTGGTCCGCGCCAATCAGTGGTCCGAGCGTAGCAATCTCGAGCTTGTCTCGCTGTTGGCTACCGAGGACCGCGACGATTTCATCGAGACGGCCGCATTGCTCGTCGGCAACTCCCCGTTGGACCCCGAGCAGCTTCAACGCCCAGAGGCGGCCCTCGCTCATTTGCAGCCGTTGATGGCGAAGATGATCGACCACGACGACCCGCCGCAGCAGACGAGCTTCGTCGTTGTCGGATCACTCTCGGGGTTTGTCGCTGACTACGTTGCGGGGGAGGTCCACTACCGCGTCGCATTGATGCCCGCCGCGTCTCGCTCGGCCTTGTTGCTGATGGCCTACAAAGCCGCCGATGACAGCTTGTACGCCCCGCAGTTCGACGGGATGGTGCAAAGCCTCGAGGGCCTAGCCGCCCCCATCGCGCCGTTTCCCCGCCGCCAATGGCGGTGGGGCACGGTCTTGGGATGGGTGCTCGTAGCCGTGGTGGCGTTCCTTTTGGCGGTCTTCTCGGCGGATCGTCGCGGCGACTACCGCGGGGCCGGGAATCGCACGGTGGTGACGGTGGGCGTGTTGCTCCCGGTCGCGATGGGCGTGGTGTGGTGGGCGTTGGCTGCCCACGGCAGCCCGGTCGGATCCGGCGATGCGACGCCGTGGTCCGTTGCGATCGAGGTGGGCGTGGTCGGAGCGATTGTCGCCGCAGTGCAGTGGGCATTGACGCGTTTGCTCGCTCACGAGATCCGGATTGAGAGCGCGCCCCAAGCCGGCGCGTTCTCGGGTCGCCACTCGCTGCTGGGTTGGGATCCCGCTTCGGCGCGGGACGACTCGGCGCTCACGCGTGGCGACCTCGGCGAGTCGTCGGTGGCGACGAGAACGCGGCGCCCGACGCTGCGGTGGGACGGCGTGCCGGCCCCCCCACCGCCTGTCCCCGCACGACTCTCCCAACCCGCCGCGAACGACGGATTGGGCGCCGCGTCGGGACTCGAGCTCGACCTCCCCCTCGATGAGGGCTCCACCGCGGGTCGAACCGGCACCCGCTAGCCGGCTTACCGAAGGCGCGGACCGAGCGGGCCTTGCGGCGACGTGTCGCGGGGAAGCACGCGAGTGGGTCGAACAAACCGCGCTCGACCCGACCGGATCCGGGGGACCGGTGCGGGTGCCCCGGCTCAACGCGGGCCCGTGCGTGGCTCGGGCCTCGGTTCAAGACGAACTCGAGCTGGGCCTAGGCCCCGCGCGAGGTTCGGGGAGTGCGGACTTCGATGCCGGCCAGTAGGTCGTGCCGGCGCACGAAGTCGACGTAGTAGTCGAAGTCGCGCCCCGGCTCGAGGTCGCCGGCCTCGTAGGCCTGGGACAACCGCTCTCGCACGTCGGCAAGGTGTTTGCCCGGCGGCAGTTGGAACGCTTGCATCAGTGCATGACCCAGGCCCGCGGGCAACGGCTTGACCTTGGTGTCCTCGCGCGACAGCTCGCGAATCCGAGCAGCAAGCTCCGAGATGTTACGCAGGCACTGTTTGCGTTTGCCGGGACGTCGGCTGGTGATGTCCGCCCGAGACAGCAACAGCAACTCGTCCAGGAACGGTGCCATGTCGCGGCCAAAACGGCGCACGGCGCTGTCGGTCCAAGAGCCGTCGTACTGGCCTCCGCGCAGGTGGTGCAAGATGAGCAACTCGATGCGTTTGGCGATCGGTTTCGGGAACGCGATGCGTTTCGCCACCGACCGTCGGAACATCCGGGCGCCGACTTCGGCGTGTCCGAGGAACGTGACCTTCCCCGAGGAGGTGAAGCGTCGTGTGGGAACTTTGCCGATGTCGTGGAGCATCGCACTCCAGCGAACAACGGGACGCGGAACGGCTTGCTGGACCACTGTCTTGGTGTGTTCCCACACGTCCTTGTGCCGGCGGCCGCCCTCTTGGGAAAACGCGACCGTGGCGTCGAGCTCGGGTAGGATCTCGACGAGCAGACCCGCGTCGCGGATCCACTGCAGCGCGAGGTGGGGGTAGTGTCCACAGATCGCGGCCTCGAGCTGCTGGTACAGACGGGCGGGGTCTAGTTCGCGGATCATCGGCGCATGCCCTCGCACCGTTTGCAGCAGCGATGGAGTCGGCGCGATGCCGCGACGACCGACCTCGATGGCAGGGACGAGGAGTTGCTCGGCCAGGCTTGGCAGCGGAAGGGAGCGGGCAGTCATGGACTCGGGGGGGCGGGATAGTACACGGCCTCGTGGTCGTGTGTGCGAGCGCGCTGCGAGCGGATTGTCTCGTGGTCGGTGGCGCCGAGATGGGTTCTCTGGCCGGTGATTCGTCAGCGAGTTGGCGCGGCGAGGCGTCGCGAGAGAGACGAGGCCGGGTACCGGACCAACCTCGAACGGTCACCGGCGGTCGCGGGTAAATCTTGGTCGATCCCCAAGGCTCGTCCAATCCACGGCCGCCCATCCGCTGTGGCCCCCAGATTGCACGTGCTACGCTCCGGGGAACGATGCCGCCGTCTCCGCAGCTCGGATACAACCACAACATCCCGCATCGCGGGCGGCTGTATCACGTACAAACCGAGGATTCGGGGGCCCAAAAAGCCCACATATTTACGCACATCTTCTTCGACGGCACGATCATCGGCAGCAAGAAAGTCGAGTACGACCCCGCCGCGAACGACGGTGAGCTCGACGCGTACGTCATCGAGCTCATGCAAGAGACGCACAAGTCGATGATTCGCGAGCTGCGAAAGGGCGCCTTCGACGACAAGATCGTGTCGTACATCGGGGCCCACCCGGTGCCAGAACCACAGACCGATGCCGCTCGGTCCGGCGCGGCGGAGACGACCGGGTCCGTCGAGCGTCAGTCAGCCGGTCTCGACGGTGTCGCCGAGGTTTCGGCATTGGCGCCGAAACCCGCTTCGACGAGCCGTGAGGGTGAGAGCACGATCGTGGATGAGCGGCTCCGCGGCGAAGCGGTTCGGCGTCTCGACGAAACGGAGTCGTCCGACGAAGCCGAGTCGTCCGACGAAGCCGAGTCGTCCGAGGAAGCCGAGTCGTCCGACGAGGCCGAGTCGCCCGACGAAGCCGAGGCGTCCGACGAGGCCGAGTCGCCCGACGAAGCCGAGTCGTCCGAGGAAGCCGAGCCGTCCGATGAAGC
>QKPP01000149.1:0-29329 GCA_006508105.1 Myxococcales bacterium FL481 | reverse complement strand
CGTCCGATGAAGCCGAGCCGCACGAGGGCCGCGAGGACCGCGAGTCGAGCTCTCGCTCGCAGCCGCCGGCGGTGCCGTCCCACGAGGGCGTTGAGGGCCGCGAATCAACCTCTCGCTCGCAGCCGCCGGCGGTGCCCCCCCGCTTCGCCAAGGCCAAGCGCAAACGGGCCGCGAAGGGCCCACCGCCGCCACCTCAAGCGCCAACCCCGAAGGGTCCCCCGTTGCGCGTCGTGCAAGGGGGGAGCGCGGTTGATCCGTCGTTGCAGCATCCGTCCTCGCCGCGCGATGTCGCTCCGCCGCCGCCAGCGAACGACGTCGCGCGCGGCCCCCGGCGCGCGGGCCGGCGTCGGGTGGGGGGGATCGGCGGAGCGGGCGTCTCGGCAGGCACCAAGTTCGACAACACCGCGCGGCGAGAGATCGTCGTGGGCAAGTTTGCCGCCGCGCATCAGCATCAGCTGGACGAGGAGATCCTACGACTTCTCGGTGAGGACGGCTCGTCTTAGCGATCCGCCGAGCGCCGCGTCGCCGTCGCGGCGCGTCGCACGGTTGCGCTGCCCGAAGCGGTCGGCCTCCGGCCCAAACACGCCGGCCCTCCGCGGGGCGCGTCGAACGGTTCCGTTGGGTCGACGACGTCCAGCGCCGGCCACGGCGGGCGCGCCGGTGCCGTTTGCTATGTTCCCGGCTCCCACGTTCGCGACGAACGGATGCTCACTCCCGGTGGTCGGGGGTGGCGGCTATCGTCGCCAAGTGCAGCGAGACGACTTCGTGGCCGATCCGGATCCACCCACGCCCCCTAGCGCCGACGAGCCGGCGCACGCCCCCATGGTGCCCTTGCAGTTTCAGCGGTACCCCGAAGAAGAGATGCGCCAACGCGCAGACGCGATGTTTGCGGATCTCGAGCGCCGCCGCAGCGTGCGGTTCTTCTCCGACGAGCCCATTCCCCTGGATGTCGTTCGGCGGGCGGTTCACGTCGCCGGCCAGGCGCCCAGTGGGGCTCACAAGCAGCCGTGGCGTTTCGTCTTGGTCACCGATCCACAGATCAAGCGAGAGATTCGCCTGGCCGCCGAGGCTGAGGAACGCGAGACCTACGCTCACCGCATGAGCGAGGAGTGGCGGGAAGCGCTGCGACCCATCGGTACGGACTGGCAAAAGCCGTTTCTAGAGACCGTGCCGGCCATCGTCGTCGTGTTCCGCGTCGACTACGGTGTCGACGAGGACGGGAACCGCTCCAAGAACTACTACGTTCAAGAAAGCGTCGGATTGGCGGCGGGGATGTTGATCGCGGCGCTGCACCATGCCGGGCTCGCCACGTTGACGCACACGCCGAGCCCGATGAATTTCCTCGCGAAGATCTTGCGCCGCCCCACGAATGAGCGAGCGTTTTTGCTCCTGCCGGTGGGGTACCCATCGGCCGATTGCGTGGTGCCAGACTTCGACCGCAAGCCGCTAGACGAGATCTTGGTCGAGGTCTAGCGCCGCATCGAAACGCGTACTCGGTGCATGACGCGCGAGCGTGTCATCGGGACCGCTTGATCCCGTGGCGGGAGCTGTCGCTATAGTCCGCCGGTGCTTCAGTTCAACCCGCGGTGTTTCCCCTTCGGCGTGCAAGCCGTGCAACGGCTCGCGCGACTATTTGCATTCCTGCTGTTCGCGGTGGCCCCCACCATGGCGATCGCAGGCGAGGTCAAGTTCGGGCAAGGTCCTGCGTCGCTAGCGGTGGATGACGCCGGCGCGCTCACAGCCGAGGGCAAAAAAGCGGTGGTCGACGCGGTCGACCGCACGCCGGGCGAGGACTTGTGGGAAACGCAGCTGTGGGCTCGCGTCGACCGTGGTGCGGAAGGCCCCGTGTACGTGGAGTTTTACCAAAAGGTCGAGGGGAAAGAGTACATCGTCCAGCGCTACGAGGAGGCGGTCTACGATGGCAACAAGTACTTCACGATGGACCTCGAGCTCGACGGAGCCGTGGGTTTCAACAAGGGGCGGACGTATCGGGTGGTGGTGCTTCAGGTCGACGACAAGGGCAAAGACGTGACGCTCGCCAAAGGCACGCTCAAACTCATCGACACCGGTCGCAAGCCCGAGCCGGAGGAGCAATCCGAGGCCGAAGCGGCCGCCGAAGAGTCGGAGGCCGCTCAGGATGAGTTGGATGGACTCGGCGCCGACGACACCGATGCCGAGGCCAGTCCCGCGCCGGTGGAGCCGCCGCCGGTGGCTCCTTCGAGTAAGGGATGCACGGTGGCGCATTCGGACGGCGCACCCGTGCCGATGTTGCTTGCGATCGTGGGCCTCGCGGGGTGGGCTCGACGTTCACGCCGGGCTCGTCGGAACGCCACGGTGGCCTAGCCCGTGCGGCCTGGTCCCGTGGCACGAACCGGGGATGCTCAGCCCGGCTTCAAGCGCCGGGCCGCATTGTCGACGGCCAAGCCGGCCGAGACCTACTCGTCGTAGAAGATCGCCTCCGGGTCCTCGAGGGACGTGTTCCACATCACACCCGTGTACTCCCGAAGGCCGTCTTTGACCGCGTCTTCGACGTCGGCATTGGACTTGGTCAGGTCGACGCCGTCGAGAAGGCGATCGTACGTGATGGTCACCGCCAGACGGTTTGCGTTGGTGTCCCCGGTCCGCACGCCGAGAGGCGAACCGTTCTCGATCTCTTCGAGACTGCGGGTGACCGTCATCTCGAAGTCGTCCGCCCACTCGATCTGGTTGCCTTCGTCCTCTTCGGTGATGCGTACCATCGCCGTCATGCCGTCCATGTCTGGGACGTCGGGGCGGGGCTCCTTGCTGCTGCCCCCCGGCGGGGGAAACTGGTAGGGACCGTAGTGAATATCGATGTTGCAGTAGTCGCCCGCGGGGACGTTCGCCCAACCGAGGGTCGTGCTCAGGAGGTCGTGAGTGTCGCAAAACGATTCAAAGCGCGCTCGGCCGTACTGCAGCTCGAGCGGGTGCGAAGAGCCGTCGCACCCGATGAGATCGACCCCCTGGAAACTGCGGAAGCCGTCGGCGAAACGGATCTCTTGCCCGCGGTCGTTTTCGAAAACCCGCCAGTCGGCTTCGTCGTGCGGCGCGAGGATGGGGAACTCTCCGTCGTCGGGGGTGCCGTGGTGCAGCGCAAACACCTCGACGCGCCCGCTCCCCGCAACGTCCAGCGTGTCGTCGAGCAATCCACACCCGCCACCAGCCGTCACCACGCCCAATCCAGCAAAACAAGTAAGAGCTAACGGTTTTTGGGACACCAACATGAGGGGACCGGGAACTTATCAGGCGTGCCAGCGATCCGACAACGACGTGATTGCGGCTTGTCCAGCGCGGCTGGCGTGGGTTCGGCTGGCGAGTCACGTTTCGACGCGATCGTCATAGCAGCTACGTGAAGAACTTCGGCGACGGCTGCGCCAGCTCCATCGCGGCCCGTTGAATGCAGCCCGACGAGCCGAATGGCCAGGTTGGCGGGCACCGTATGGGAGCCGAGGGTCTTGGCGGTGCCAGCGGTCGATCGGGTCTACACCCTCGGTTGTGCGACCGACCGCAGGCGGTACGCCGGTCGATTGAGCTCCGCGGCTCCCCGGCTCCCCACGGGTAGTTTACCCTCGCGTCACATGCCCCCAGCTGCGGTCAAGGTCTGCGTGATTCACGTCGGAGGCACGATTGGGATGACGCTCACGGAGTCGGGACACTTCGCGCCGCAGCCCGGTTTCCTGGGGGAGTACCTGCGCGGGCTGACGGAGCTCCGTTCGCCGGAGTTGCCGGAGTTTGAGTTCGTCGAGCTGCCGCCGCTGCTCGACTCGGCCGATCTCGGCCCCCAAGATTGGTTGCGCATCGCCGAGGCTATCATCGAGCGATACGACGAATACGCTGGGTTTGTAGTGGTGCACGGGACAGACACGATGGCGTACTCCGCTTCCGCGCTGAGCTTCCTGCTGGACGGTCTGAGTAAGCCGGTGGTGCTGACCGGCGCGCAGCTTAGCGTGGTGCATCCGCGGTCCGACGGCCGCGAGCACCTGCTGACCAGCTTGATCGTCGCCGGCAGTTTGGACATCCCGGAGGTGAGCATTTGCTTCGGCCGTCGGGTGCTGCGAGGCAACCGGGCTCAGAAAGTCCACAATCAGGATTTCGTCGCGTTCGACAGCGGCAACCTCGAGCCGCTGGCGTCGGTGGGCGCTCGGATCGTACAAAATCGCCGGACGATTCGACCGCCCGGCAGCGGCCGACTCCGACCGATCAACCTGCCCCGCGATCCCAAAGTCGTCTCCTTGCGGCTGTTTCCGGGGCTGGGCGCCGAGCTGCTCGAACATCTCCTCGAACCCACGCCAGACGGTTTGGTGCTCGAGACGTACGGGGTTGGCAATGCCCCGGTGCGTGACGGTGCTTTTTTGGCGGTACTCGAACGCGCGATTTTTGAGCGGCAGCTCGTGGTCGTCAACTGCTCACAATGTCACGGGGGATTCGTTCAACCGGAAACTTATGCCACCGGTGCGGCATTGGCTCGGGTCGGTGTGCGCAGCGGGGCCGACATGACCCCTGAGGCGGCGCTGACGAAGCTTTACTGCCTGCTTGCGAAGTACGACGACATCGAACACGTTTCACGTTTGGTCGGCGAGGATCTGGCCGGAGAGTTGACGATTTCATGAGGCACTTCAAACGCTGGGCGTTGGCGATTTCCGCAACGGTGGCCAACTTGTCGGCATGCAACCCCGAAGCTTCGGGGGTCAAGCGCCACAACGCGGGTGCAGCCGAGGCCGTCGCGGTCGCTTCGGGCCCGGCGTTGGTCGGCTATGACATCCGCCGGATACGTCCTCAAGATGCGCCGCTCGATGCGATGTTCGAACGCATGTCGTCGGCCGCGCGCGGCGACGGGAAACGGCTCGCGTTGTTCTTTTCGGCCGACTGGTGCGATGCATGCAAGCGGCTCGAGCTCGAGTTTGGCAACTTCCATCCGGCGGGCACCATCGACGATGTGCGGGTGCTTCAGTTCGTCGAAGAAGACTGGGAGGCCAAGACTCGGATGGACGAGGTGTTCGAGCTGCGCAGCCGGTACTATCCACGCCTCGACAACTATCCCGTGCTGTTGCTGCTGGACCGAGACGGCAAGGCGGTCGAGGAAATGGCCGACGCGGCGGCTCGATTCGAGGCCGCCGGCGAGGCGGCCAGCATGGCGGCGTGGTTTTCCGGGACTCGGCGGGCGGCTGCGCCGAGCGCTGTCTCCGCGTCCATCGGCGCCCCGACCGACTAGTTGCGGGGTCGTCGAGTGCGAGCTCGATGCACCCGCCCGCGAGTGGCGAGCTTTCGCCCCTGGCCTACCTGCGCTATGTCGGAGCCTCCCATGTCGCGCTTCGTCCGGGTGTTGGCCGTCTTGCTGCTCGTCATCGAGGGTGGTTGCGAGTCCGAGCCTCAGACCTCGGCGAAGCCGGAACCGGAGCTCGAGACGGGGGTCGAACCATCGTCCGTCGCTGCACGCCCGGAAGCGACAGCCCTCGTCCCGGACCCACCGGCGACGGGGGGGGGCTCGTCCGGCGAGCTCGCGGTGGAGCCCGACGAACCCACCGAGCCCGTGCCGCCGGCGGACTACGGCGTGCTCAAGTTCCCGCGCGCTGCACCGTCGGCCGACGAGCTGACTCATCACGCCCTGGCCGGCTACGAGGTTGTCGCCGTGTACGAGCTTCCGGACATGGAGGCCAAGAAGGTCGGGTTTCTGCGCTTGGGTCAGCGCATGCGGGTGACCGCCAAAGTCGAGGGCGCAAGTTGCCGCAAGGGGTGGCACGGCTTGCCGCAAGGCGGGTTTGCCTGTGCGAGCAAAGGTCTGGTGGTCGACGCCGAGCGACCGCCGTACATGAAACAGTCCCCGCCGCCGCCCCGTCTGGACGAGACCTATCCCTACGATTGGGCGTTCGTCCGCAAGTGGAACACGCCGATGTGGTGGCGGATCCCCCGCCCCGATGAGTTCGCCGAGATGCAGCGGCAACGTGAGCATCGGGAGCTGACGCGCACGCTCGAAGAGCGGGGCGCCAACCCGGTGTCGGCTACGGAGCTGTTGGCGCTACGTGCGGGGTCGCTGCCCTTGCCGAGCGTATCGTCTCCGGTCGCGTCGCCGGAGGCGAGCCCGCCCGCGTCGGCCGGTGGGTCTGAGCTCGGTTCGGAAACGGTGAGCGCCGACGGAGCCGCCACCGATGCCGCCGAGGTCGAGCCGATGAAGTTGCCCCTGAGCCCCGACCACCCCTGGCTCGAGCGCGGCTACTTCGTCGCCGTGGTCGGCGTGGAAAAGGACGGGCCTCGGGCCTACTGGCGCACGGCTCGAGGGGCCTACGTACCCAAGGCCCACACGTTCAAGTACGAGGCGAAAGATTTCGCGGGCCGCGAACTCGACGAAACACGAACGCTGCCGGTGGGCTACGTCATCAAAAAGACGGCGGCCTTGTTCGAACTCGACGAGGCCGGAAAGCTTCGTAAGCGGGGGCAGCTCGAGCGCCGGGAGTTCGTCGATTTGACGGAAGCGGTGGAGGTCAACGGCAAAAACTACATGGCGACCACGGACGGGCAGCTTGTCGACGCCGCTCGGCTGGCCATGCCGCAGGTTCGTCCGTTACCCAAAGGCCTCGAGCCCTGGGAGCGTTGGATCGATGTCGATCTGTCTTCGCAGGTGTTGGTGGCCTACGAGGGCGACCGGCCGGTCTACGTCACGCTCGTGTCGACCGGAAAGAAGGGGACCGAAGAAGAGCCCTTCGAGACGCCCGTGGGGCGCTGGCGGATCTACAGCAAGCAGGTCACGTCGAACATGGACGGCACCACGGCCACGGATGGCAACTACGCGATTCAGGACGTCCCCTGGGTGATGTACTTCGATGGGAGCTACGCCCTCCACGGCGCGTTTTGGCATCGTAGCTTCGGGTACGTACGCAGTCACGGGTGCGTCAATCTCGGCCCATCCGACGCGCGGTGGTTGTTTCAGTGGACGTATCCCTCGCTTCCCGACGGATGGCACGGCGTGCACGCCACGGATAGCGCTCCGGGCACCACGGTTGTGGTGCATGAGTAGACCCGCCCGATTCCCGACGAGGCGGCACGGGCAGCGCGCCGGGGACCGTTTCCCGATGACGTGGCACGGCTGCACGTGACGGCTCCCGCGTCCGGGATGGTCGCGGCGGCTGAGTTGGCCCGGCGAACCGCGACGAGGCGGGGCGTGATGCTAAGCGGGCGAGCCGTCCGCCGCCGTGGTGGGCAGCGCGAGGCTCATGGCGCGTTCGCGGTCGCGGTCGGCGACAACCAAGGTGAGTTCACTCGCGGCGTGATGGATCTGCTCGACGCCGACGCCCGCCCGCGTGACCGCTTGCACGATGGTGGCGGCATCGCCCGTCGTTTCGTTGTCCAGGCGGCATACGATCGCTGTGCAAAAGTCGGCGCGCAGTTCGGCGAGATCGTCGTCGTGCTTGGTGAGCGCTTGACCCAGGGAGTCGAGCACGTCGGTCGCATCTGGCTCCGCGTCGAGGGGGACCAAGCCGCAGGCCCCCGAGCCATCGATCGCCGACCAGCGCACGCCTAGATCGAACAAGTCCGCCCGCGATGCCGCGGAGATGTCGTGGCCCGGGCGCCAGACGAGAGAGATCGCGAGAACCGGTTGGCTACGGAGGGGCGGGACGGCGGCGGAAGCGACGGTCGACACGGCGCGCAGGTATAGCAGGGTTGCCACCTCGCCACCCAGGCTCGCGCAGCGATACCGCGAATGCGGGAGCCTTCGAGCCGGGAGCTCGATTCGCCGCCTGGGCCGATGGCGAGGGACGCACGCTTGGGGACCGGCGCCGTCGTTCGCTACACTCGACCGCACGGCATGTCGAGCGACTTTATCCGGCTCAGGGGTCTACTGGTGGATTGTATCGTCGGCATCTTGCCGGAGGAGCGCCGCCGTGAGCAGCCGGTCGAGCTCGAGGTGAAGGTGGAGCTTGATTTGACCCAGGCGGCCACCCATGGGCGGATCACCACCACGTGCGACTACGATCGCCTCGCGGACGAGATCGCGGCCTTGCTGCGGTTCCGTCGTTATCGATTGCTCGAGATGGCGGCCGAGGAGATCTCCGCGATGATCCTCGGGGTCCACGCCAGCGTGTCGCAAGTGCAGCTCGAGATCTGCAAGCCGCGTGCACTCCAGGGTCGGGCCCGGGCGGCCAGCGTGGGCGTGACGCGAGATCGCAGCCGCTACCCGCGTCGCCAAGAGCAAACTGCGTTCGGCCGGGCGGAGATTTTGCTCGAGAACTGCGAGGCCGGGTTGTACCTCCTGCATGTGGCCCAAGGCCGCGAGATTCCGGCCCATCGCCACGAAGTGATGCGAGAACTCGAGTGGCTGATTGCCGGCGCGCTCGAACGCGATGGCCGGCGGTTGCACGGATTCGAGCCGATCGTGTGGCGCCACGGCCAGGTACACAGCTATCGCAACGTGGGCGACGGGCCTGCTGTGCTGTTTTGCTGCGACGTGCCTGCGTTTGACCGGGCGGACGAGATCGAGGTGCTGCTTCAGCCAGCCGCGGAATCGGAGCGCACGTCGTGATTCTCGTGACGGGAGCCACCCGCGGGGTCGGGGCCGCAGTCGTTCGCACCCTGGCCGGCGCCGGGAACGCGGTGTGTGGGACCTACCGCCAGAGTCGCGCGCTTGC
Source organism: Myxococcales bacterium FL481 (assembly GCA_006508105.1). Taxonomy (GTDB): domain Bacteria; phylum Myxococcota_A; class Polyangia; order Nannocystales; family Nannocystaceae; genus FL481. Next base: position 20,690 of record QKPP01000149.1, on the reverse strand, counting down.
CGAGGCGCTGCAACGCGAGCTGGGTGACCGATTCACGCCGCGTCTGCTCGACCTGCAGGCGCAATCGTTCTCCGCGTTTGCCGATGAGCTCCCGTCGCAGCTGTCCGGGGCCGTGTTCAACGCCGGGGTCGCCGTTCCTGCTCCCTTCGAAGCGGCCAGCATCGATGGGGTCGACCCGATCGAGCACCAACTGACGGTCGACCTGTGCGCGCCGTTGAGTCTGTGTCGCGCTTTGCTCGCCGCGGACCGGATCGGCGCCGGCGCAGCGCTCGTGTTTCTCTCGTCGAACCTCGCCCGACGCGGTCTGCCGGGCAAAGTCGCCTACTCTGCGGCCAAGTCGGGCATTGAGGGGGCGGTGCGGAGTTTGGCCCACGAGCTCGGGCCGCGAGGCATCCGCGTGAACGCGGTGGCACCTGGGTTGCTGCGAACCGATATGACCGCCGCCCAGGCGCCCAGCTTCGCGGAATACGCCCGCAGCGTGCCGTTGCGGCGTGTTGGCGAAGCGGACGACGTCGCGCCCGTGGTCGCGTTTCTGCTTTCGGATGGGGCCCGCTACGTGACGGGCCAAGTGCTCGACGTCGACGGCGGCGCGATGGCCTAACAACGCATCGCGCTGCCGCGGTCGGTTGCGCCTACTCGGCGCGATAGGGGCGACGGGCGCCTCGCGACTCGAGGTACTCGATCAGCGCCTCGGGCTCGTCGCTTTGGAAGATCGTCGCGCCGACGTCGACCCAAAATCCCCAGCCTTCTTGCGTCAGGCCCGCGGGCACGGCGATCGGATCCCCTCGCCCGCCGGAGATGCGAGCATTGCTGCCCTGAAACAAGGTGTTGATCCACAGATGGGTGTCGTAGCGATAGGCGAGTCGACGCGCCCATTTCGAGAAGTTGATGCCGCCATCTTGGGTGATGCGAGTCCCGGGCACCCACCGGTTGAGAACCTCGATCGCCTCGGGCGCGAACTGTTTGTATGTCGTCTTGATGGGCCCGAAGTCGGTGACGTCTCGATCGTCAATCAGGGGCATGAATAGCACCGGAAAATCGATGGCATCCAGTGTGGCCTGGGCCGCCTCCACCTGCTCCGGCGTGCCGGTGCGGTTTTTGATCACGACCTGGTGATCGACGCCCATATCCCGCGCGATCTCCATCACCCCGACCAGCTCTTCGACCCCGAGCTTGATGTCCACATTCATCAGAATGCGGCCGCGAATGGCCTCGTAGGCCTCCTCCAGGGTGGGCACGACTTCCGCGATCTCTTCTCCGGTGCCCTCGACAACGAGGTTGCAATTGCGAACCTCGGCGAGGGTCTGGTCGGCCACGGGGCCAGTGCAGGTCGTGGTCCGGTCCAGTGTCGTATCGTGCAAAATCACGTACACGCCATCGGACGTCTTTTGCACGTCGAGTTCGACCATCTCGGCGCCGATATCGACCGCCCGATCGATCGCGGACATCGAGTTTTCGGCCAATACGATCTTCCCATCTTTCCACCAGCTCCCGCGGTGTGCCACGACCATCACGTGGTCGCGATTCGCATTGGCGTGGACCAGGCGGTAGATAATCTCATCTACGCGTGAGTCGAACACAGGCGGGTCGACGGGCTTGTCGTGGCGCTTGGAAACCCGCTCGGCATCGATCTGTCGACGGCCGGGGACGTCCATCCCTTCGTTGTCAGGGTCCGGGTTCGAGGAGGCATGCGCGGCCACTGCGTGTGATGCGACGATTCCCGGTAGAATCAGCATCCCGGCGCCGGCGAGCGCGGTCCAAACTAGCGATTTCATGCGAGGCGTGTGTCTTGGCATTGTCGTGGCTTCCTTGGAACGAAAAGCGGGTGACGCAGTCAACCGAGTTGCTGTGGATCTCAACGGTCGGCATGTTCCGCCCACGAGCAAACGTGATCGCGGCGGTTTGGTCGGTGGACCGAAAGCACCGGCCACATGGTCGACCTGCGTCGAATGTGAAGACGACGTCCGCGTCGAAAGCCGCGTACGCAATCTTTTGCTACTGCTTGTGATCGGACTCTAACAGCCCACGGCTGACTATAAGCAAACTCTACAAGACGATGACGTAGCAAGGCATCGAGATCAGGATCAGGCGTCAGGTCACAATCCACAGTCACGCGTCCGCCTTGTGCCGGATGCCGATCTGTTGCTCGCGCAGACGAGTCGCGGCGGGTGGCAACGAAAATGGGGCGGGTGGGAGCCTGCGCGTGGACTGAGCGCGGGGATGGTTGGCTCGGCGGTCGGGCCGAGATCTCGCCCAGGGTCGCCGCCCACCAACGGCGACGCCATCGTGTCGGTCCACGTCACCGCTGCGGCGCCGGGGGGTGCCCCTGGCTCAGGTCCACATGTTGCCTGGCGACGCAGCGCGAAGGGTGAGGATGGAGTGTGTCAGCGGGAAACGGCGAGCCGTCGACGCACAAAAAAGAATCGGCCTCGCCAGTGGTAAGGCCGATTCCGCACCCGCAACGGGGCAAATGCCTACGCGATGGTGACGTCTTCGCAGAGGTACACGTCCTGGATGGCACGCAGCAGCTCGACGCCCTCGCTCATCGGCCGCTGGAATGCCTTTCTCCCACTGATGAGGCCCATGCCGCCGGCGCGCTTGTTGATCACCGCCGTTTTGACGGCGTTTTGAAGATCGTTGGGTCCAGAGGCGCCTCCGCTGTTGATCAGGCCCACTCGCCCCATGTAGCCGTGCGCCACTTGGTATCGGCAAAGGTCGATCGGATGGTCGGTGGTCAGTTCCGAGTAGATTCGTTCGTCCAGCTTCCCGTACGAAGAACCGCCCGAGTTCAGCGCTTTGTACCCGCCGTTGTTGGTGGGCAGCTTCTGCTTGACGATGTCGGCCCCCATGGTCACGCCCAAGTGGTTGGCTTGGCTCGAGAGGTCAGCGGCCGCATGGTAGTCGACACCGTCCTTTTTGAAGGCGCTGTTGCGAAGGTAGCACCACAAAACGGTGGCCATGCCGAGCTCGTGCGCGGCGTGGAACAACTTGCTGACTTCGACGATCTCGCGCGACGCATCGTCGCTGCCGAAGTACACGGTGGCTCCCACGGCGACGGCCCCCATGTTCCAGGCCTGGCGAATCGTGCCCCAAGTCACCTGCCGGGCCTGGTTCGGGTACGTCAGCAACTCGTTGTGATTGAATTTGACCAGAAACGGGATGCGGTGGGCGAACTTGCGCGACACACTTCCGAGTACGCCAAACGTGCTTGCAACCGCGTTGCAGCCCCCCTCGATCGCGAGTTCGACGATCTTCTCCGAATCGAAGTAGTCGGGATTCTTCGCGAACGATGCCCCCGCGGAGTGCTCGATTCCCTGATCGACCGGGAGAATCGAGAGGTACCCGGTGCCGGCCAGACGCCCGCTGCTAAACAGCTGCTGCAGGCTACGCAGCACCTGTGGCGAGCGGTCCGACAACGCGAAGTTGTCGTCGACAACGGTCGGCGAGGGGATGTGAAGCCGCTCTTTCGAGATGGTCGCGCACTTGTGCTCGAGCAGGCCCTGGGCCTCGCTACCAAGCAGGTCGGTGATTCTGTTTAGGGCCGTCATGGTCGTCAGCACGAGGGCTACCGCCGTCGTTTGCGAATAGCAAGTTCGCAAGCGTTGGCGCGGAGAGGCCGTTCGGTGCGGCGCCGCGCGTCCGACGAGCGAGGCGCCGCTCGGCCGCCGGCAGCACAACGTGCCGTGTCCCGCGTACGTTTTGCGGGCGAGAGGTCGCGCCGTAAACGGCAAGATCCGGGCGCTTGTCCCTTTGGGCCGCCCGCCGCTCGAGCGCGCTACTACGCTCGGGCCGGGCCGCGGCGGCGACAACCGATCGTTGCGGGAACGTGCGGTTTGGGTTGCCTCACGGCTGTACGCGCAGGCGCACGCGAGCCACGGCGCGAGGGGGTCAGATGGAACCGATCACCGCGGGAGCCCGCGGGCTTGGGGGGAGGCGGGCGGTGTCGGACCCCAACCTAGCGCGCGCGTCGGCCTCGGGCCGGCGGTGGCGTTGCGGTGAGGGGATCCTCGGGCCAAGCATGCTTTGGATAACGCCGGCCGAGTTGTCGGCGAAGATCCGGGTAGTGGCGAGCCCAAAAACCGGCCAGGTCGGTGGTCACCTGCACGGCTCGTCGGTTCGGTGCGAGCAGGTGCAACACCAGCGGGCAGCGCCCGCCGGCGATGGAGGGGCCTTCACGCGCGCCGAAGAAGTCTTGCAGCCAGGTTTGGACCCACGGGGGGCGGTCGGGTTCGTAGTTCACGCGAAGCGATCGCCCGCTCGGGAGTTGGACAGTCACGGGGGCCAGGCGAGCCAGTCGGGAGATCACGTCGGCGCCCATTTCGAGTTCGATGTGCGCGAGGAGGTCGGCTCGACGCAAAGCGTCGAAGCTCGTGGCCAGGGTCTCGGCACACAGCCGTAACAGCGAGCGTCGCAGGGCTGACTCGTCGAGTTCGGGGAGGTCGCGGTCGAACCGTCGGGCGAAGGTCAGCCGGCGACCCAGCATGCGCAAGGCTTCCGGGTCCCGGGCGAATTGTTCGGCACCGTGGGCCCAGGCTCTCTGGGCGAGCAGCTCGCGACCTTCGCTCGGGAGTTCGGCCAGCTCGCTGGCGTCGAGACACGCGTTGCCGTAGCGCAGCTGCGTGTGCGCCACGACGCGTTGGCGAGCCTCGTCGAATGTGACCGCGGTCGTCTCTTCGATCGACTCGATGAAGTGGTCGAGCAGCCAGTCGGGTTCAATGGCGGCCGCGGACCAAACCTGGCTGTACGACCGGCCTCGCTCGTGGCGTGACTCGTGCACCGCGAGGGCGACCGCCCACGGGGCCGAGCGGACCACGCTCGCCGGAGACAACGCGGCCGAGCCTCCGTGGGCAAACACCAGCGTGCGTTGATTGGGGCCGTCGTTGCGGATGGTCGCCACACGGTCGGGGTGGGCGAGGAGCAACGCCTCGCGAAGCGCGGCCGAGTCTTCGGCCTGCGAATGGGAGGCCTGGGCGGGCAACAGGCGCCGGAGCTGGTCGGCCACTCGGCGGATCTGCGCGCCGTCGTGCGGTCCGCCGTCGCGTGGCTTCGACCACAGCTGGTCGACCGTCTCGAGGACGTCAGCGTCGCCGTCCGCAGAGGCGGTGGTGGTCCCGGCCGGTGGGGTTTGTTCGCTCAACACCGCCGCGGCGCGGGCCAATCGCAGCGGGTTCACGCGTCCGCTGCCCGCGACGAGGAACCGGGCGATGCGGGGCGACACCGGGTAGCGAAGCATCTTGGCGCCGATGTCGGTGATGCCCTGGGCATCGATCGTGCCCAGCCGCTCCAGTAGTTGCGTCGCCGCGGTCAGCTGGGCCGACGACGGGGGTTCGAACCATGCAAACGTTCGCGGGTCGCGAATCCCGGCCGCGGCCAAATCGAGTACGGTGCCGCTGAGATCAAGCCGCGCGACCTCGGGCAAGGTCGTCGCGGGTCTCTGGTCGTGATCGACTCGACTGTAGAGTCGGATGCAGCGTCCCGCCCGGGTTCGTCCCGCTCGGCCGGCGCGTTGTGTGGCTGAGGCGCGGCTGATCCGGGTGAGCTCTAGCCGGGAGCGCCCCGACCAAGGATCGTGACTCGACTGGCGACACAGCCCCGAGTCGATCACCACCGCCACATTGTCGATCGTGATCGAGGTTTCCGCGACATTGGTCGCCAGGATCAACCGACGCGGAGCCGCTCCTCGCACCGCGAAGTCTTGCTCGTGGGCCCCGAGTTCGCCGTAGAGGGGGGCGACGGTGAATCCGCTGGCTTGCGCGATGGCGCTACACTGCCGGGCGGCGTTGCGGATCTCTCTCGAGCCCGGCAAGAACACGAGAACGTGTCCGTCGACTTGCGCGAGCGGCAGCTTTCCGAGGGCTCGCAGCACCCGTCGCTCGAGGGGACGGTCGGGCGCCGGCCAATAGTCCACGTCGACCGGGTGGGTGTGACTGTCGACCCGCACGGTCGTCGCCCCCAGAAACGCGGCGAGCGGGCCCGCATCCAGCGTGGCTGACATCGCGACCAATCGCAGGTCAGGTCGTTCCGTTCCCTGGAGCTGGCGCAGCCGGGCCAGACAGACGTCTGCTTCGAGGTGTCGCTCGTGAAACTCATCGAATATGACCACACTGGTGGCCGCCAGTGTGGGGTCGTCGCGTAGCTGGCGGGCCAAGATACCTTCGGTGACGAATCGGATCTCGGTTTGCGGGCCCACCCGCCGGTCGAAACGGATCTGATAGCCGCACGTTTGGCCCAGTGGTTCGCCGAGCTGCGCGGCGCAAAAGGTGGCCGCCATCCGCGTGGCGAGGCGCCGTGGTTGCAGCACCACGATTTCTCCCGGGGTGGCTAGCTGGGCGCGCCAAAGGGCGAGGGGGATGCGCGTGGTCTTGCCGGTGCCCGGTGGGGCTTCGACCACGACGTTGTGCCCCGCCTGCAAGGCGGTGACGATGACCGAGAGGTAGGGGTCGATCGGAAGCGGATGGTTTTGAGCACTCACGGGGAGGTGGGACAGCGCCGGGTCGAGTCGCGGCGATGCGATCGTGTCAAAGTACGTGGGGCCGGGAGGCAGCGCGGCGACTGAGTCGGCTTCGTTCGAGCAGCCCCGCGGGGCGGGATCCAACCCGGCGATCGAACGCCGTTGGGTACAACGGCGGGGAGCCCCACGGGGCGGGGGCCAACGCAACGGTGGAATCGGGAGGCCCGCCATCGCGGGAAACTTGTGCGTGGGGACAAACGCAACGGTCGACTGGTGCCGGTCGGATCACCCCAGGTGCGGGACTCGTGTCGAAGGACCCACCGAGAGGCCTGGAGTCCGCAGCTGTCGTCTTGTAGCTTGAAGCGCGGCGTGCTACATGCGCGTTGAAAACGATTTTCAATTGTACGATTCCCGGTTCCCAGACCGCGCCACACGGCGCCAGAGCACGTTGTGCGATCTCGAGGTCGGCGCGTCAGCGCGCGTCGAGGCCGTTGCGTGGGACGTCGGGCTCACGGTCCGGCTGCTCGAGATGGGACTGGTGCCCGGCACGCGGGTCTCGGTGATCAAACGAGCGCCGCTACGCGGCCCGCTCGAGCTGGCCGTGCGCGGGTATCATCTGTCGTTGCGCCGGGATGAGGCTCGATTGGTCCTTGTCGAAACCGCCAACTGATCGGCAAACGCTCGGATGAGGACGGCAAAGGTCGCGCTCGTCGGCAACCCCAACGTGGGCAAAACGAGTCTGTTCAACGCGTTGACGGGCTCGCGTCACGCCGTGGGGAACTACTCGGGCATCACGGTGGACGTCCGAGAGGGGGCCGTTCGCGCGGGGTTGGTCGATCGACCGGTGGTCTTGCTCGACCTGCCCGGGATCTACTCAACGACGGCCGTCTCGGACGACGAGCGTTTGGCGTTCGAGCAGCTCTCTGCGGACCGGCCTCCCGAGGCGGTGATCATCGTGGCCGATGCGACCAATCTCGCCCGCAATCTCTATCTGGTGTTGCAGGTGTTCGAGTTGGGCCTGCCGAGCGTCCTCGCGTTGAATATGAGTGACGTCGCTCGCAAACAGGGGCGCGCGGTGGACGTCGAGCGGTTGGCGGCCGCGCTGGGGGTTCCGGTTGTGGCCACGGTGGGTCGCACCGGGGAGGGCGGCCGTGAGTTGTTGCGAGCCGTGGCCGAGGTGTCGAACCGACCGGCGCGGCCGCGGCTGCTCCAGCCACTGCCCGAACACCGCGCGCTGCGGGCGGCGTTGGAGGTGCTTGAAGCCGTTTGCTCTCCGGCGCGTGCGCGCGGACTGATGAGCGCCGAGCTGGGAGGGGGGAAGCTCAGCGCGGTCTCCTCCGAGGAACGCGCGGCGCTTGGCCGCATCGAGCCCGACCTCGCCCAAACGGCGGTCGCGCAGCTCGTGGCGCTGCGGTACCGCGAGGTCGATCGTCTCTTGGAACAAACGGGCGTCATCGTCGACGACGGGGGCGGTGCGGGGGTCGGCATGCAGCGATCGGTGGCGATCGACCGCGTGCTGACCCACCCCGTGGCCGGCTTGTTGGCTTTCGGGCTGGCGATGACGCTGCTGTTTCAGGGCCTGTTCAGCTGGTCGGATCCGTTAATCAGCGTCATCGAGACCATGTTCGGTGCCCTGGCCGACGTTGTCGGTGTGACATTAGGTCCGGGTTTGTTCACCGACTTGCTGACGCAAGGGGTGATCGCCGGGGCGGGCAATGTGCTCGTGTTTGTCCCGCAGATCGCACTGCTGTTCGTTGTCCTCGGCCTGCTCGAAGACTCGGGGTATCTCGCCCGTGCGGCGTTTCTGATCGATCGCTTGATGACCGCGTTGGGCCTTTCGGGCAAGGCGTTTGTGCCCCTGCTCAGCGGGTACGCGTGCGCAATTCCAGCGATTCTCGGCACCCGTACGATCGCGGGTTTTCGTCAGCGGCTGGCGGTCATCTTCATGATCCCCTACGTCAGTTGCAGTGCTCGACTACCCGTATACGCCCTGGTGATTGGAGCGCTGTTCGACGCGGACCGGTCGATCTTCGGCCCGTTCTCGCTCGGTGGTTTGTTGCTCTCGGGGATGTACCTGCTCTCAACTGTGTCGGCGCTGGTCGTGGGCGGGGTGTTTCACCGCTTCATGCCGGCGCCTCGACCTCCGCTGGTGCTCGAGCTGCCGCCGTATCGCCGGCCCCGTCTGCGCAATGTGTTAGGCCGCGCGTACGATCGCACGATGGATTTCGTCCGCGACGCCGGTACGGTGATTTTGGCCGCGACCATCGTCTTGTGGGCGGCGCTCTCGTTCCCGCGAGTCGAGCCCGACCCGTCCGACCCTCATGCGACGGCGATCGAGCACAGCGTGGGGGGGCGCTTGGGCAAGGCGATGGAGCCAGCGCTCGCGCCCATCGGGCAAGATTGGCGGATCGGCGTGGGTCTGGTCGGCAGCTTCGCGGCGCGCGAGGTTTTGGTGTCGACGCTGGGCTTGGTCTACGGGATTGAAGCGGGGGAGGAGGACGACCGACCACTGCGCGAACGCTTGCGATCGGCCACGGACCCGCGCACGGGGAAACCCCGTTACACCCCGCTACGCGGCCTGGCGCTGATGGTCTTCTTCGTCTACGCGTGCCAGTGCATGTCGACGCTGGCGGTCGTCAAGCGCGAGACTCGATCGTGGCGCTGGCCGTTGCTCATGCTGGGAACGATGACTTCGGTCGCGTATCTGATGGCTTGGCTCGTGTACCAAGGCGGTCGATTGCTCGGTTTCGAGTAGTTCCCGAGCGCCTCGCACCGCGGCGCGACTAGAGCCGATCGGAGGCCACCCCCACGGACGCCACGCCGGCTTCGCGGGCCGCGGACATGATGCGGATGACGTGACCGTACGGCACCTTGTTCGACGCCGAGATGGCGAGTCGGCCGTCGGCCTGCGCCTTCGGGTTCGCGCGGATCTGCTCAACGATCCCGGCAAAATCCGCGGGGAGCGGGGTTGAACCGAGCGTCGCCCGGCCGTCATCGGCCACCGTGATCAGCAACGTGGCGTCGGCGTTGTCCGGCTGCTCCGTCAGAGGACTGCTCGGTAAGGAGATCGGCTGCTGCTCGTTGGGCGGGGGCGGGGCCGCGACCATGAAGATAATCAGCAGCGAGAGCAGCACGTCGATCATCGGCGTGACGTTGATCTCGCACACCGCGTCGAGGCCGGGCTCGGCGTCCATGCCCCAACATTACCATCGCCGGCGGTTGTGCCGCGACCCGTTGCGAAGGCCTGGGTTCGGACCTACGCTCGCGCGGTGCCGAATGATGACGAAAACAGCTCGATCGCCGACGGAATCAAGTGGGCGTTGATGGCGCTCGGCGCCGTGGTCGTCGCCGGCTTTGCGATCAAGGCGCTGCTGCCGGTGGCCGTGGTCGGGGGGCTGGGCTACCTCGCCTACCGGCTGTTCGCCAAGAGCAAGGCGTTGCCCGGGGGGGGGCGGCGCTCGTTGCCGCGCGGGGATGACTACGCGTCCAAGATGGCGCGGCTCGATGCGTTGGACCGCAAACTGGACCGCGATCTCGGCGACTAGAGACGCTGACTGGACTAGCGGGTCCCGGCGCCCGCCGAAAATCCGACCAGCGCCGCGAGTAGCCCCGGTCGGACGCCGAGGCGGTCACAGGTTACACCGACCTTGTCGAGCGCCCACGCGTCGGTGTTTACCGGGCCGGTGTCGCGCCGCCGGGCATGCACGATCAGCTGAGCCGGCATGTGAGGTTGCGTCGGCCAGCTGATCGTGCCCACTTCGTAGCCGCATGCCTCGAGCAGATCGAGCCGCAAGGCGTCGGTGAGGGCCGACGCATAGCGTCGGCGCAGTACGCCGCATCGAACCAGGCTCGCGTTGGGCGGCCGTGTGGCGTGCTCGAGCTGTTCTGCGAGCTCCTCGTGGCAGCAGGGGGCGCACACGATCGCTGGTACCCCGCGGGTGATCGCGGTGGCCAACGCGTCGTCCGACGCGGTATCGCAGGCGTGCAGGGCGAGCAACAGCTGCACTGGACCGCCCAGGAGTTGCGCTTCAACCCGCTCCACGTCATCGAGGTCGAGGTCCGCGAACGTGACCGAGGTGAGACCCAGTGCCTCGGCGCGAGCGTAGGCTTGGGTGGCTGGCTCCTCGCGCGAGAGAGCCACCACCGCGCGGGTCGAGATCCCGGCGCTGGTGAGTCCGGCCACACCGGTCAGCCCAGCTTGATCCGGCTCCCGGGACACGTCGAAGATCCGTAGCGGTGGTGCGTCGGCGGACCCCGGGGCGACCGCGAGTTCGGCGACGGCCGATCGGCAGGCCTGCGCGATCGGGTGCCAGTGGGTACGCGCGCGCTCGCGCTGTGACAACGCCGGATCAGACACTTCTCGGCCAGACTACCACCTCGCAGCGGCCTCGCGTCGGCGGCTGATCGGCGTTTGGTGACCTTGAAGCCGCGTACGGGCGAGGGTCACTCCCTGGATGCACAACAGTGGACGCCCCGCGCGCCACAGCGCACACTTGCGCCGTGTCCCACCCGCAGATCCTGTTGTTGGAGAACATCCATCCGTCGGCCCGTCATGCCTACGAGGACGCGGGCTGGCCGGTCGAGGCCATCGGCCGCGGGTTGGGAGAAGGCGAGCTCATCGACGCACTGGGGGCCCTCGAGCCGTCGCTACCGCTCGTGCTGGGCATTCGCAGCAAGAGCCGGGTGACGGCCCGCGTCCTGGAGGCCGTCCCGCAGCTAGCGGTGATCGGCGCCTACTGTATCGGTACCGATCAGATCGATCTTCCCGCCGCTCGGCGCCAGGGCGTGGCGGTCTTCAACGCACCGTTTTCAAGCACGCGTTCGGTGGCCGAGCTGGTGGTGGGGGAGGTCATCATGCTCTCGCGTCAGATCTTTGCTCGCAGTCAAGCCGCCCATGCCGGTCGCTGGGCCAAGAGCGCCGAGGGCTCGCACGAGGTGCGGGGCAAGACACTGGGCTTGGTGGGCTACGGTCACATCGGGAGCCAAGTGAGCGTGCTCGCGGAGGCGCTGGGGATGCGGGTGCAGTACTTCGACGTGGTGAGCAAGCTGCCGTTGGGCAATGCCACCGCGTGTGCCTCGCTCGACGAGCTGCTGGAGACCAGCGACTTCGTCAGTTTGCATGTGCCCGACACGTCCGGGACCCGTCAGATGATCGGCGAGACCGAGATCGCTCGGATGAAACCGGGGGCGCACTTGCTCAACTTGTCTCGCGGGCAAGTCGTCGATCTCGAGGCACTGCGCGGTGCCGTGACCGATGGAAAACTCGCTGGGGCGGCGATCGATGTGTACCCACGCGAACCGGCCAAGGCCGGCGATGCCTTCGACACGCCGTTGCGCGGTTTGCCGTCGGTGATTCTCACTCCGCACATCGGTGGTTCGACGCTCGAGGCGCAGGCCAATATCGGACGCGAGGTTTCGTCCGCGGTGACCGCCTTTCTCGCGGGGGGCCGCTCAACCGGGTGCGTGAACCTGCCTCAGCTTGACGCGCCCCCGCTCAAGCAAGGGTCCCGGATTATCAATATCCACCGCAACGTGCCGGGCGTGCTGTCGGAGATCAACCGCGTGGTGGCTCAAGCGGCGGTGAACATCGATCGGCAGCATCTCGCGACCCTCGACGAGGTGGGCATGCTGATTTTGGACGTCTCCGTCGACCGCGACGCTCCGGCCGCGCAAGACCTTGCGACGGCGATCGCAGGCTTGGAGACCAGCATTCGCACCCGTATCCAAACCGCCGAGAGCACCGATGCTCGAGTCCCACAAACCACCGTTGGCCGCGTCGGGTGAGACCGGCTGGTCGGCGGTGATCGACATCGGGAGCAACAGCTGCCTGCTGCTGGTGGCGCGCCGCCGGGCCGATGGATCACTTCTTGTCCACTCCGACACGAGTACCGTCACGCGTTTGTCTGAGGGGGCGGCGCAGTGTGGTCGTTTGCGGCCCGAGGCGATCGCTCGCACGCTGGCCTGTCTCGAGACCTACGCGGCGACGGCCCGCGCCCTGGGGTGTACCTGCCGCGCAGTCGCGACCGAGGCCGTCCGGATGGTGGCGGATGCGGATCGGTTCCTCGAGCCCGCCGCGAAGGTGTTGGGAGCGCCCGTGGAGCTGCTCAGCGGGGAACAGGAAGCTCGATTGTCGTACTTGTCGGTCGCGCTGGAGCACCCGACGGACGAGTCGCTTCGCGTGTTGGACATCGGTGGCGGATCCACCGAGCTTGTCTGCGGGCGTGGACGAGAGATCCATTCGAGTGAGAGCCATCCGATCGGGTCGGTCCGCCTCACCGAAGCGCACGTGACGAGCGATCCCCCCAGTCCTGCGAACCTGGCCGCGATTGAAGCCCATGCCCAGCGAGTGTTCGCAGCCCAGCGGATCGACCCGTATCCCGAGCTTTGTGGCCTCGCGGGTACGATCACCAGCGCTGCGGCGTTGGGCTTGGGGCTCGCTCGCTACGAGCGTCATCGGGTCGACGGCTCGCGTTTCAGTGTCGATCAGATGCGAGCGCTGCGTGACGAGCTGGCGACCGAGAGCAGCGAGCAGCGCGCGAGCCGGCCGGCGCTGGGACCCGGCCGCGCCGACGTGATCGTGGCGGGGATGACCATCTTGCTTTGTGCGCTACAACACTGTGGTGCACAGACACTGCTGGTGCGCGATCGAGGACTGCGATACGCGCTACTGTAGCTTCGGCCTGGATGCGGACCCGGAGACGGCTCGAGCTTGGCCGGGCTGCGTCCCCGCTCGCGCCAGCTTGACTTGACCACCACCGACGAACCGATGCGTCTCGAGCTTCATTGTCACTCGACCCGATCCGACGGGAGTGAGCCGCCGCACGCGGTCGCCCGGCGAGCGCTCGACTACGGGGTGGAGCTGTTCTGCTTGACGGACCATGACACGGTGGCCGGGTTTGAGGACACGCGGTCCGCGTTACCGACTCGCGTGCGGGTCCTCCGGGGTCTCGAACTGAGCACGGTTGAGTGCGGACGGACCGTTCACCTGTTGTGCTACGGCATCGCGGACGAAGCCGCGGTCACGCTTGAAGAGCAGCTCGAGCAGATCCGCCGCCAACGCTCGCAGCGGCTGCGCGCCATCGTCAAGCGGCTCGGAGAACTCGGCATGCCGCTCGACGCCGATGAGATCCTGACCGAGGTGGGGCCGGGCGGATCTGCTGGGCGGCCCCACGTGGCGCAGGCGCTGCAGCGAGCGGGACACGTGTCGTCGGTGCGAGAGGCGTTCGATCGATTTCTCGCCGACGGCAAGCCGGCGTACGTCGCCGGTCAGCGACTGTCCGTGGCCGACGGGTTGGCTTTGGCCCGGGGGGCGGGGGCTCAGGTGGCGCTCGCTCACCCGCACACGCTCGGTGACTCGGCCATCGTGCGAGCGTTGTTCGCCGACCATCGGGACGCCGGACTGACCGGGATCGAGGCGTTCTACGGGCGGTACGGCTCGGCTGCCAGCGCGCCATGGTTGCGCGTGGCGGCCCAGTTCGATCTCACCGTCACCGGCGGTTCAGACTTTCACGGCTCGGCGCTGCCCGAGGTCGTTCGGCCCGGAATCACGTTCCCCGCCGAGCACACGGAACGTCTCCTCGGCTGGCTCGACGCCGCCGCCTGAACCCGGCCGTCGCGGCGAACGCCCAGTCTTTGTCGCTGCGGTGAGGCAGGGTGGGGTTGTCCTCGTTTCGCGGGCCGGCGCCGTGGCCCCGCGGCAAGGGCCGGGTCGCATCGCTGGTCGAGCACCGCGAGTTGCCTCGGTGTGACGCATAGACTAGCGTCATCTCGTCATGCAAGCGGCGGTCGACCCGTTGCCGCGGCTCGGTGAGCCCCTGCCGTTAGAGTTCGCCAACATGGGTTGCGGCGCAGGTGACGATGCAGCGGACTTCCTCGCGCTGCCGGAGGTGGGGCGACGCTGGCTCGACGCCGTCCAGCTCCCGGTCGTCGACGACGCGGGATCGCGCGCCGTCCCGCGGTTGCAGAGCCTCCGCGACGCGGTGCGGCCAGTTCTGCTGGCGGTCATCGACGCGCACCGGGCCCGACAAGCGGCGTACGACCGGCGACCGCGGGAACGAGGCCCCGTCGGTGCCTGATCCGTTGCCCGGCTGGAGGCGCACCCGTTGGCGGCTGTACGGGTTTGCGTTCGTTGATGAGTTCGGACCGCTGTTCGCGTTGTACACGCTGTGGTTCTCGGACAATGGAATCACGGCCGCTCAGACGTCGGTGGTCTTTGCACTGTGGGCGTCGGTTGGGATCTTGCTCGAGATTCCCAGCGGCGCGTTGGCCGACCGGGTGGACCGTTGTACGGTGATGGCGGCCGCGTTGTGCTTGCGAGCCATCGGCATCTCGGTGTGGTTGCTCTGGCCGTCGTTCGCCGGGATCTTGCTCGGTGCGGGCTTGTGGGCGCTGCACAGTGCGATCGCCAGCGGCACTTGGGAGGCCCTCGTCTACGACCAAGTGGCGGCCCATCACCACCGGGACGCGTACCCGCGTGTCCTCGCCCGGGTCGAGCAGTTTAGTCACGCTGGAGTTGCGCTGGGACTGCTGCTGGCCACCTTCTTGGCGACGGGCGGGGTCTCCATCGAGACGATGGGCTGGCTCACCGCGGCGGTCCATCTTCCCGCGATCGGATTGCTGCGCTCGCTAAAGGGGGCCCGGTCGGCGGACGGCGAAGAGGAGGAGGAACTCGATTCGTGGTGGGCGACGCTGCGCTCCGGGTTGCGGACCGCCCGGCGAGTGCCCGGCGTCGCCCGGATGCTGGCCATCGGGGCCGTACTCGAGGGCATGTTTATCGTGGACGAGTACATGCCGCTGTTGGCTCGGCAGCGCGGGGCGAGCGACGAATGGGTTCCGCTGTTCGTCTTGCCGGTCTATCTGGGGGTGATCGCTGGGGGGGAGGTTGCGGCCCGCACCGCGGCCATGCGCGCCCGCTTGGTGGCTTGGCTGTTGCTCGCCGGCGCTACTTTGCTCTTCGTGGCTGTGGCCCGTTCGGAGCTCGGGTTGCTGACGCTCGTCGGGATCGGGTACGCGGCGATCCAGACCACCTGGGTTCTCACCAGCGCACGGACCCAAGCGGCGTTGCCCGACTCGACTCGAGCCACCGTCACCAGCGTGCGCGCCTTCTTCGCCGGCATCTGGGCCACGCTCGCGTTCGCTGTCGTGGGCATGCTGTCACCGGCGCAAGACCCCAGCCTGGGCTTGCTGGTGGCCGTGCCGGCGTATCTCCCTGTGGTCATCATGATCTGGGCCTGGCTGCCCGAGCACCGAAGGTCGGGGCCTCCCCGCGAGTCAGGCTAACCCGGCGGCTCGAGCCTCGCTCATGGCGACGCGGCGGCCACCAGCCAGGCGTCGAGATTCGCGAGGCAGCCGGTCCAGCCCCGCTCGTGGGGAGGTCGGGCGGCAGGGTCCGAGATACCCTCGTGGATCAGCCGTACTCGCGTCTTGCTCCCGACCGGCTCGATTTCCACGGTGACCTTCGTGTCTTGAGTCACGTGCGAGTTCCACGTGAACACGACTCGCCGCGGTCGCTCGAGCTCGAGGTACCGGCCCGTCATCGTGTGGCGTTCGCCATCGGTGGTGATCATCGACAGGGTGTAGCTGCCTCCCGGACGCACGTCGGCCGAGACCTCCGCGTGCCAGGTGGGATCGACGAAAAACCATTGCTGGATCAGCGCCGGGTCCGTCCATGCGTCGAATAGCTCGGCGCAGCCGGCTTCGTACATACGCTCAACTACCAAAGGGGGGTCAGTCATCGTGTTGTCCGTTTCGCTTTGAGCACGCGGTCCAAAGATTCCAGTCGCCGCGTCCAAAACCGCTGATAGTAGGCCACGAGATCCGTCACAGTGGACAATGCATCGACCTGCAGCTCGCAGATCCGCGTGCGACCCTGTTTCGTTTGTCGCACCAGCCCGGCGCGCTCGAGTACCTTGATGTGCTTGGAAACCGCCGCCAAGCTCATCTCGAACGGCTCGGCCAGCTCACCGACAGTCGCGGGCCGGCGCGCGAGGTGGGCCAGGAGTTGACGTCGCGTGCCATCGCTGAGGGCATGGAAAACCCGGTCCGTTCGCTCCGATACAAGTTCAACCATGCGGTTGAACTTTAGCACATGCCGAAGTGGTCGAGCAACGTCACCACCCGTCGCGCCGAGGTTGCCGTGCGCGCGTGCCTGGGGTACTGGTTCAAAGTCAACCATTCGGTTGAGAATTGGATCACACGATGGAAGATCTCGAGTATTCGTTTAGAACGCCGGCATCGGCGGCGAGCCTGTTCGACGCGGTTTCGACCGAGGCGGGACACCGCGCTTGGTGGGCCATGGATTGCGACGTCGGAGCGACGGTGGGGGCTCCGTGTGTTATGCGGTTCAACAAAGACGGCACACTGGTCACCATGAAATTTCGTGTCGACGAGTTGGTGAACAACGAACGGGTGCGTTGGACCTGCACGGACAACGACAACCCGGCGTGGAAGGGGTCCACCCTCACCTGGCACATCGAATCGACGGGCGACGAACGCCGGCTGCGGCTCGTGCACGGCGGGTTGGCCCTCGGCGGGCCTCCCTACGAGATGACCAAAGCCGGGTGGCGCCGGTTTCTCGACAGCCTTCAAGGCTATGTCGAGGGGCGCGGGGGAGATCCAATGCCGGGCATGCCGGCCACGTAGCGCCAGCCTGAAGGCAGTGATGGACCCGGCCGGCGCCCGGCGCTCAGAACTGAAGGGTGAGCCCTCCGGTCCAGGCTCCGTGCCGGGTTCGGCCCATCGTGGGGGTGAGCGACAGTCGGCGCTTGACGAGCGCCTCATTGTACAGGCGACGCGTCCGTAGCCCCTTGACGAGTAGGGCTGTGCCGACGCCAGCGAGCGCGCCACCGACCAAAAGCAGTGGGACGTGGATGTAGTAGCCCGACGGATAGACGCCCAAGAACACGAGGCCGGCCACGGCAACCGGGCTGCCGAGGGCGGTCAAGGTCCCGCCACCGGCGAGCAGACCGACGCCGGAACGCTTCGGCAGTGGGGGCGGGGTGCGAACCCGGACACTCGTCACGTCACGCTTGCTCATCACTCGCACGACGCCGCCGCCGGCCAAGTCGATCACTGTGAACGTGTGGACTTGCACCGCGCTGATGCGTCCCTCGACTTTGGTGTCGTCGGCCATGGTCATCACGACGTCGTAGCCCACCACGCCTTCCCATGCGGCATCGACCGCGACCTGCGGCGGAATGGCAGAGACGAGCGGTTGCGGATCGGCCACCGGATCGCTCCGTTGGCCCGACGGTTTCGTGGCGTCCGAATCCGCAGTTGGTTCCGGGGTTTGAGACTCGCTCGGCGTGGACTGGGCGGGAGAAGCCTCGACGGTCGATGTCGGTTCGGCCGACGGGGCGGCCGCATCGACGGCGGGCGCGGCCAGTGCTGCGGTTGGGATCAGCATCAATGACAAGCCCGCGCACCAGCTGGCCTGACTGGGCACCCGGCGCGCGGGAGCGCGGGGGCTGCCCATCACAGGGTCGGCCGACACCCACGCCGGCACCACCCGGGGCAGGGCAAATGCCGCCGGACCCAGTCGAGGCGCGTCGGTATGGGGAATGCGGTACCCCTCGTAGGCCGAGGCCAGTCGAACTCGCCCGGGGGACGAGGCGTTGAGCACAACGAGAGGCTCTGATGCTTCGGCCGGTGGCGCTTTGGCCCAATCGGCCAGGCTTGGCAACGGGCGCGGCGGCGTGTCGGTCAGGCGCAGGCAGATCTCGGACATGCGGTTTCCACCATAGCGAACGCCAAGATCGTCGCCAACCACCCGCGTTTGGGGGGCGGGACCAGCCCGAGCAAGAATTGATCGGACGGAGGAGTCGGTCGGTGGCCGCCGACTACCGCATGCGGGCCATCAGCGTTCGCGCGAACTCGTTTTGCTCCGCGGCTGCAATCTGCGGGGCGAGTTCGTCTTGCACCGTGTTGAGGGCGGAGATCAGCCCGTCGTCGAGGGGCTGACCGCGGTGGATGACGTCGTACAGTTCGTCGAATCGCGCGATGTGGCTGGGGTCAACATCCGCGTCGGACTCCATTTGGGCTGACAAGCCCGCGTCGGCCGCGTCGGCAGTCGGTGGGGCTTGGGCAGCCACCACAGCCATGGCCGGTTTCGGATTCCCGGTACCGATCCAGGCCAAGACCTCGCTGATGTGGCGTTGCGGATCGTCGAGCACCGCAGCGTACGACACAACGTGCGCGGGGTAACGCCGCGTCGCGATATCGCGAATCAGCGCGTAGTTCTCCATCCACCAGGTCAGCGCCGGTGGCAATCGCGGTGCCGGCGGTTTCACGCCGAACGCTGCGTTGAGTCGCTGGATCGAAGCCGCGTACTCCCGCCAGGGACGGACGGTGGCAATACAACGGTCAATGAACGCGACGTCGCTGCGGATGAGGCCGGGAATGAACACCTTGACCGCGTGAGCCCGGGTCGCTTCCGGCGAGAGGTAGGCCCCGGTTTGGGGATTGGGGTTGCTGCGATAGTAGATGCCGGCCATCAACGAGGACTCGTAGAAGCCGCGAGGGTTCAGCTGCCGGTAGCGCTCTTCCCAGTCGCGCGGGAATTCTTCGCCGATCCAGGGAAGCCCTGCCGCCGCGAGGATCTGCATCCACATCGACGTGCCCGAACGCTTGGTTCCGCTGACGACAATCATGCTGGCGGCGAGGCTATCGCGTTGGCTCTTGTGCAGCGAATCGTCGCGCGGGACTGCGTCCGCGACTCGCCGCGGTTCAACCACCGTGGCTCGAGCCCCCCTCCGTCACCGTTTGATGCCTATGACTCGGGCACCGACAATGGTTCGATCCTGAGTTCGCGTCGTAGCTCGTCTACGCGCCGTTCCCAAAGCCGCTCGAACGGGACGGTGATGAGCTGCTCGGCACTTTGCCCCATCGCGCGACCCCTTCGCAGACATCGCCAGTGTTGGCCGATCTGCCGTGGCGACAGTAGGGGGTACACGACGCACGCGACCAGGACCGCGATCCAGTGTTTCCAGCTGTAGCGCTGCGCGGCGACGAAGGCCCAGACCCCTAGTTCACCGGCCAAGCTGGCATCGAATCCCGTTAGCACGTGATAGACATCGTGCACCAGCCCGTAACGGGCGATGAATCGATGACGGGCCAGCAGCTCTTGCGAGATCCGTGGGGTTAGCCGGAACGGTTGGAGCCGGTTTTGGTCGAGAAACTCGGCGTAGTGCCGCCCCAGGCTCGCCGGCGGGAGCGTCCGGAGGAAGTCGATGTCGACCTGAGGGAACGGACCGTCCATCGCGGCGAGTCGAGCCTCCAGTTCGGATCGGACGGCGCCACCGCCAGCTAGCTCGCCTTTCAACACCGCCACGTCGCCCAGGCGATCCGGCGCTTTGAGCGCCGCTCTCAACTCTCGTAGCACTTCAAGTTTCGTCATTCTCATGTCGGTCCTTCGAGGTGACTCATCAGTCATATGACCGACAAGTCACCTCGTCAAGCCTCGTGTGTGAAGACTTGAGCGCTCGTGTCTGGCCTCGCCGGGGGATGCCATCGGCGCCGGTGTGGGGACGGAGCGCCGGTCAAAGCGGCTCGCGGCGGGCTCGGTGAGCGACTCGCGTCGGCGTTGGACGGAGCGAGCCTGGCGTCGCTCACCAAGGCTTGCGGCAGTGGCCTCTCGTCGGTCCCGGGGCGCTGGCGGCTCGCGAAGACCAACCAGACGCGAGGGCTCAGTCTGCCCACCGGCTGGGGATGCGGAGCGGCACGATCACTGGGCACCTCGACGCGCGCAGCTCTCACGCGAGGTCGAGGTCCGTCATGCTTCGTTCCCGGCGACGGCCCGCCGGGCCAGCGCGCTAGTCCGACGAGGACGAGCCGGCCGACTCACGGCACGAAAACCATGTCGCCACGATCTACGTCCGATGCCTGTCGGTGGAGCGCCGCGACCGAGCCCGGCGTTGCACCATCTCGGATTGCGGCTCGCTCGCGGCGAGGCGTGGGATCGCCAGGCAACCCGCAAACCGTTGAAATGCTTGCGAGTTCGTTGAGTGCCCAGGGACAGAATCGAACTGCCGACACGGGGATTTTCAGTCCCCTGCTCTACCGACTGAGCTACCTGGGCGGCCGGGGAGTGGTACTGAATCGCGACTCGCTCGTCAAGGACGTCCGATGTGGTGGCGGAGCGGCAGTTTGCGCTGAGGGCTGGTGGCGGCGACGAACGAACGTCCTGGGTGGCCGCGCCGGACCGAGTTGCGCGGGGGGGACCGCTGGCGACGATGCGACGCCT
>QKPP01000103.1 GCA_006508105.1 Myxococcales bacterium FL481 | reverse complement strand
CGAGTCCGAGTCCGAGTCCGAGTCCGAGTCCGAGTCCGAGTCCGGGTCCGAGTCCGAGCCCGAGTCCCAATCCGGATCCGAGTCCGAACCAGAACCCAGCCGCGGAACCCGGGCCGACGGGAACGCAAGACGCCGAAGGGATCACCGCCTCGGAGTCTCCGCGCCCCCTCGCCGAGCGAGAGCCCTGCGGCGGTTCGAGTCGGTTCGATCACCTCGATTTCATCCCGCACGATGTTCGTCTCGCGCTGTGGCTCGACCTGAGTGATCCCACGTTGCGCGAGGCCACGACGCGGCTCGAGACATGGGCTCGAAGCGGCAACCACCTCGCTCCCACCGACTTGCTGGCGCTGCGCAGCGTCGCGTTCGAACTGGCGATTGTGCGATCGACACTGGCGAAGCTCCCGGTCCGCCCAACCCACGCCATTAAGCTGACGCGGATCAGTGGAGAGTCGGCGTGGGTGTTCCCGGCGATGTGCAAGCCCGGGCAGTGGAAGTCGCTGTGGGAGAGCCGAGGCGTCGATTTCACGCCGCACTTGCGCGGGCGCATCGGACGAGCCCGGCGACCCCAGGCCTTCGCGGTCGTCGTGACCGATGCGGGACAACTCCTCCTCAGTTCGCCACAGCAAGCTGTCGATACCCTGCGCTGGATCACGCAGACCACGCCGCCGCTCGCCTCACGATCTAGCCGCCCAGGGCCCACGCTACAAAAGCTTGCGCCGGCTCCAATTAGAGGGACGGTTCGTGGTGTGGGGCCCTCGGCCGACGCAACACCGCGCGCGCCCGAAACAGCGATCCGCGTGACAAGCACCACCGTCGAACGAAGCGCCCCCTAAGCCCAGGCGAGGCGTCCCCAGGGGCCTCGCTCGTCGGTCCGGGCCCGCGATGCCTCGCGCACGCCGGCCTCGAACCTTGTCAACGCCGCTGGTCGAGCCATCTGACACGTTCCGGCCACGGTCAGTCCTGTCTTGCACCGGCCGTGCGGTCGAGCGCGCAGAGCTACCTTCCAACAGGACGCCGTCGGTTTGTCGCCCCACACGGGTGTGATACCTTCCGCGCCTCTCCAAGGAGATCGTGGAAAGTGAGCAGGAACTTAGTCGCCTCGAGCTTCATCGCATCGGCCCTCATCCTCGCTAGCGCGTGTGACTCTTCCCCACCCCCCGGGACTACCCCGCCCGACGACGCTGTCGCCAAAGCCGGTGACGGAAGCGGAGGCGACGCGGCGGCGTCCGACGACGCGGAAGGATCGAAACCAGCCGGCGAAGATCTGACCAAGAAGGTCTGTGACGCCGACGTTGGCGACCCGACCGCGTTGTTCCTCGACAGCATGATCATTCGTCTGCCAAAGGGCATGAGCGAGGACGCGCTCATGGAGCAATCGCCCTGGTTCCTCACGCTCAGTCGTCCGATCGTGTCGGTCGGCTGTGGCGGCGAAGGCTCGGAGGCTGAGGTCAGCTGGGGCACGTTCGGCTACTTCGAAGACGACGCGTCCAAGGACATGCAGACGTACCGCGACGAGGCGCTTTCGACGTTCTACGCCCGTGTCGACAAAAAGCCCGTCGAGTTCAAGTTCTCCGACGAGTCCATCACGGGTCGCAAGCTCGAGGTCGTCGTCGACATCCCCGCGGACGAAACGGCCCAACCGCAGCCCCGTGACGAACGTCGGGCCTGGTTCGTCCTCAAGGCGAAGTTCGGGCGCATGTACTGGGTTTTGTACGAAACCACCCCCGCCGAGTGGAACGCGCTGAAGAACACGTTCGCGGAGTCCACTGCCAAACTCGGACTGCTGAACCCGGAAGGGTAGGCGTCTCGCAGGCGACGCGAACTCGTTCGCTCGCTGCGCCCAAGCCCATATCCCTGCGGATTGCCGCTTGCGGCCCGCAGGGGTTTTGAGTAAGAAGGGCGCCCCGCATCAGACCCCTTCGTCTAGTGGCCTAGGACACTGGCCTTTCACGCCGGTAACACGGGTTCGAGTCCCGTAGGGGTCACCACTTACTTCTTTCGGGCGCGTAGCTCAGTTGGTAGAGCAGCGGACTTTTAATCCGCTGGCCGAAGGTTCGAGTCCTTCCGCGCTCACTCCTTGCACCGCAGGATCTGCTGGCGGTCCCGAGACCGGTTTGTTCAAGCTCGCACAGAGCTGCCTGCTTCTCCCGTTCCGCCTGACTGACGGATGATCGCGGCTGGGCGGGCTTGGACGGCGTGCAGTTCCGCGTCAGCACCCACACGGCAGCAAACGACCGCGTCGGACGCTAGGTCACCTGCGTGCACGCTTCCGACGGCGGGTCGGCCGGCCGCTGGGCCGAGTGACCATGGCCCGCGAGGAAGCGACTCAAGGCGGGACGAACGTCGACGAGATCACGTCCAACCGATTCGCGTCACGACACGCTGTGGTCCCGCTAGGTCGCCGCTCTCCGGCTCAGCCGGGTGGAAAACTACGAAAACCACGGGCAACCGAGGCGTCGACGCCGACTGAGCGGAAGCGGCCGCATGCGACCACGGACGCCGGGAGCAGGCGTCCGCGCGACACAACGCGCAGGACGACGCTCGCGAAACCTTCGCTCGCTCGCGCTAGTCTAGTGGGCGTGTTCCCACCACACCACAATCGTGAGGCAGTGCCGACTCGAGTCGGACGACTGGCGCACGTTCACCTCGAGCGGACGGAGATTCGGATGCTCGCGTCGCCAAGCTGTCACGCGGTCGCCCAAATGGCCGCTCCCAAGCTCTCGTGTGGTCGAGAACACTTGAACGCCGTCGAATCTTGTCACTAGCTCGTTGTTGCACATGTTCGCGTCCTTCGTCTACAGCGCGAGAGACAATTCTGCAGGGATAGTGGAACTCGCAGGACCCACAACCGAAGTAAACGCCCACAGCTGACATCTCGGAGTACTATCGCTTGGCCCCACGGCGCGAACTGTTAGTACAGCCGGTTCACATGCGTAGTCTGACGTTGCTATGCGCGAGCGCCAGCCAAGTCGGCGGTCACGCGCATCGAATGCGAGTCCATCGGCGTATACTGAACGTTGGGAGCCGAGCACGGTCGACTCCGGATCTGTGCGGCGACCCAGCGTCCTTGCGGGATCGTGTGCATGGCCGTCGGACACTGGGACCGGAATCAGCCCCGTTCTACTCGGAACAACTGCTGCCCGAACAGCACCAACGAGCCGAACGGCACGGTATCTCCGGTGCGTACGCGGACGTAGGTGCCGTTGGAGCTGCCCAGATCCTCAAGATACACGCCACTATCATCACCGACCACCGCACAGTGGCGTCCGGAAACGTAGCCATCCTCAGGAAAGCGGGCATCTCCTGCCTCGCGACCGATGACCAGTCCGCGCTCTTTGATGGGGTAAGCCGCACAAGTTTGGCCGGGGCTGATGATCACGCTGATTCGCCCCCAATAGCCGGGGTTGGGACTGCCCATCTGCTCGCTGCCATCTGCGCTGAGCGCCGGCTCGGGCAGATCTTGGTACAAGATGAGCTCTTGGCCGACACGAAACTGGTCCCCGTCACGCAACTCGACGCGCCCCTCCAATTTCACGAATACGCCATTGAGTGAATCGAAATCATCCACCCGCACGCCTTCATGCGCCACTGTGAGTGCCGCATGACGAGGATCGAGATAGGCGTCGTTGTCGAATGGTGGTCCGTAGTCGCGACCGAGCACTTCGGGACCGCCTTCCAGCCCGAGTTGCCCGCCCTCCGACCCGTCCTCGCGCAGCAGCACCAACCGTGCGCGAGTGGCCGCTGTATTGGCGATCGCGGGCGCCGTCGGTCGCTCGTGAAGCCCCCTGCGACCCGCGTCATCAGCGGTGTCGTCCTCCTCCAGCGCGGCCGGAGCCGCGACGCTCGCCTCGGTCAAACTCGCGCCACAGGCCCCGCAGTAGCGAAATCCCGGCGGATTTTGCTGGCCACATGCCGGACAGGGGCCCCCGCCGACGGCTGGCGAAGGGAGCACCGCGGGGCTGATCGGGGTGCCCACTCGCGGCACGGCTTGCGGCACCGCAGCGGCTTCGCCCGGCGGCACGGCGGAGGGTGCAGCAAGACTCGGGGACCCGATGGCATCGGGCTTGGACGCCCCCGGAGTGCCCAGACGCGCGCCGCACCCGAGACAGAACTTGTAGTTATCTTGGTTTTGTTTCCCGCAGGTCGCACAGGTGAGCATGATTCGCTGCCTTACGCTATTTCGACTCGAAACAGTTGCTGTCCGACAAATAGGTAATCGCCGTGGAACAGCTCCTGAGCCCGTTTGATGCGAACATAGGTTCCGTTGCGTGATCCGGTGTCGCTCAGCACAATCGGGCCGCCGGGAGCCGGTCGGTGGAGCTGAGCGTGATGGCCGGAAATGAAGCGGTCCTCGGGGAAGTTGAGCACATTTCCCTCGCGACCGATCGTCAGCGTGGACCCACGTGCCGCCGAGGACAAACCCAGACCACCGCCGGCGAGGCGCTGCGTGACGCGAAACTCTGCTTCCACCCGCGGACTGCCGTAAAAGTACGTGCCGCGGTGGTCGGGCATGTACTCGGCAAACCCCCGAGCGTCGAGCTGTAGGAGTTGCTCGCCCACAAGAAACAAATCGTCATGTTCGATGGGGCTCGGCGCTCGGATCCGAACGAAGATCCCGTTGGTCGAGTTGAGGTCCTGCACGAACAGCCGCCCGCCCTGCACGGTGAACCGACCGTGCTCGGGGCTGAGGAACGGGTCCTCGGCGAAGCACAGATCGCCGCGCGTTCGACCGAGGATCTGAGTCTCACCGGACAGCTGGTAAGTCAGCCCGTCGGCCCCCTCGCCCTTGATGACCACCAGCCGCGGAGAGACTTCCTGCTGTTGTAGGGCACCGAAGAACATCGTCTTGGCGTGACCCCCCGCACCGCCGGCCGAGGCCCCGGACGGCGGATCGTCGATCGCGCCGGCCGCCGGCACCGCCACCGCTTCCGCCACGCGTCCTTCATCCTCGCCGCCCACCGCGGCCCCGACGGGGGCCGGAGCCAGTTCGTTGCCGCAGCGACTACACCGCACCGCACGGATGACGTTGAGCTGGCCACAAACCGGGCACGCGAGGCCGAGATCCATGCGGGAATCCTTGCCTCGCGGGCGGGGCTTGTCAACGGAACCGGCGTCGTTGTCCCGCTGCTGTGCGACTCAGCGTGCGCACCAGACAATCCAGCGCCGCTTCATCTTGTTGCGCGGCACCGAGATCCGCCGGCACCATTTCGCACCCGGCCAGCCAGCGCCGCGCGTAACGACGTTGAGCCGTGGTACCGGCGAGGTTGGATCGGAGCGCCCGATCCACAACCGAACGAGAGATGTTCGTCTCCAAATCAGAATCGTCCAAACTCGGCGTGGTCGCCTGCTCAGATAGCCAGCGAGTGACGACGAGAGCCCAGGTGTCGTCCGTCACCAGCCGCAGGCGGGGCAAATCAGGCCGGCCCGGCTGCCCGGCCCGGGTCAGTCGGGCCACGGCTGCGTCGCGCACCAGACCGGCGGGGCCCAGCGCGGCGGACACAATTCTGGTGGCGTCTCCGTTCGCGTCGGCTCCGGCCGGCCACGCCGTCTCGGTGATGGCCAGGGCTCGGACCAACTCGTCGTCGTGCATCAGCCACCGTCGACTCCCGCCCGCCTCGAGTCGCATCTCGGCGTATGCGCAGGCGCGACGAACCGTGCGATGCGCGGAACCCCGGGCGGCGGTGGCCACGGCTCGGCGAACCGCCGCCGTGTCCCCCCCCACGCGCGCCAGCCCCACGCACGCCAGCGCCAGTGTTTGCTGATCGGCAGGTTGCGCCATAGTCGCGGCTTTGCGGAGCGCCGCCGCGGCGGACGGTGACGAGCTGTTGGCGAGGCCCCACAGTGCCGCGTGCCGGGTGCTTTCAGCCTCTCCCCGACGCGTCGCGACGTCGGCCAACACGGGCAAAGCCTCCTCGTCGTCCAACCGTCCCACTGCGACCAGCGCGGCGACCCGAGCTCGGACGTAGCTTTGGGCAATAGCGGCACTCGTATCGCGGTGCGCGGTCAAATTGGCGCCCATGCGGGCCAGCGGCACGGCGGTGTCGGGCAGCCCCAGCTTCGCCAGTTGCCCGGCCGACCGCGTGCGGACCCCGATCGACCCCTGGGCCAGCGCGTTGAGCAACACTCGCCGCATCGCGGCCACGCGGGCTGGGTCGCGCGACGTGAGATCGCCACGCAGCCAGCGTTCGATCGGCTCAGGCTCGAGCCGCTCGAGCACCTCTAAGGCGAGCTCACTCGACGCACTGGTGGCGGTGGCGAGTTGGGCGCGGTCCACCACCGTCGTCAGCATAAGCTCCGTTTCGTTCATCGCCTCCGCGACGTCGAGAAGCCGCTGGACATCCGCTCGGGCCAGCTCATCGGCATCTCCGTGGCGAATGAGCTCGGCGAAGATCTCCATCGCGGCTTTCGCATCGGCAGCCAGCAGCCGCAAATCGGCCAGCCGAAGGCCGGCCTGTACGTTTCGCGGGCGCAAGCGCAGCGCCTCGCCGTAGGCGACCACGGCCTGGGTCAGCTCCCCGCGATGCTGGTGCAGCTCCCCGAGGCGTACCAGTGCCCGGGCGCCATCGTCTCCTTCTGAAACGGCTGTACGCGCCCGCTGCAGGGCCTGCGAATCGTCGCCGCTATAGAACGCGATCTCCGACATCTCCACGAGCACATCAGCTCGGCGTTGCGCGTCGACATCGGCGACTCGCTCCAGGATAGCATTCGCCTCGCGCAGCCGGTCCCGCCCGCCAGCTCGACGCAGAGCAGCGGCCAAGTCGAACAAGCGCTCGGGGTCTTGCGGAAAGCGCTCGTTGAGCTGGCGCAACACCGAGACGGCCGCCTGGGGCTTGTCTTCACGCGAGTACAGGTCGGCCAACAAACGACCCGCGGCAAGCACCGACGCGTCGTCCGCGGTGGGACTGGCCATGGTGGCCCGCGCCTCCGATTCGACTTGCTCGCGCGCCTCGTCGCGTCTCGTTAGCCCCAACCCGACCAACAACTCAACGATGCGAGTGCGCGACTCTTCCTCCAGTACCGCCTGATCCCGTGATCGCGCGAAGCGACGCGCGGCCAACCAGCTGTCGAGAGCACCGTCGTACGAACGGCGCTCCTCCTCAAGAATCGCGCGCAAGCGATGATAGTTCGCTTCGCGCGGCGCTTGGGCCAATGCGACTTCAAGGGAGCCCAGGGCTTGCTGCCGTAGCGATCGACCTCGAGCCGCGTTCGCGTGTTCGGCAAGCACCTGCGCATGACGGGCCCAGCCAGCGTGCCGCGGCGACGTGAGTTTGGGGAGCCATGCCCATTGTTCCAACGCCGCGTCGACCTCGTTCATCTCGAACAGCTGCTCGCCCAAAGCCAGCCGCGCTTCGATGTCGCGGGGGCGCCGGGCGACCCATCGCTTCGCCACGCTCAACGCCCGATCGGCCGCACCGTGGGTGTTGAAGAACTCCAGCAACAACGCGGATACCTCTGGGCTCGCCCGTCGCGCGGATGCGACCGAATCGGCGATGGCGACCGCCGCGTCCCCCTCCCCGTTGACCGCGAGCCGCGAAGCCGTCCCTAGAGCAAATTCTACGTTCTCGCGTCGCCGAAAGTCGAAGCGCTGCAACTGTTCAACGATCTGATCAACGTCGCCATCGCTCTCGAGACCGCGCACGAACGCGATGCGCAATCGAGCGTCCGAGGGCGCCAGTCCGACGAGCTCGCGCCACACCACACTCGCCGACTCGCCACCAGCGACGCGCAATTGGCCCCATAGGTGCAATGCAGCCGGCTCGCGACGCGAACCTGATCGAGCGACAAACTCCCCTACGCGCTCCCGCCACGGACCGGCGCCCGGGTTCACCAGCGCCGCCTGCTCCAGCGTGGCCCACCATGCCCGGCGGTCGGCCATTCGGCCCGTTCGCCGGTTCGCGAGCAGCCCCCACACCAGCTGGGCGGCCGCGGTGGGATCGCTGGCCGCGAGTCGCGTCTGAGCCCGTCGATGGACCAGCGCATGGTGCCGGGGGCCAGAACTGACCGCGATGGCCACTTCCCAGGCTCGATCAGCCACGTCGAACTGCGCGGCGGCGGCGGCGAGTTCAGCCAGGCGCTGCTGAGACCGCCCATCTTCCGGTCGTCTTTGCGCGAGCTCGGTCGCCAACGCCAATGCACGCGCGTCGAAACCGCGCTCGCTGGCGATCGTGAACGCGCGCTCGAGGTCCTCCAGCGAGGCCGCGCGCGGGTCCGCGACCAGTCGCTCGATCGCCTCGCGGTCACGGCCCGCCGCTCGGAGCGCCCGAACCTCCAGCGCCCGGAGCGGTTCTCGCCAACGCGTGGGGACGCCCTGGAGCTCTCCCAGACGTTGCGCCGCATCTTCCCCGCGCCCTTGTTCGAGCTCCAGTCGAGCCAGTAGGATCGCCCACGCGGGGTTCTCAGGATTCTGGGCGACACCACGCAAAATACGCGCCTCGAATCGCGACGACCCGAGCGACCCCACGAGCGGCCGCCAGTGACGACGCGAGAACGGATTGCGGAGCAGCTTCCTGAGTCGATCCTCGACCAGGTGCGGATCGTCCGCAGCCTGAGTCAGGCCCCAGCCGTCCGGGGGTCGGGCGGCCCCATACGCGCGGTCGGCCGCCCCCCACGAGACGGACCCCGCGGCGAGGAGGCTCAAAAGGCCGGCCAGCCCGCGCCGACGGGAAGACCGGGCGTCGAGACGGATGGCCATGGAGGGAGCCTAGCAGGCGAAACCGCCGCGCACGCGACGTCATGCCGCCCGGCCGGTCATGCGCTTGCGATGGAGAGGCACGGGCCTTCCTCCCGGTCGCCGCATCGCCCGGGTGCAACCGCGATCCCGTTCGGATGGACGCGGCGCCGCTTGACGCATTGGCGCGCATGCCTAAATTCGGCGGCACCGCATCATGCCGATCTACGAGTACTACTGCGCCGCCTGTGATCGCTCTTTCGAAGTCATCCAAAAAGTGAGTGATCCCCCGCAGGCCGACTGCGAGTTCTGCGGAGCCCCGGTCAAGAAACAGCTCACGGCGGCCGCGTTCCACCTCAAAGGCGGCGGCTGGTACAAAGATGGCTACGCAAGCGTGCGATCGGGCAACGGCGACGGCGGCAAGTCTGGCGCGAGCGACACCAAGTCGAGCCCCGGCAAAGAGTCCGGGGCGAGCAAGGCCGCCCCGGCCCCCGCGAGCTCCAACTCCTCGAGCGGCTAGTCAATTGGCGCCGATCGAGGTCGAGTCCGGGCCCGCATCGGCGATGCCGTGACCCATGACGAGCCGCGAATCATGGGCGAGCACCGGTCACGTGGCGCCGATCGAGGTCGAGCCCTGGCCCGCATCGGCGAGCCGTGACCCATGATGAGCCGCGAATCATGGGCGAGCACCGGTCACGGGTCTTCGCAGCGACATCGCGCAGCTCGGTGCAGGGGACGGCCCGGCTGAGACGGACCGCCGGCGTGCCACGCCAGTGAGACAGGTGACGATGAGCTGGACGAGTCCGGCCGACCGTGACAAGTTTCGCCATGGCCAAGCGACGTGCCCCCGCCCGTGGCCAAATGCCGCCGGATGCCGTCAAGCAGCTGGTCTGGGGGTTACTGCGGTCGCGCATGGGCGGCCGCGACTACGCCGTGGCCAAGCTGCGTGCCCGTTGGACCGAGATCACGCGGCCAGCCGGCGGGATGGCACCGATTTGTTGGCCGGCTCGCATCGACGGGCACACGCTGGTCCTCGATGTCGTCAACAGCCAGTGGCTGCACGAGCTGCGCTACTACGAAAACGACCTCGTCGCGCGCACGTGTTCCGCGTGCCCCGACCTCGAGATCGAACGTCTGGCTTTTCAGGTGTCTCGGCGAGACATTCCCGGAGCTCCACAATCGCCCGTCCCCAGCGCCGCAGCATCGCCACGGCCCGGGGTTCTCGCCTCCGAGCCGCCGCGCGAGACGGTCGATGCCCTCCTCGCGGTCCGAGATCCGGAGCTTCGCGGCGCGCTGGCGTCAGCCCGTGTCGTCCTCGGTCGCACCCGCTCCCGCACTACGCCGCGCTGAACCGGCGAGACGTCATCGAACGCAACTGTCTGTCCACCCCTGGGGCCATCCCCGCTCCTGCACGCTTCGCTGCAGTCAGCGGCTCGGCCTACCTCTTCGGCACACTGGTCGCAGCCGCCGCGACGAGCGTCAATGGCATCGCGCGGCGCCCCTGACCCGCCGCGACGAGCGTCAATGGCATTGTGTGGCGCCCATGACCCGCCGCGACGAGCGGCAATGGCACCGCGCGGCGCCCATCAACCCGCCGAGCGGCGCTAGATGTAGAAGTCGACGTGAGCAATGCCGCGCTCGGGCGTGTCGCTCGAAGAGGCTGGCTCCGGCGCTTCTTCGCGATCTTGGTCCGAGAGCGGCATCGGCAGCCGCAGTTGCGGACGGTCATCGCGGAACCGACGCCGTGAGCGCCGTCGTGAGCGCTCGCGTGGAGCCGGTGGCTCGCGCCGGTGCAGCTGGCGAACCTCGTCGTCCGGAGACCGCATGGGCATGTCACCCATCTTGGCACGCGACCCCTCCAACTCGGAGTTTTCTACGGAAGTGACCCGCTTATGTCGACGCTGGGGCAGAAACAACAGCACCTATAAATAGGCTAGTACCGGGCGTTCGCGCTGCAACCCCGGCGCGGCCGTCGACCCTCCGGCTTCGCGCCCACGTGCCCGGACGTACAACGCGTAGCCGAGCATGCAGCATTGACTCACCAGTCGTCGCAAGGTCCCCTGCCGCTGTCAGCGTCGGGTCCTGGATGCGCCGGCGCGAGCCGACCGATCTGGGCCGAGCACATCGCGCCCGGCTCGCCGCCAGTTCCTGCCCGGTGCCAGCGGCCTAGCGCCGCTGACCGATGAACCGGTCCCGGCGATCGTCAAGCGCTAACGGGCGACACCCCGAGTCCCCGCGCGGCTTCTAGAAGTCCGCCACCACCCAGACGGACCCCTCGCGTTCGAGCGTGGCCGCCGGCTTGCCATCGCAGATCAGTACCGCGAAGTGGGTGTCCAGTTGGATCGGACCGTCGAGGCAAACCGCCAGCTGCTCCCGTGCCGCGCGTAGCGCATCGCCGCCGGGGCCCTCCCCCCAAGCGGTGGCGACGGCTCGCTCGGTCAGCGCAGCCCGGTAGCGTCGCGGGGCGAGGTCGACGAGCACATCCCACCGCTCGAACCGTGACGCGCGGATGAGGCTGGTCAGCGCACGCCGCGGGGTGTCCTGTGCATAGTAGACGGTGGGATCCATCTCGAAGCGGAAGCTCGCGCCGTCTCGCCGCGTCGCGGCCACCCGATCACGGCCGAGAGCAATGATCGGAGTCGATGCGACGGTCGGCGCCTCGAGGTCGCGCGCGATCGCTTGGCGGCCACGTGCGAGCGCGGCTTCGTCGACCTGCGCCAGGTACCCGGGCGACACTCCAGCCACGACCTCGGCCCGATTCCCGGCCTCG
This sequence comes from Myxococcales bacterium FL481, assembly GCA_006508105.1. Classification (GTDB taxonomy): domain Bacteria; phylum Myxococcota_A; class Polyangia; order Nannocystales; family Nannocystaceae; genus FL481. The sequence goes on along the minus strand of QKPP01000103.1, from coordinate 24,067 downwards.
ACCGCTTGCCCGAGATTCACGCTCGCCCGTCGCAACTCTCGGTCGGACCGCGCGGCGCAACCGAAGCCGACGAGGACGGCCAACCACACCGGCATGCACAGGTGCCGCCACATGGTCTAGTCGTCTTGCTTGCGGGGTTCGACCACCGCCACGAACGAAGCGCTGGCCCGTACTTCGCCATCGACCTTGATCTCGCCGGAGAACTTCCCGATCCGGCCACCGCGCTCCATCGTGACGTGCACGTCAAGCGCATCTCCTGGCTGCACCAAGGCCCGAAACTTCGCGTCCTTGATGCTCAGGAAGTAGCAGATCTCTTTTTCGGGATCGAACATGCCCGACGCTCGGGACAAGACGATCGCGGCCTGGGCCATCGTCTCCACCAGCACCACCCCCGGCATGATCGGCAGCCCCGGAAAGTGTCCTTGAAGGATCGGGTCGCTGATGGACACCAGCTTCCGCGCGTGCACGCGGCGATTCGGCTCGACCTCGAGCACTCGGTCTAAAAACAAGAACGGATAGCGATGCGGAAGAATGCTCTCGATGGCACTGACGTCCATGCCCCATCATAGACCAGGCGTCGCGCGGGGACCTCGCGGCCTTCGTGCTCGTCCCTCGCCCTGCTTGTTCCCGCGGAGCCAACCGGGGGCGCATGGTCCTAGGCGCCGACCCGGGCTAGCCAGCGTGTTTTCGGTCGTAGCGATCGATGAGCTTTTTGGTGATGTCCTGCCCATCGCGCGCGTAGATAACCGTCATGTTGTCGCGCACAAGTACGAGATCCAAACTGAGCTCTTTGGCGAGCTCATTCACGAGTCCCTGGCAGTTCGTGTAGATCTGCTCGACCAGGCGTCCCTCTTGCTGGGCGAGTTCTTGCTGCAGCGCCATGTACATGCTCTGCCACTCCATCATGTCGCGCTGAAGCTTCTCTTGGGCCCGCGCCAGCGCCTCGCCGGACAGTGACGACAGCTTCGCTTGCTCAGCCTCGAGCTTGGTCCGCTTCTTGTCGAGCTTGTCTTGCTTGACCTTAGAACTGGCTTCGAGCTCGCTGCGGGCCTTCTTGCCGTGCTTGGTCTCGTTGAGGACCCGCTGAAGATCGACCATGGCGATCTTCTTGACTTCTGGCACGGCAGCAAGGCCGGTCGCCGGCGTACCAGCCGCGGTGACAAACGTGCCGAGGAGCGCAGCGATGCCGAGCCAACGACCAAGTGAGGACATACGTACGGGCCCGGTCGGGCCGGGTCGAGCGGAGTGCATCATGATTATTTGTGCTTTTTGTCGTAGGCCAAGATGACCCGATTGGTGAGATCAAGGGACGGGCGGGCGAACAGCACCGTGGCCTGGGAGCGCACGAGGACAATCTCGACCTTCTCCTCTAGCGCGATCTGTTTCACGATCTGCGCAACGCGCCCGTAGATGCGCTCGGTCAAGAGCGCCTCCTTTTGCGCCAGCTCCTCGCTGAGCTTCTGATAAAGCTGCTGAAGCTCCGCATCTTGCCGGGCGAGTTGTTGTTGGCGACGCGTCACCTCGGCCGGGGAGAGCATCGTGGACTTCGCACGAAGGTCGTCGAGCGCCTTTTGCAGGTCCTTGCCCTTTCGTTCGAGCCGGCTTTGGTTCTTGGAGAAGACCTTCTCGAGGTCGCGTTTCGCGGTCTTGCCCTCTTTGGTCTCCATGATGCAGCGCTGGACGTCGACGAGTGCCAACCGGACGCCCGGGCCCGCGGCCGCGGACACCGAGGGAACCACGGAGGCTACGCCTAGAGAGAGAGGCAAGGACAAAAACAGCACGCGAGCGAGTCGACGCATGGAGGGCGAACCTAACTGTGCTGGCTCAAGGCAGCAACCGCGAGGGAAACGCTGTCTGGCGGCGACCTATTCAACCACCCGTGCAGCGTGGCGACCATAGCGGTCGCGGGCTTGGCGCCGGCGACTCTCGCCTTTGAGCCTCTCCGCCACGGCCGTCGCGGCCGCCTCATGACGAGGACGGAGCCCGAACGCGGATGCGATCGTTCGGCGGCGCTGCCGACACCGCTGTCGTGCTGACGGACCGTCGCGCACAACTCCAGCCCGGCGGGGCGCCTCGCGAGGCCGAGCGCACCAACGTGGAAACGGGCGGCTAAAACCCCGTGCCCACGTTGAACTCGAAGACGATCGGCTGATCCGCCGCGACGAAGGCGGTCCGTGGCTGACGGTCGATGGGGATGCCCCACTCGAAGCGCAGCGGGCCGATTGGCGACCGCCACCTGAGCCCCCAACCGACGGACGCGCGAAGATTGCGAAAGCGAAAGTTTGCGCACGGGTCGCTCTTGGGCAGCTGCACGGGATCGGGCTCGGTGCAGTACAGCGCCTCGGTGTTGAATGTGTTCCCCGTATCAAAGAACAACACGCCCTTGATGTTCGCCGGCGGAACCATCATGAACTCGAGCTCCAAGTTCAGCGCAGTCAGCAAGTTCCCGCCGACGTCGGTCGACCGAAGCGGGTCGGTCGGGGCGGGCCCGTCTTGGACTTTGATCTTGGGACCGAGCCCGCGCATTTGAAACCCGCGAATCTGGCCGTGGCCGAATACGCCGCCGGCGAACCATCGCTCGAACACGGGCACGCCTTTGCGGGTATTGCTATGAACATAACCGACCTGCAACTGCGAGCGAAACACGAGCCAAGCTCGAAATGAGCGATCGGTGCGAATGACCGGGAAATAGAATCGGGTGCGCAGCAAGTAGCGGTTGTAGCGGTTCTGCGAGCCCAGGTACTTGGTCGCGAATTGTCCTTGTAGCGAGTGGAACTGTCCCGAAGTCGGAAACAACAAGTTGTCACGGGAATCGTACTGCACTCGGGCGGTCGCCGCTGATGTGATGCCGTTGGCGAACAGATTCGAGATCATCTGCTGCCCCGTGCTTGTGACCTGCCCTCCCGGGTTGAAGATCCCGCCCGCGCCGCCGGCCCCCACGCCACCCGTGTCGTCGGCCCGAACGTCCTCGATCTCGTACCCCGCCCACAACGACAAATCCGGCATCTTGGGTACGGGGTAACCCCACTCGAAGGTCGCTCCCGTACTCGCCCGACTGAAGTTGCGAAACGCGTTGACCGAGCGGAACAGGCTGAAGACGAAGTTCCATTTGGTATCGAGGAAGTAGCGCGTGAAGTAGCGAAAGTTGAACAGCTGCCGAAACCCCGACATCTGCGCGACGAGAGAGAGAGAGCTGCCCTGCCCGCGAAAGTTGTCGTAAGAGATCTGCGCCTGCAAAACGAAGCGCTCCACGGTGCTAAAGCCCGCGCCGACTTGGAACGACCCGGTGCGACGCTCGGTGACCTCGACGTTGAGCTCGATCTTGTCGTCGTCCGACCCACGCGAAGTCGACACATTCGCCTCCTCGAAAAAGCCCAGACGCAAGACCCGGTACTCTGCGGCGTTCTTGCCCGTCTCGGAGTACAAGTCCCCCTCTTTGAGCGGAATCTCGCGGCGGATCACCTTGTCGGAGGTCCGGTCGTGGCCGTAGATGTTGACCCGCTCGATGTACACCAGCGGGCCCTTTTGGACCTCGAGAACCGTGTACAGCTTGAGGTTTTCGCGATCGAAGCGCTGGTTGGGAATCACGTTGACGTACGCGTGCCCGGAGTTTTTGTAGCGGTTTTCGATCGCTTGGCGAACCTCGTTGAGCTTGCCAACTGACGCGACATCACCGACTTTGAGGTGGGGTTCAATGATCTCTTGCAGCACCTCCTCGGAGAACAACTGCTCTTCCCCCCGCGGCACCACTTCCTTGGCTCGGATCTCGCCGATGTGAAACAACGGCCCCTCGGTCAGCGGAATCGTCACGTGAGCGAAGCGGCGATCGGGGCTCAACGCTAGCTCAGCATCACCGACGTCGGCCTCGAGGTAGCCTTTGTCCATGTAGTAGCTGCGCAAGTTCGTGTAGTCTTGCGTGAACGCGTCTCGGTTGTAGACGCCCCCCGCCTGCTTGGTGATCACACTGAGATAGCTCCCCGTTCGCGTCAGCATGAACTTGCGCAGCTCGTGGTCGCGGAACGCTTTATTGCCGACAAACGTGATCTCACGAACGATGACTTCGGCCGCCTCGTCGACCACGATGACGACATCGACCTTGCCCGTCTCGTCATCGACCGGGCGCAGCACGTACGAAACCTCGGCCAAGAAGAAGCCCTCCTCGGTGTACAAGGACTTCACCTTCTCCACGTTGGCCTTGACCTTGCCGAGGTCGAGCACCTCGTTGGCCGCGAGATCCAACACCGCGTTGACATCGTCGAGCTTGATCTTCGAGTTGCCCTCGAGAATGATCTTGCGTACGGTCGGTCGCTCTTTGACCACGTACGTGAGCACGACCCCCGCCGGGGTTAGCTCGCCTTCGATGCGAACGTCGTCGAAGTACCCCAGGGCCCACAGCTTGTGCACATCGGCGGCCAGCTTGAGCCGAGACACCAGCTCGCTCGGAGCGCTGTCGAGTTCCAACAGCATGGCCTCGGACTCAACGCGGCGATTCCCCTTGAATCTGATTTCGGCGATCGGCTGCCCGTAGATAGCGTCTGGATCCTCGGCGATCAGCAAGCTCGACAAGCGCGGTCCGGGGATCTGGTTGGCCGCCTGAGCCGATGCCGGCTGCAGCCCGACCGAGACCACCAACAAGAACAGCGCCCAGAGAGCCCGAACGCTAGCGCGCCGCTGGCGACCCCGCGAGAGCGAGACCGCGGCGGGGCGCCGGCAATGGTGGGTGGCCACGACGGCGCTCGGACGGCGACGCGGAATGGTGGCGCCAAAAGAAGGAACGATCTGGCTCATGCGGGCGTCGGGGCGGCGGCGGAGTCGACGTCGGACACCATCCCGTCGGCCATGCGGACGACACGGGGCATCTGGTGCGCGAGTTCCATGTTGTGGGTCACAACGAGCATCGAGAGGTTGTGATCTGCGTTGAGTCGGAACAACAACTCGTGCACCTCATGACTGGTGCGCGTGTCGAGGTTCCCGGTGGGTTCGTCGGCAAGAAGCAGTTTGGGCTGCATGACCAAGGCCCGGGCGATCGCGACCCGTTGCTGTTCACCGCCCGAAAGCTCCCCCGGACGGTGGTGCATCCGATCGGCCAAGCCCACGCTGTGGAGCATCTCGCTCCCCCGCTCACGGGCCTCACTCACCGGCAAACGAGCGATCATCGCGGGCATCATCACGTTTTCGAGTGCGTCGAACTCGGGGAGCAGGTGGTGGAACTGGAACACGAACCCGATCGTGCGATTGCGAAACTGTGCGAGATCGGGAGGAGGAAGCCGCGTGATATCCACGTTTCCGAACAAGATTTCGCCAGACGTGGGAAGGTCTAGTGTGCCCAGGCAGTGCAACAGAGTGGACTTCCCCGCCCCGGAGGCCCCGATGATCGTCACCATCTCGCCCTCGTGGAGGGTCAAGTTGACGTTGCGCAGCACCGTGAGGACCCGAGCTCCTAGCGTGAACTCTTTGCACATCTCGATGACTTGCACGAGAGTCGGGCGATCCGAGGCGACGTGGGGAGCCATGGGCAGAGCGGGGCGACCCTAGAACCCGCGTATTGCCCTGTCAACGACGAGACGCGGCTAGGCGAGGTGTGACCGCGGCCACGAACCGCGACGGTACGCCGCGGTTCACCTGCGGCGCTCCCGCTCGATCGGACACCGTGCGGGGCCGCGTCGCCTCGCCTCGGCATGACGGCCCCTGAGCGGATCAGCCGCGGGTCCGCCCCGCTACTCGCCCTGGCGCAGGCCGTCAACGGGGCGCATCCGGGAGGCGACACGGGCGGGATACAGACTAGAGCCCCACACGATGACCAACGCGGCCGCACCCACGATGAGCACTTCGACTGGGTTGACCACCACCGGCAACCGCTCGAAGTAGTACACGTCCTCGTTGATCGGGAAGCCGTAGCGCGCCAACGCCAAGCAAAGCCCGAGCCCCACCAAGATGCCGCAGATCGCCCCGAGCAACCCCATGCAGAGACCCTCGCGCACGAACACATCACGGATGAGCTGATCATTGCTGCCCATCGCCTTGAGAATGGCAATCTCTTTGGCTTTCTCCAGGACGCTCATCAGATTGCTGGCAAGGATCCCGAACGAAGCGACAAGCACGACAAACAGCAGGGCGATGAACATCGCCAGCTTCTCTAGAAACATCGCCGCGAAAAGGTTGCGATTGAGGTCGAGCCACGTCTCGACCACCAACTCGTCATGACGACCAGCGGCGCGAACGATCTTGTCGACGGCCTGCTGGCCCGCCGCGAGCTCGTCGATGTCGTCGAGCTTGATCTCAATCCCGGAGATCCGATCGCCCGTTCGTAGGAACGCCTGCGCGACGCCCAACGGGATGTAGACGTTCTTGCGATCGTATTCGTACATCCCCGAGTAGAACACGCCGCCAACCCGGGTCGCCAACACCCCAGGCAACCGTCCCGCCGGCGTCATGCGGCCGATAGGCGTGATCAACTGCACCGGCGCGCCAACCTGGACGGCGATCTCCATCGCGAGCTCTCGACCGAGGAGGATCGGTTGCGCGAGCGTGCCCGAAGAACCTGATTGTGGCTCGGTGGAAGGGGCCGGCGCGACCTCAGGCTCCGGCTCAGCCGCCGCGTCGACCAAGTCGAGCTCGGCCGCCGGATCCTCCCACCCTTCGCCGGTGGCGGCACCGAGCGCGACCCGCCGCATCGCGTCGGAGAAGCTCGGCCCCGATGATGGCGTCGATGCATCGCGATCCCTCGTCGCGGCCCGTTCCACTCGGCTCGGCCGAAGGGTCTGCAACGGGTCTTCCCAACCCGGGTTCGCGGCCGACCTCAGATCGACGGCGCGCGACGGGAACGGAGCGGGACGAGGGGAGTCGAGGTCCATAGCCGCGCCCGATTGGGGCGGGGAACGCTGGAACGGAGATGCGGTCGGACGAGCGGGTCGATCTTCGTCGGCCGGGTCCGACGGCGCCGACCCGGTTGAGCTCGAAGGCGTGACCACCGGGGCGAGCTCATCGTCGGGCTCGAGGTGTCGCAGCCGCCAGGGGCGAGTGGGCCTCGCCGCGCTCGGTCGCACCACGTCCGGTACGAGGCTCGGGTCCCCCAGGCTCTCGAACACGCCCTCGCTCATGATGTCGTGCACGTTGGAAACCGTTCGCAATCGCTGCGGCAAGACCCCGATCAACGTGGCTCCCTGGCGGTTCACCCCACTTCGGACCAAGACCTCCCCGTCGAGATAGGGACTCGCGCCGGCGATGCCATCGGCGGCCGCGATGTGCTCGACAAGCTCGCTGTAGTCGCCGAAGCGATTGCCGTCGCCGGCAGCCACCCGAATGTGTGCTTTCTGGTTCAAGATCTTGTCGCGCAAGTCCCCTTCGAACCCACTCATCAGCGAAAGCACCACGACCAAGGCCATGCATCCGAGCATGACCGAGAAGGTGATAATGCTCGCCAACAGGTTGAAGAAGCGCCCCAACACGCCGAAGATCAGCAGCATACCGCCGGCAAGCACCGTCAGCGCCGCGAACAAGCCGTAATGCTGTTGAAGCTGACTGGTGCTAGACCCGACGAACGCGGCGAGGGCATCCTCCGTCGCGGCGGGGGCTGCGAGTTCCACCGCTGCGTACGTTCCCATCCCGCCGCCCACCACGACGAGAAACGCGGCCACAACCAGCACGATGCCGCTCCAGCGCGGCCGAGCCTCGCCGACGCCGAGATGACGCCAAGCGATTCGCCATTCGATGGAGAGCGGCCGTGCCATCTACCCGTTGTCGTGATGTGAGGCGCCCTGTCTGAGCAGGTACGCCTCGATGAGTGCGTCGAGTTCCCCGTCGAGCACGCTGTCCACATCGGCGGTCTTGAACTCCGTCCGATGGTCGTTGACCTGCCGGTATGGATGCATCACGTAGGATCGGATCTGGCTGCCCCATTCAATGAGCTTCTTGGAGCCTTCTAGGGCCTGCATCTTGTCATCGCGCTTTTGCCGCTCGATATCCCACAACCGAGCTTTCAGCATCCGCAACGCCGTCGCCATGTTTTTGTGCTGAGAGCGTTCGCTTTGGCAGGCGACCACGATCCCCGATGGCAAGTGAGTCAGACGTACGGCGGACTCGGTCTTGTTGACGTGCTGGCCGCCGGCTCCAGATGATCGATATTTGTCGATGCGCAGATCACTTTCCGGCACGTCGATGGCGGACGCGTCATCCTCGTCGATGTCGGGCACCACCATGACCCCCGCGAAACTCGTTTGTCGTCGCGCCTGAGCATCAAACGGTGAGATCCGGACCAGCCGGTGGACCCCGATCTCCGAGCGCAGGTGCCCGTAAGCGTACTCCCCCACGATTTCGAGCTCAGCGCCGCGAATTCCCGCCTGGTCCGCTTCTTGGAAGTCCAAGATGCGCACGGCGTAGCCGTGCCGCTCGCCCCAGCGCTGATACATACGGACCAGCATCTGCGCCCACTCTTGCGAGTCGACCCCGCCCGCGCCCGCGCTAACCGACACGAGTGCACTGTCGATGTCGTGCTCACCCGACAGCATGCGCTGAAACTCGAGCCGACCCGTGGCAACTTCAGCTTGGTCGAGCAAGGCCCAGGCCTCGTAGACCGACTCGTCGTCCCCTTCTTCGCGCGCGAGCTCGTACAGATCTTTGGCCTCGTCGAGCTTGCCCTGTGCCGCGTCGATGGCCTCCACCACCCGCTTGCATTGGGCTTGGTCGCGCAAGACCCGCTGCGCTCGCTCGCCATCGTCCCAAAAGCCGGCGTCGGAAGCTTGCGCCTCGAGCTCCTCGATCTTCTCTACCTTGACGGCGTAGTCAAAGATGCCTCCGCAACTCGCCGAGGCGATCGCCAAGCCGATCGACACGATCGATCACCTTGTTGTGCTCGGGCAACAGCATCGGTGCGTTTGGAGCCATGGTGCGTCCGTCGTCAAGTGGTTAGCCGACTCAGGCGCTGCGGTCAAACCTCGATCAACCGCAGCTGGTGGCGCACGGACGCGCGCTCGATCGGCACGGGATAGTCTCCGGTGAAACAGGCCGTGCAGTACTGACGCGAGTCGCTGTGGCTGGCCGCTTCGAGTAGGCCCTCCGGACTGAGGTAACCCAGGCTGTCCGCCGTGATGAAGCGCCGCGTCTCCTCGACGTCATGCTTTGAGCCAATGAGCTCATCGCGGGTCGGTGTGTTGATCCCGTAGTAGCAAGGATGGGTGACCGGCGGCGACGAGATGCGTACGTGAACCGCTCGGGCCCCGGCATCGCGCACGAGCTTGACGATTTTCCGCGACGTGGTCCCACGCACGACCGAGTCGTCGACGACCACGACTCGTTTGCCCCGCAGCACGTCCGGCACGGCGTTGAGCTTGAGCTTGACCCCGAAGTGGCGGATCGAGTCTTTGGGTTCGATGAACGTGCGACCGACGTAGTGATTGCGGGACAGACCGATCTCGAACGGCAGGCCACTTTGCTTGCTGTAGCCCAACGCAGCGACCATCCCGGAGTCCGGCACCGGGATGACCAAGTCCGCCTCGGCGGGGTGTTCCACGGCCAAGCGTCGACCCATCGCCACGCGACGGTTGTACACGCCGAGATCGTCGATGCGGCTATCCGGACGCGCGAAGTAGACGTGCTCGAACACGCAGTACCGCGGGTCGCCACGTCGCATCATCACGCTGCGTAAACCGTCCGCACGGATCGACAGGATCTCGCCCGGCGCGACGTCGCGGACCCGTTCGGCGCCGATTAGATCGAACGCACAGGTTTCCGAGGCCACGACCCACGAGTTCTCGTGCCCGCGCACCTTGCCGAGCACCAGCGGGCGAAAACCATGCGGGTCGCGGGCCGCGACGATGCCGTGGCTCGACAGCAGCACGAGGCTGTAGGCGCCACGCACTCGCGTGAGCGCCTGACCCAAACGGGCGGCGAGGTCATCACCGCGAGCGCGCGCCATCAGTTGTAAGATGACTTCAGTGTCCGAGTTGGACGAGAAGATCGACCCGTCGGCCTCCAACTCTTCGCGCAGCTCTTCGGCGTTGACGAGGTTGCCGTTGTGCGCGATCGCCAATGCCCCCGAGCGAGACTCGACGGTCAGAGGTTGAATGTTTTTGGGGAGCGAGCCACCCGCGGTCGTGTAGCGCGTGTGTCCGACGGCGCTCGTACCCGGCAAGCGGGCCAGCCGTTCCCGCGTGAACGTGGCCGCCACGTGCCCCATCTTCCGCACGGCGTGCAGCGTGCTGTCTTCGCAAGTGACGACCCCTGCGGACTCCTGCCCCCGGTGCTGCAGCGAGTGCAAGCCCAGGTAGGCCAGGTTAGCTGCTTCGGGATGACCGTGGATTCCGAATACGCCGCACATGCTGGAACGCGGCGTGGGTATCACGGATCGAAGCTTTCGTCACCGCGTTGCCTCACTTGTCGCAGGCGGTAAGAACGCCGGGGCCGGCGTCGCCAACCCACGGATGACGTCACGACGTGACGGGCGCTGACCGCCCCTGACCGTCACACGACGCGCGAGCCCCCGGCTGTCCGCAGCGCCTACCCTCGGACTTCCAGGTTGCGTTGGAGCCGTTGAACCGGGTCGTCCACATCGGGGACGAACTCCGCGCCGGTCAGCCGTTCGTAGGTCTCGACGTAGCGTCGCGCAGCCTCGATCCGGACCTCGTCGGTCAGCGGCGGCGGAGTGCCATCGCCCTCCCAACCCTGGCTCACCAGCCAGCGCCGCAGAAATTCCTTGTCGAGGCTCTTGGGTGCCTCGCCACGCGACATCGCGTCTTCGTACGACGACGCGAACCAGTAGCGTGAGCTGTCGGGAGTGTGGATCTCGTCAATGAGAACGATCTCGCCGTCGGGCCGACGGCCGAGTTCGTACTTCGTGTCGACCAAGATCATACCCCGTTCGGCCGCGATCTGCTGCCCGAGCGCGAACAGGTCCAGGCACTTGGCGGCCAGTTCGTCGAACAACTCCGCTTCGATGAGTCCGCGCTCGATGAGCTGCGCCCGACTCACGCTTTCGTCGTGTTCGCCCTTGGGCGCCTTGGTCGATGGGGTCACGATGTTCTCGGGAAGCTTCTGGTGCGGCTTCATGTTGTCCGCGAGGCGGTGCCCACAAAACTCCCGTTCCCCCCGCTCGTAAGCGCGCAAAATGCTCGTCCGCGAGCTGCCGGTAAGATACCCGCGCACCACGAACTCGACCGGAATGGGATCGCACTCCACGGCCCGGGTCGCCTGCGGGTCGGGAACGTTGACCACGTGGTTCGGAAACCGTTCGCGCGTGAGATCAAACCAGTAGCGGGCCAGGCCGTTGAGCACTTGTCCTTTGAACGGGATCGTGCCGAGGTTGACGTCGAACGCGCTGACGCGGTCCGTCACGATGATCGTGCGAATCCCGTCGCGTGAGAAGTTCTCGCGAACTTTGCCACTGTAGTGGTTCCCGAGTTGAGCGAACTCAGGCCCGAGTTCGTCGACCATGTGTTGAGCAGCGATGGCGCGGGAGAAGGTGTCGTTAGAAACCGGCATGGCGTGCGCAGGCTACTCGCTTCGTGCGGCGTGGCAAAGCCCAAGACGCGCTGCCGCGACGGAGCCGCCGGGGCTCGGCCGCCCCCGCCCAGGCGGCAAGCCTGTGCGCTACGTGCCCGTGCTGCCGAACCCTCGCGCCCCACGCTGCGTCGGTGGCAACGCGTCGACCACCGACACGTGGCACATCGCCACTGGCGCCACGACGAGTTGGGCAATGCGCTGGTGGTGGCGGACGTCAAACGCGTCCGGACCGAGGTTGATGAGCAGCACCACCAACTCGCCGCGATAGTCCGCGTCGATGGTGCCCGGCGCGTTCAGGACGGTGACACCGAAGTCGCGCGCCAGACCGGAACGGGGCCGCACCTGGCCTTCGAATCCCACGGGGATCGCCACCGCGATCCCCGTCGGCACAGCCGCACGCGCCCCCGGAGCGATCCGAACAATCTCCTCGTCGCCGCCTAGACAAGCCGCCAAGTCGATGCCAGCTGCCGCGGCGCTCATCCGCTCAGGCACGCGTGCCCGAGCGTCGATGCGCATCACCGAGAGAGGCTCGACCGGCGACATCGACCATCAGCCCCGCAGGTTGCGAACGTCGTCCGGATCCACGCCGAAGGCCGCTTTGCGGCTCAGGCGAACGCGCCCGTTGTCGTCGATGCTCAAGATCTTGACGACGACCTCGTCGCCCTCGTTGAGCACGTCTGTCACCTTGTTCACGCGGTGATTCTCGAGCTCGGAGACATGCACCAGCCCATCCGTTCCGGGCATGAACTCAACGAACGCCCCGAAGTCGACCACGCGTTTGACCACCCCAGCGTAGCAATCGCCAACCTCGGGTTCGAAGGTCAGCCCCTCGATGATGCGACGAGCCGCTTGGATCGCCTCTTCATCTTCCGACGCGATGGAAACACGACCGGTGTCATCGATGTCGATCGCGCAGCCCGTTTGCTCGATGATACCGCGGATCACCTTGCCTCCGGGCCCGATGATGCTGCGAATCTTGTCGACGCGGACCTGCATGGTCTCGATTCGCGGCGCGTACTTGCTGATGTTCGCTCGCGGCTCCGGCAACACGTCGGCCATCTTGTCGAGAATGTGGAGCCGTCCGCCCCGGGCCTGTTCCAAGGCTTGCTCTAGGATCGCCCGCGTCAGCCCCTTGACCTTGATGTCCATCTGCAGTGCAGTGATGCCCTTGCGCGTCCCGGTGACCTTGAAGTCCATGTCCCCGAGGTGATCCTCGTCGCCCAAGATGTCGCTGAGCACGGCAATCTTGTCGCCCTCTTGAATGAGGCCCATCGCGATCCCGGCCACCGGAGCCTTGATCGGTACCCCCGCGTCCATCAATGCCAGACAGCCGCCGCAGACCGCCGCCATCGAACTCGACCCGTTGGACTCCAACGTGTCGGAGACGACGCGAATCGTGTATGGGAACACGTCCTCCGCCGGCACGACGGTCGACAAAGCGCGTTCGGCCAGCGCGCCGTGGCCAGTTTCACGACGTGAGGTTCCGCGGATCGGTCGCGCTTCCCCGGTGCAAAACGGAGGGAAGTTGTAATGCAACATGAACCGGCGGGTCACATCGCCGCGGATCGTGTCGAGGCGCTGAGCGTCTCGCTCCGTTCCGAGGGTAGCGCTGACGAAGGCCTGGGTCTCACCGCGCTGGAACAACGATGACCCGTGCGGTCGCTCGAACGGATGGGCTTCGATGTACAGCGGGCGGATATCGCTGAGGCCACGGCCATCGACCCGCCGGTGCTCCTCCACGGTGGTCTTGCGCACGATCTGCTTCTCAAGCCGCCCCAGTGCCGCTTGGATCTCCTCCTCGCGCCCGGGGTGCTGTTCCGCCAACGCCGCGCTGATCTCCGCGATCGCGGCGTCGAGTGCCTCATGGCGAGCGTGTTTGCCCGTGATCGCCAGCGCGGTGGTCACGGCGTCTCGTCCCGCATCCATGCACATCGACGCGAACGCCTGGTCGACCTCCGGCTCGACGTGCTCGCGCTTGGGCTGCCCCGCGCGCTCGCGCAAGCGCACCTGGGCCTCAAGCAGAGGTTGCACCGCCTGCTTGGCAAACATCAGCGCGTCGATCATCTCGGCTTCGGACAGTTCCTCGCAGCCGGCCTCCACCATCACGATCGCGTCGCGACTTGCAGCGACCACCAGGTTTAGATCGGACTGGGCGATCTCGTCGAACGTGGGGAAGGCGATGAATTCGCCATCGATCCGACCGACACGGACGCCCGCGACGGGGCCGTCCCACGGCGCATCACTGAGCATCAGCGCCGCCGAAGCCCCGGTGAGGCTCAGCACGTCAGGCTCATTGCGCTTGTCGTGCGAAAACACCGTGGCGATGATCTGCGTCTCGCAGCGATAGCCCTTGGGAAACAGCGGGCGAATGGGACGGTCCGTCAGGCGGCAGGTCAAAATCTCCTTTTCGGACGGACGACCCTCGCGTTTGAAGTACCCCCCCGGGATCTTGCCGGCGGCGGCACTGCCCTCGCGATACTCCACGGTCAGGGGCAAAAACGGCAGGTCGCGCGGGGACTTGCTGGAAACTGCGGTGACCAACAACGCCGTCTCGCCACACCGAACGACGACTGAGTTGGCCTGCTTCGCGAGCTTCCCGGTTTCAAAAACGATGGTGCGGTCCCCAACTTGGACCGTCTCAGTGACGACTTTCATCTGCGAACTCCGAGCCGTGGGCGGAAAACCATGTCACACCGCACCCGCACGGCCTCGCCCGCTTCGCCCACGGGAAACGAGCGCGCGCACGGACGCCATCATCGATCGACGCGATCGCCGATCGATCACACGCCGTCTACCCGCGAATCACTTGCGGATGTTCAGCTCGGAGATCAGCGTTCGATAGCGATCGACGCTCTTTGCTCGCAGATAGTCGAGCAGACGACGACGTTGGCCAACGAGCTTGAGCAGGCCGCGACGCGAGTGGTGGTCCTTCGCGTGCGTGCGAAAGTGGTCGGTCAAGTGGTTAATGCGCGCGGTCAGCAGCGCGACTTGGACCTCGGCCGACCCCGTATCACCGGCCTGTTTCTGGAACTTGCCGACGATCTCGGCTTTGCGATCAGTAGAAAGGGACATCTGGTTGTGCTCTCGGGCCCTTGCCCAACGGTGCGGTGTTCTTCTTGCGAAATTATCTTGGAGGCGGAGCATCGGGGGCTTGTGCCTCACTGTCAAGCCGAGAACGTGGTCGGAGGACGCGAGTCGGGGCCCAAGCTGGGCTTGGCTCTTCGACGCGCTCGGCGACCACGAACACCGACTGATCTCCCACGATGCCGCGAAAACCCACTCTTGCGCCCGGGTGGGCCGCGGCATCCGAGTCAGTCTTCGACGGCGACGGACCAGCGGCGAGATCGCACGCGATGGGTATCCGCTGCCCCTGACTGAGCCGCTCGAGCGCGTCGCCGCGGAGCCGCTGCTCGGCCACGAACACCGGGTACGGCAAGCACTCATCGGGCGCGCGCAGGTGACTGAACACCAGCTGAGCGCAGGTTTCGCGGTCCGGCGAGCTCTCAGCCCGGATCCGCCAACGCGGCGCTCCGTTCGCGCGCGGCGGCAAGGGCGAGGCGAGCAGCCCGGCGAGCGCGTCGTCGACCGCGGTCGGCCCACAGCGTGTCCGCCGAAGCGCCCGAAGATGGCAAGGAAAGCCGGTTCGTCGTCCGAGCTCCTCCGCGAGGGAGCGGATGTACGTCCCCTTGCTCACCGTCAACTCGACCTCAACATCCAGCCAGCCCTCCCCTTCGCACACCCGCGGGTTCGACATCGCGCGGACAGCCATCGGCCGCGGGTCGAGCCGGGGACCCTCTCCCCGTCGGGCCAGCGTGTGCGATCGCACTCCCTGCACCCGCAACGCCGAATACGCCGGGGGAGGCAAGCTAAGTGCCCCGCGCAGCCCCGTCGTCGCCGTCATCACCGCCGGCGAGGCCGACGACGGGACGCGGGCGGTCCGGGTCACCGAGCCCGCGCCGTCCGCCGTGTCGGTGGCGACCCCGACGCGAAACCGCGCGCGGTACGTCTTGTCGACGCCGGTCAAGTCCACGGCCAGACGCGTGGCCGATCCCAGGCAGAGCACCAAAAGACCGGTCGCTGCGGGATCGAGCGTGCCGCAGTGCCCGACTGAGCGGATCCGAGTGCACCAACGGACCCAATCGACGACGTCGTGCGAGGTCGGCCCGGCGGGCTTGTCCACCAGCAACACACCGAAGTCGGCAAGGCTGGGTCTAGGTCGCGCCATCATCTGGCTCTGGGCGATTCCCGTCGCCGGCCTCGACCCCGCCGGAGCCCTCGATCCCGGGGCTGCGAGCGGAGTCCTCGACGCGCAGCTCCTCCAAAATGCGATCGATGCGGCCCGCGTGGGCCATCGTGAGATCGGCTTCAAACCGTAGTTGCGGCACGCGGCGCATCTGAACCCGGCCGGCCAACGACGAGCGGATAGTGCTGGCGCTCGCCTGTAGAGCGGCGATGATCGCCTCGCCCCCGCCGTCGGAGGCCACAATCTCCACGAAGACGCGCGCGTAGGCCAGATCCGGGGTGACGCGAACATCGGTCACCGCAAACCCCATGCCGCCGGCGAGCCGAGGGTCTCGAAGCTCTCCCGAGACCGCAATGCTCGCCAGCTCTCGTCGCAGGAGCTGTTCGACTCGTTGAGTACGCCGCGACACGGACGGCAGAACCTACAGCTCGGGACGCAGCGTCTCGAGTTCGAACGCCTCGATCACGTCGCCCGGCTCCGCGTCGGTGAAGCCTTCCACTCCAACCCCGCACTCGGCCCCCTCTTTGACCTCACGCACGTCGTCTTTGAACCGCCGTAAAGAGGAGATGTGACCGGTGAAGATGATCTCATCGCCACGCCGCACGCGAACATGGCTGTTGCGATACACGGCGCCCCGCGTCACGCGGCAACCGCAGATGACCCCGAGCCGCGGAATCGCAAACAACTGCCGCACCTCGGCCTCCCCCTGCTCGCGCTCGCGGTACTCCGGCTCGAGCAGATCGATCATCAACTCTTTGACCTTGTCGGTCGCTTCGTAGATGACGCTGTGCGAGTGGATTCGCACATTCTCTGACTCGGCCAGCTGCCCTGCTTTGCCGGCCGGTTTGACGTTGAAGCCGAGGATCACGGCGTCGGCCGGCTTGGCTCGCTTCACGTCGTTTTCGGTGATGGCCCCGACTCCGGCGAAGATCACTTCGACCCGCACCTTGTCGACTGACATGGCCTCGAGGGTTTCCTTCATGGCCTCGGCCGACCCCTGAACGTCCGTCCGCAACACGATGTTGAGAACGGGTGTCTTCTTTTTCTGAATCCGCTCGAAGACCGAAGGACCTTTGCGCACCGACTCTTTGCGTCGCCGCGCGTCGCGGCGGTGGGTGACGAGCTGTTTCGCGTCTCGCTCGCTCTCCACCACGTTGAACCGATCACCGGCCGCCGGCACCCCGTCAAGCCCGAGAATCTCCACCGGCGTGGAGGGCCCCGCGTTCTTGAGCGCGACTCCGGTGTCCGAGATCACCGCGCGGATCTTCCCGTAGAACTCATTGGCCACCACGATGTCGCCGCGCTGCAGCCGGCCCGATTGCACCAGGACGCTCGCGACAGGCCCGCGGCCTTTGTCCACGCGCGCCTCGAGCACGACCCCGCCGGCCCGCCCGTCGTCGGGAGCTCGAAGATCGAGTACCTCCGCCTGCAACGCGAGATTTTCGAGCAACGCGTCCACGCCTTGTCCGGTCTTCGCCGAGACCTCGGAGATGATCGTCTCGCCGCCGAACTCTTCGCCGACCAAGCCGTGCTCCATGAGCATCTGCTTGACGCGACCAACGTTGGCCTCGGGCTTGTCGACCTTGTTGACCGCCACCACCATCGGCACGCCGGCCGTCTTGGCGTGGCCGATCGCTTCGACCGTGGTGGGCATGACGCCGTCGTCTGCGGCGACGACCAGCACCACGATATCGGTCGCCTGGGCTCCCCGCGCACGCATGGCTGAGAAAGCCTGGTGACCGGGCGTGTCTAAGAACACCACGGCGCCCTTTTTTGTCTCGACTCGATACGCGCCGACGTGCTGCGTGATTCCACCCGCCTCGCCCGACGCCACGTTCGCTTCCCGAACGTAGTCGAGCAGCGAGGTCTTGCCGTGGTCGACGTGCCCCATGATGGTGACCACCGGAGCTCGGAGCTCCCCGTCTAGGCCTTCGGACTCCGTCGCGCCGCCGACGATCTGCTCCTCTTGGAACGCGACGTTCTCGATGGTGTAGCCGAACTCAGCTGCGACCAGCTCGGCCGTCTCGGCATCAATCGCGTGGTTGATGGTGATGCCGCGCATCCCCATTCCCCACAGCACACGGATGATTTTGGCCGACTTTTGCCCCATCGCGTGGGCCAAATCGGAGACTTGAATCGCCTCGTCGACCCGCACTCGACGCTTGGCTTCGCTCTTCTCCGCCGCCGGTCGGGCCACGACGGGCCGTTCTCCGCGCCCACCGGGCTTGCGCACTGGCGTCTTGCGTCGTCGACCCTGCTGCTGCGCCCGCTCTTCACGTTGCTTGCGTCGTGTTGCGCGACCCTTGCTGTCGTTTTTCCCGACCTCGGTGATGATGACCTGCGGTCGAGCCCGTCGCTGTTCGAGGGGGATGAACCCGAGGATTCGCGGCTCGGATCGCTCGGGCGTCGTTCCGACAATCACCCCGGCTTCGTTGCGAAGCACGCGGCGACCGTCATCGGCCGGGGCCTCCGCGGCGGCTGGAGCCGCGGCTTGCGAAGTCGCCGCCGGTTGGGGCGTGCCGGTTGCGGTTGGGGCTTCGGCGACCGCCGCGGGAGCGGCCGGGCGCTCCACCACCGGCGCGGCCGGCGATGGCGGCGTTGCCTCCACTCGAGCCGGGCGATCGCGCATTCGCTCGGCCATGCCGCCGGGGAGTCGCCGGGTTCCACGAGGAAGCTCGATTCTCGAGCCCACGGCCGGTCCAGCCGGCGCGGCCCCGCGAGCGGCCCCGGCGTTGGGAGCCCGCTCAGCACTCGTCGCAGCGGCGCGGGTCTGCGTGGCTGACGCGCCCGCACGAGTCGAGGGGCGTTTGGCGGGCGACTGCCGCGGCTCCCCGACCGATGGGGCGGTCGCGACCTCGCGGGTGCTCACCGGACGTGTGGCCGGACGCCGCGCCTCGGTGCGCTCGGGGGCGCGACGAGGTGCCTGCGTTGGCGGCGTTGACCCGGCGGGTTCCGCCGCCGCGGCCCGGGGAGCCGCGGGCCGACGGGCTGCCGTGGCAGTCGGCGCGGGCACGGTCATGGGTGTCCCGGCACGATCCGTCGGCTCCAGACGGGCTGGAGCGGCGGCGCTCGCATCCGGCGAGGACTGCGCCGGAGTGGGTGGGCGCGTCTGCACGGGCGAGGCCGCGGGTGCCGCATCCGGCGCGACCGGCGGTGAAACCTCCGAGCTCGACGGGGAGGCGGCCGGCCCCGTTGGAGTCGCGGCCGTCGTCGGATACTGCGAAACCGACGGTGGGCCCGCCGGCGGGTGGCTGGCGGGAGCGGCCGAGTTCGCGTCCGGGGCGTGCTGCGGATCCGAGCGCACGGGCGAAGTCGCCGGGCGCCGGGTCACGGGGGTGCGACGTGTGACCACGCCGGCCGATGGTGACGGCGGTGGAGGCGGCGCCGCGGCCGAAGCTTCGGCCTCGGCCTCGGCTTCGAGGGCCGCTTCCTTTTCCGCCGGGCGAGGCCCGGCGGCACGACGGCGCCGAACCGCGGCCCGAGCCACCGGTGCCGATGCCGGAGCCGGGGCGGGCTTCTTGGCCCCGAGCTCAGATCGGACCACGTCAGCTTGCTCGAGAGTCAGCGTGCTCATGTAGTTCTTGATCGAGATGCCGAGGCCACGGATGGTCTTCTCGAGAGCCTTATTGTCTTTGCCCAGCTCGCGAGCCAGCTCGTATACGCGGATCTTCGCCATATCTGGATCAACTCCCCCTCGTGGACGCGACGGCGTTGCCTTCGGCCGCGATGAATCGCGCGAGCGCTCGCCACGAGTGCGGGCGCGAGCGAGTGTGGCGGAGCGATTGAGCCCGCACTCGTTCACGCAGTTCGGTCGCGTGGGCCAAAATGCCGGCCCAAAGCGCGTCGTGATCGACGCTGACTCGGCCCTGCCCCCGCCAAGCCCGCGTGAGTTTGCGCGCGTCGAGGCGGGAGAAACAGGCGCGTGAGGGACAGACGTACGCGGTGCGACCGCTGAACCGCCGTGGCGCGAGGATGATATGCCCGTCGCTGCGTCGCGAGAACCGCAACAGCAACTCCTGCGAACGACGTTGCCCGCAACCCAGACAGGTTCGCATCGGACCGCGTACCGCTTCACTCATCGTCAATCGTCGATCCTTCCGGAGGCCGCTTCGGCCGGGTGCCCGTCTTCTGGCCGGGCGTGCTCGTCGTCCGCTTCTGGTTCCGGCTCGACGGGGTACTGCACATCGAGCACCAGCTTGCCGCTCGCGGCATCGTTGGCGACCTCGATGATGGACTCGGCCAGATCGGCGTTGCCGACCACGGCGGCAAGTTCTTCCGCGTCGGCCACCGCCAGATCGCGAAGCGAGCGCCAGCCGGAGTCGAACAGCTCAAGCGCCAAGTCATCGGAGACCCCAGGGATCGCCGCGATCTCGGCCCGGCTACGCGCCTCCATTTGGCTGATTTTGCTCTCGGCGTGGATGTCGATGCGCCAACCGGTGAGACGCGATGCAAGCCGGACGTTTTGCCCGCGCTTGCCGATGGCCAAACTGAGCTTGTCGTCGGGCACCACCAGTTCCATCGTGTGTCGCTCGGCGTCGATGAGCACCCGCGAGACCATCGCCGGCTGGATGGCGTTGCACACGAATCGCGCCGGATCGTCGTCAAACGGAACAATGTCGATCTTCTCGCCCCGCAGCTCTTGCACCACCGCTTGAACCCGGCTGCCTCGCATGCCAACGCAAGCCCCGACGGGGTCGACGTCGCGGTCGCGGGACGACACCGCGATCTTCGAGCGAGCGCCAGGCTCCCGAGCACAAGCCTCGATACGCACGATACCCTCGTAGATCTCGGGCACCTCATGCTCGAACAGTTTCTCGACGAGCCCGCGATGGGTCCGCGACAGGATAATCTGGGGTCCCCTCGCCGACTTGTCGACGTCTTTGACGAACGCGACAATGCGATCTCCGGGACGGATCGATTCTCGGGGCACCTGGTCCCGCGCGGGTAGGATGGCCTCGGCGCGAGCATTGTCGACTTCGACCACCATGGCGCCTCGTTCGAAGCGGCGCATGATACCGGTCATCAACTCGCCTTTTTTGTCCTTGTACGTGTCGTACAGGTTGTCGCGTTCGGCTTCGCGAACCCGCTGAATGATGACCTGTTTCGCGGCCTGAGCCGCAATGCGACCGAACGCCGTGTTGGCGCTCTGCAGGGCCTCGATCTCGGGAAACTGTTTCGACAGGTCGTCGCGGGCTTTTTTGTGCGAGTCGAGGTAGTGCAAAGGAAACAGCAGCTCGTCGCCGATCTCCGCCTCGAGGCCGGATCGTTGTGCTTGCTCTAGGCTGATCTCGCGCATGGGCAGCTCGACGTTGTCGACCACGTACAGCACTTGGGACAACTCGACGTGGCCACTTTCCTCGTCAAACTTGGCCTCGATATCGCGGTCGGGGAACACCCGTTTGGCCGCCGTGAGCACCGCCTGCTCGACCGTTTCAATCAGTACGTCGCGCGAGATGTTTTTCTCACGGCACACTTGGTCGACGACAGTCGCGAGGTTGATCGTTTCTTCCATTCCCTAGCCCTCGTAGACAAGATTCGCTCGACGAATGTTCGTGATGCGCAAGCTGGTCACCGCGCCGCCCTCTAGCGGCTCAAGATCGACCACGCCATCCCGTTCGTCCTCCGGAACCTGTGGATCGGGTCGCACCGCACGGATCACGCCATGGAAAGTGCGCTGGTTGGAGGTGACATCTAGTGCGTTCAAAAGCTGGACTTTGATGCGGTGCCCGACGAAGCGCGCGAAGTGACTGCGCTTGACCAACGGTCGATCGAGCCCTGGCGATGAGACCTCGAGTACGTAAGGAGCCTTGAGCAAACTGGCGCAAGCGGTCGTTTCGGCCTCGGCGGCATCCAAGGTGTTTCCGATGGCGTGACTGAGCCGAGCGCAGTCATCGAGTGAGATGCCGCCGGGGCGGTCAACATAGACACGAAGCACCCGGCGACGACCACCGGTACCGATCCATTCGTTCGCCACCAGCTCGTACCCCAAAGACGCCAACAGCGATTCGAGGACCGCGGCAACCGGATCGGTCGCGAGGACCCTCTCTGAACTGGCGCTAGCTGGCTGTGAAATGGCGGTCACGAAGAAAAAAAAAGCGGAGGTGTTGTGCCTCCGCGTCCTTGAAGGTCGGTAGGTGCAAGGCCCCTTACCACATGGGTTTTCGCGGGGCAAGCCCGTGCGCGGCGGCTCAACGGGCCTCTACACCCCTCTCCACGGGCATCTAGCCGACATTTGTTGTATCGGAGATCCACCCACCGTCGCCATCCGGGCCGGGTCCGCGGAGGCGGACCCGACGATCTTGTTCCGCCATCCGTGGGTTGTCCCCCGAGACAGCGCCCCGCTGCGCCCGACGTCGCACGGCGTCACGGTTGGGTCCGCGGTCCGCCGGACCTCGCCCGTCCCCGCGCGTCAGCGCGGCCGCGGCCACCGTTCGACGGCGGCCGCGCACGCGGCGTGGTACCCTGCGCCCGCACCTTCGCTCGGCGAAACACTAACTCTTGGGCGCGCGTTTTCCCGCGGTGATCCGGCCATGAGCAGAACGACGATCCGCGGCTTGTATGACCGCATGGAGCAGTATGTCGAAGGCGACCGGCGCGCCTTCGAGGAGCTGCATGATCTGCTCAGCTCCCCCCTTCGCGGGTTTCTCGTGAAACTCGTCCGCAGTGAGGCCGCGGCCGACGACCTGCTCCAGGTCACGCTCCTCAAAGCCCACCTCGCTCGCGAGCGATTTGAGGTTCGCACGGGCGATCCAGACGCGGCGGTCGAAGCTTGGTATTTCACGATCGCGCGCAATGTCGCGATGGATCATCTGCGCAAGCAAGGACGCGAACTTCGACGCCAGATCATGGGCGCGCCCGACCAGACGGACGTCACCGACCGCCTCGTAGACGGCGATCCGATCGTCGAGGACCGAGCGGTCGAGCGGGAGGTGCGAGACGAGATCATCGCGAGCGTGCGGGCGGCGATCGACAAGCTGCCTCCGTCACAGCGCGAGATCGTCGAGCTCCACAAGTTGCGCGGCATGTCCATGGCCGAGGTCGCGGAGCGACTGCAGGTCCGAGAAGGTACCCTCCGCGTCCGCGCCCATCGCAGCTACAAGGCTTTGGCGCGTCTCCTCGGCTCATCGAAGGCTTCGCAGGTGGTGATCTACCTGGTCACCGCGGTCGCGCTACGCTGACGCCGGCGCTCGGCGCAGCCCCCCCAAGGTCAGAGTGAAGAGGCCCGCTGCACCGCCCGGACAGCGAGCGCAGCCACTCCGCGAGAAGCGCAGGACCATGGCCGCGCTAGGTCACCGCAGCCATCGGGACAGCTGCCGGTACACGTGCTCCGCTCCAGGCCAGTCAAGCGGGCACACGTCGTAGGTCCGCGGCTCGGGTCCGCGGACCACGATGGTTTCGCCGGCGGGGTACGGCCGCCGCTCCACCCAGACGTCCGCGAGCTCGTCGCGGTGCAGCTGCAAGAAGCGGCCTCGAGCGCGCATGCGCAGTCGACCGAACGCCACCACCGGCGTGCCCGGAATCATCGCGTACACGAGGGCCGCGCACCACCGCGCTAACCACAGCACGATCAGGACCAGGGTGGCGCGGACGATCCAAGGCGATCCGCCGGCGGCCGCGACCCACGTTCCGGGAAGACGGGCGGCAACCGCCGCAAACAAGAACATCGCGGTCAAAGCGAAGACACCGAGCCACGCGAGCGTTCCGCGCCAGTCGGCCGGTCGAGCGGTCTGCAGCCAGGGACGCCACACGTGATGCAGCCTAGCCCAGCGCGAACGGGAACGGAGCGACGCCGAGTCCAACGGTGCGTCGCGACAACGCCGGGATCGCGCCGCGACCGGCTACGCCTCGCACCGTCGGTGGCGCCGCCGTTCGACGCCGCCGCGCGACGGGCTAGACACGCCACAGTCGGTGGATCCGCAGTTCGACGCGGCGCCGATAGGTGTCGAAGACCGGTCCGGCGAGAACCATGACATCGCTGCCCCGTTCAATGCCCTCGCCGATCGAGCCGAACCAGATCGCCGACACCCGGCGCCCGCCCTGTTCGAACCCCAAACTCACGTGCGCTTGCTTGATGACGCGCTTGCTGTCAACGCGCAGGGGCCCAAATACGAACCGCGGCGGTTCGAAACCGACCCCGTACGGCGCCACGCGACGAACGGCGTCGAGCAACGCCGCGTCCACCGCTTCGAGCGCGATCTCGCCATCATGCAGCACCTCGCGACCGGCGGGCGGACGGTCGCCGAGCTGGCGCTGCACGGCGTCGGCGAAGGCTTGGGCGAACGCCGGGATCTGATCCGGCCTCAAGGTCACCCCCGCCGCGGCCGGATG
>QKPP01000160.1 GCA_006508105.1 Myxococcales bacterium FL481 | reverse complement strand
CGACGATGACGACGATGACGATAACAGCGACGATGACGACGATGACGACGATGACGACGACAGCGACGATGACGACGATGACGATCCCGAGCTCGCCGATGACGAGATCGAGGTCAACGGCACCGTCCACCAGGTCGACGCCGCCGCCACGCGCACCCTACTCGACATCCTGCGCAACCATCTCGGCCTGACGGGGACCAAGTACGGCTGCGGCGAAGGGCAATGCGGGTCGTGCACGGTCCACATGAACGGCGCGCCAGTGCGCGCTTGCACCCTCCCGCTGTCCGCCTGCTTTGGCAAACGCTTCGTCACCGTGGAAGGCTTGGCGGATGGCAACGAGCTGCACCCAGTTCAGGTGGCCTTTGTCGAGGAGCGAGCGATGCAATGCGGCTTTTGTACGCCCGGCATGGTGATGGCCGCGAAAGCCCTCCTCGACGAGCACGCCGACCCCACCGACGCCCAGATCCTCACCGCCATGAACGGCAACATCTGTCGCTGTGGCGCCTATCCCCCGATCCTTCGGGCGATTCGACGAGCGAGCGAGCGGATGCGAGGAGGCGAGTGATGCACGAACACGACGACGACCTAGACCTGGTTGAACCGGAACGCTACGAGCTGCTCGAGCGTCCAGCCTATCGCTTCGACGTCGGCCGCCGCGGGTTTTTTCGCGGGCTCGGCGGGGGGTTGTTCGTGGGGGCCACGTTCGCTGGAACACCGAACGGCGCGAGCGCTCGACCGTCCGAGCCAACCGGGTCGACCCGGCCCCGGCCGGCCCGACGCGAGGACCTCAGCGCCTGGCTTCATATCGCCAAGGACGAGACGATCACGATCTACAGCGGCCGGGTGGAGATGGGCCAGGGCATTCGCACCTCGTTCGCCCAGCTGGTCGCCGAAGAGTTGCCCGCTCCTCTTGACCAGTTTCGGGTGGTTGTCGGTGACACCGCGTTGTGCCCCTACGACCGCGGCACGTGGGGCAGCCAGTCGGTTCCGCGCCAAAGCCCGATCCTACGGCGGGTGGGAGCCACCGCCCGCCAGCTACTTTTGGAACTCGCCAGCCAGCACTTCGACGTGCCCAGCGGTGAGCTCGAAATCGCGGCCGGATCCGTCACCCACACTGCAAGTGGAGACAGCGCCACCTTCGGTGCGCTGGTTGACGGCGAGGAGCTCGAGGCCGTGGTCGAAGATGACGTGGACGTCATTCCCGCGAGTGACTGGAAACTCGCCGGCACGCCCGTCCCCAAAGTCGGCGCGCGCGCGTTCGTAACGGGCGAACACGTCTACACCTCCGATCTGCGGCCCGACGGGCTCCAGTACGGCATGGTGTTGCGTCCGCCGAGCTTCGGGGCCGATCTGACTACCGTCGACACCAGCTTGGCCGAGGCCATGGACGGCGTCACGGTCGTCAAAGACGGCGACTTCGTCGGCGTGGTCGCCCCCGATCCGGGAACGGCCGAGGCCGCGATCGCCAGCATCGACGCGACCTGGAACGAGTCGCGTGAGGACCGGGGCGTCACGGATACGCAATTCTCACGGCTGGAGTCGCGCCCGGTCGAGCGCATGGCGTGGCGCACCCGCACCGAAACCCATCGCGGCGATGTGAGCTCCGGGCTGGCCGAGGCCGCGCACGTCGTCCGTGCGACCTACCGCATCCCGTACATCGCCCACGTGCCACTGGAAACCCGCAGCGGGGTGGCCCAATGGACCGGCTCGAACAAGCTCGACCTGTGGGCTGGTACCCAAAGCCCGTTCGGCAACCGCGAGGACCTGGCGCAAAAGTTCGGCCTGAGCGAAGCCAACGTGAGGGTCCAAGTGCCGGACATGGGCTCCGGCTACGGCGGCAAGACCTCCAGTGAGTCGGCCATTGAAGTCGCAAGACTGGCCAAGGCCGTCGACGGCCCGGTCAAGTTGCACTGGACCCGCGAAGAGGAGTTCACCTGGGCCTACTTTCGTCCGGCGGCTTCGATCAACGCGCGCGTGGGGGTGGATGCCCGAGGACGGCTCGTGGCGTGGGAGCAAACGACCCACAACGGCGGCCTGACCGGCCTCGACTGCCAGTACCGCGTGGCCAACGAGCACCGGCGGTTTCAACCCGCGCGAGCCGACCTGCGGCAAGGCTCGTACCGCGCCGTCGGATCGACGGCGAACAAGTTCGCGGCCGAGTCCGCCACCGATGAGGCGGCTCACGCCGCGGGCAAAGATCCGCTGGAATTTCGCCGGGACAATCTGGACGACGCACGGCTCATCGATGTCATGGAAGCCGCGGTCGAGGCGTTCGACTGGGGCGCGGACAAACCCAACGGTCACGGGTTCGGGCTTGCCGTATGCAAAGACAAAGGCGGCGCAATCTGTAATTGCGTTGAGGTGGCCGTCGGTGACGAAGGCGAAGTCACCATCGTCCGCATCATCAGCGCATTCGAGGCCGGCCCGATCATCAACCCCGCCGAGGTGGAGGCCCAGATCGAGGGTTCGGTCATCATGGGCATCGGCGGAGCCTTGTGGGAGGTCATCGAGTACGGTGACGGCAAGATCCACAATCCTCGCCTGTCTCAGTATCGCGTGCCTCGCTTTTCGGATATCCCGCCCATGCAAACGATTTTGCTCGATCGACGCGACCGATCGCCGTCGGGAGCGGGCGAGTGTGGGATTGTGGCGATCGCTCCGGCCCTGGCCAACGCGATCTTCGACGCCACGGGCGAGCGCATTCGACAACTCCCGCTTGAGGCGGGGCTGCGGCGACGGATCGGTCAACGCCAGCGTCGCTAGTGCCGGGATCCGGTTGTAGACCGCGAGACCCGGGTATTGCCTGGCTTCGGCTTCGGTCGTCCCCGAAGCCAGGCTCGTGCCGTGGCCGTCCCCCGTCATGCGGCGCGGCCCGAGCGATCCGGCTCTAGTCGAAATCGAGCCCTTCTTCGCACCGCTTCTCGATGCGATCGCACCGTGGCGGCCGAGGGTCTGCCTCATCGCAGCGCGCGAGAAGGTCCTCACAGATCTCCTCGAAGTTCTCTTCAATGTACTCGCGTACGCACACTTTGAACGCGGCGACGCACTCTTTCTTGTCGCCACCATCCTCGATACACGTGCGCAGATCGGGCAGGCACTCCCGAATGGCGGGTCGAGCAAAGGGACCGGGTCGGGGGCGCTTGTGACCAACGTTGCCGTCATGCCCGTGCCCGAGATCCGCGGGGCGATCGGGCAAGCACTGCTCGAGCGACGCCTCGCACCGCTCGCCATGATCGGCACACGCGCCGAACGAATCGGCGCACTCGGTGGCCTCGTCGTACTGGGATTCGAGATCTGAAGCGGCCGAATCGACCGCGCGCAGATCGGTATCGGTCTCCGTGCTTGACTCGCTACCGCACGCGCTCAGGCCCGCAGCGAACACCACGGCGGTGGTGATTCGAGCAAAGGTGGAAATGCTAGGGAAAGACCCCGTAGGAAGATTCGTCATGCGTTGTCCTTTCATCCGTCGCGGTAGAGGCGACATCGCTCTAGTGGCTGCATCCCCGACGATCGGGTCAACGCTCGACCGGCGATGTGGCGGCTCCGCGCGCACCCTCGCTCGCCATCCAGGCCCGCATAACCGGTATATATGAGCTCGTTGGATAGGTAGCGACGAAGGCATCGGCGACTCGCCGCGCTTGCGATCGTCGACCCATTGCCGTGAGCGACTTGAATTCGAGGTAGCGCGCCTCGGCGGCCAAGGCACGACGTCCAGTGCGGGCGTAGCGACGAGCGTAGCTGAGCGCATCACGTGGCCGACCGCGATGCAGTTGCACCCGAGCCAACGTCACCATCGCCGCCCCCGCCTCGGGACTGTGGGGATGGTGACGCAGTAGCCGGCGGTAGATCGTCAACGCTTGGTCCACCTGCCCGCGCCCGAGCCGGAGCTGGGCCCGCTCGAGTTCCTCCGCCGCGGAAAGATGCGAGCCGGACCGCCGGGCCCGTTGTTTCGGCGCATCGACCGACGCGTTCGCATCGTCGTTTGCGGCGGCCACCGCCGGCCCAACTCCCGGTTTGTCGCGGTCGTCGGACGGATGATTGTCGGCCGAAAGCTCGTCGTCGGACGAGGGCTCGCCGTCGGTGGAGAGCGCAGCGTCGAATTCGGACTCGTCGTAGGACGGGAGCTCTTCGTCGATGGCCAGCTGGTTGTCGATTGCGGGCCCTGTATCGTGCGGAGCCGGCAACTGGACTCCGGGTCCGATTCGGGTGGCCGCGGGCTCGTTCGGCGGCGCGGAGCCACGCCGCCGGCGAACCTCGGCCGACAGGGAGGGTCCAGGTTCAGAGGCAAAGCTCGCCATGGAGCCGTCTGAAACTCGCTCACCGCGATCCACCCACGATCCCGGTGACATCGACCCCCACGGCACCGCCAACACGGCCAGCACTGCCGCCGCAACCGACGCGACTGCGTAGAAGGCCCGTCGTCCCCGTCGCGGCCGACCGGCGCCCCCCCCTACTCGTGCGTGCACCACCTGGAGCAAAGACTCGTCGCTGCGTTCATCTGGATGCGGCGCGTCGAGCCGGGCAAACTCGGCCCACAGCGCGGCCTCGGCCATCTCGATGTCATCGTCGGCGGCAACGCCTCCTCGCCGACCGCCGCCTTGGCGGGCTCGCTCGACCACGCGGCGCTGCCACTCGAGATCGCGCTCAAACTCTAGATCATCGGTCATGGTCCCCCCGCCGGCGCGTGCCGATGGCCAGATCGCGACGATACAGCCGGCGCAGTGCGGCCGACCCCAAACGCAACCTCCCCTTCACCGTGTTCGGACTGACATTGAGCAGCTCGCCGACCTCCGGGATCGAGTAGCCGAGTCCGTGGTGGAGCACCAAGGCCTCGCGTTGTTCGGGCGAGACCCGGGCGAGGTAGTCTCGCAGTGTTCGAGGCAAAGCGTCGTTGGACCTCGTGTCGCAGCCGCTGACGAGTGCTTCGGTTTCGACGCGGTCAAGCGGCTCGCACCGGCGCTTCCGCTCACGCCGGAGCTGCCGCAACGTCACACGCACCGCGACGCGGCGGGCCCACGTTTCCAGCTTCGCCGCCCCGCGATAGGACCCGGCGCAACGCAGAATCTCGAGCAACGCGGTCTGGGCCGCATCGTCGGCATCGGCGCCGTTGGTGGCGAGCGATCGGGCCACCTTGCGCGCTAGCGGGAGCAAGCGCTCAACGAGCCACGCTTGGGCCGTAGCGTCGCCGCGAGCGGCGGCGCGGGTGCGTTCTCGTTCGAGGCGCACCCCCTCGCCCGCTGGGTCGATCGTCCCCACTGGACTCACGGACGCACCTGCGGGGGCGCCCAGGGCGACCCGACCCCACACGGCGGGACTCGTGACAAGCGTACTCATGGCGTCGGACACTTGGTGGCCGTCCCCGCGAGATCGGGGTGTTTTTTTGTCGCCTCGGGCACTCACCGTCGCGCCCGCCTCAATGTGCCGAATTGCAGGGTCGCCCCCGCCAAGAAGCGAACCCGCCGCGGCTCCAGCACTGGCGCGTCGACGAGGGCCCGAGCGGCGTACGGATCGCGCACCAGCATGAGCAGCGCCCCTGCGTGCACGTTGATCTCCAGCCACTCCCAAGTGAGCACGGAGAGTCCCGCAACCGTGCCGATGCCAAACCATGTCCGCCGGGCGGTCACCTCGACTCGCGGGTTGCGACGCCGCACCGCGAACGCCCGGGTTGGATCTAGCATCGCGACCCCATCGACCAAGAGTCGAAGCCGCCGCGTCACCGGGGCCGTGGCACCTACCACAGCGCTGACCGGGTGCCGGCGCACGCGAAAACGTAGGTTTCGGCCCTCCACCTCAATGGCCGGGGTCAGCCGGTAGCTCACGCCCAGCCGCATCCAGTCCCGCGGAGACCATAGTGCTCCCACGGCAGCGCCGCTTAGGAACCGGGACTCGGTGATGGTCTCGCCCACGTAGCCCGCGGTCAGCCACAGCCGGTAGGTCCCATCGCGTCGCTTCGTCTCACCGTTTGTCGCGTCGGATCGCGTTCCCGCCGGGTCCGAGGCCTCGACGGGAGTCGCCGCGGCCTCGCTCGACGCGACGGATGCGTGCGCAGCCTGGTTCGAGTTTGCTGCCCTCGCCTGCCCAGGCGAGGTCTTCACATCGGCGGCCGGATCCTCGGAACCGGCCCCCCCGCCCTCGTTCGACTCCGGACCCGTTGGCCTGGCGGCGTCCGTCGGGGTCATGTCGGCGACTGCCGCCCCCGACGCGGCGGCTTGTGCGGCCGACAGCACCACGTTGGCCGCCTGTTCGAGCCCGGCCGCCTCGTGGCTCGGGCCGACGACGAAGCGGCGCACGTACACACGTTCCGTCGTCGTCGCGAAGAGATACACCGCGAGGTTGTCGGCCTCGTCGAACACCAGCCAGAACACGGCGAGCAGCTGCTGGTCCCGAGCGACGGCCCGGGCCCGCGCCTCCTGTCGGGAAGGTGAGCCGGCGCCGACGTCGGCCCGGATCAGTCGCAACGCCACCGGCGACAACTCGGCGTGACCACGCATCACCGCCGCGGCGCGGTCATCGAGCGCGCGCCCAGGTAGGTCGGGCACGATGACCGCGACCGCGGAGACCTGAGGCGCGGCGGATCCAGACGCCGCCGGATCCGGTCTCGCCGAGGGGGCTCCCGCTCGACCGTGGGCGTCGCTGCGTTCCTGGCGACTGGCCGCATTCGCCAACCCGGTGACGAGTGCGAGCAGAAGAAAGACGAAGAACCGCACCGAAGACTCGTACGCCATGCCAGTCGGGCCCGCGCCTGGAGAGGGGCGACACGAGACGACCCAAAAGCGCGCTCTTGGTGCCGACGCGGCCGACGACCGGGTCAATCAAAGACGCCCCGGTTCCGCATCGAGCGCAACGGAGCCCGGTGAGCGTGCCCTCGCCGCTCGCGCGGCCAGCGATCACGCGGCTGACCCGCCCCACCTCGACGCCTCGACGCCTCGACGCCTCGACGCCTCGACGCCTCGACGCCTCGACGTGCCGGCGACTCCGTTGTCGCCACGTTGAACCGCACGGTGCGACCGGCCCGATACACCCGGTGAGCTCGCGACGTTGATCAACCGACCCATGACCACGCGACTCATCTTGCTCGTCTCCCTCGCGACACTCGGTGCCCCCGGTTGCCGCGCCCCCGCCGACAATGATCTCGGCGAGATCAAACAGTTGCTCGCCGAACAAGTCGAGAATCAAAAAGCCGTCGTCGCCCGTCTCGACAAGCTCGAGAAGCAGGCCAAGACGGCCAGGCCCCGGCGCCCGGCTCGCCCGGAGGTCGACTACGACAAGGTACACCAGATTCCGACGTCCGACTCCCCAATCAAGGGCAAGCCCGCGGCCAAGGTGACCATCGCCGCGTTCTCGGACTTTCAGTGACCGCACTGTGCGAGGTCGGTCGACCTCCTGGAGCAAGTGATGGCCGCGTATCCCGATGATGTCCAACTGCTGTTTAAACAGTTTCCTCTCAATATCCACAAACACGCCCGCCCGGCCGCGATTGCATCCCTGGCCGCACATCGGCAGGGCAAGTTCTGGGAGTACCACGACGTGTTGTTCGCAAACTACCGCGCCTTGGGCGACGATCAGCTCCTCGCGTACGCCAAAAAGCTGGGCCTCGACACCGCCAAGTTCAAGCGCGACCTCAGCGATCCGAACCTCGCCAAGCAGATCGACGACGAGATGAAGCAGGGCCGGGCCGCGGGGGTTCGGGGCACACCCGCGTTCTACGTCAACGGCAAACGCCTCAAATCCCGCAGCCTCGATGGGTTCAAGCGACAGATCGACGCCGCGTTGAAGAACGCCAAAGGCTAGCCATCGCCGCGCTCGACGACGAAGCGTGGACGCCCCCGGCCCGGGAGCACCGCTGCGCTGCCGCGCTGAGCTGCGAGGGTGGGGCGAGGATCCGCCGTCGGGGGCGAGGGCTCGCCTCTGAGCTGCTCGTGTCATCCTCCCGGATCGTCCGAGGCCAGCACCCGGCGTCCAACCGGTGGGCGAAGGCGTCGACTCGACCCGAGATGCGCCGCCCGTCGGATCGCGCAAGATTTGCGGCGATCCGCCGTCTCGCCGCGGGCACACTGGCTCGGTGACCCAGGAACTGCTGACGATCCGCTCGCACAAGCTTGTCGCGAGTCCTCGGTCGGCCCTCTTCGCGACCGGGTTTCGGGTCTTTTTCCTGGCCGGGGCGCTCGCGGCCCTATTTCCGGTCGCGCTGTGGCTCGACACCTACACATCGAGCCCGTCCGTCGTCCTCCCGTGGTCCCCGGCGGCGTGGCACGGCCACGAGATGGTGTACGGCTTCGCAACCGCGATTGTGATCGGGTTTCTGACGACCGCGGTGCCCAAGTGGACATCCACGCCCGCGGCCTCCGGCCGGCCGCTGGTCGTCCTCTTCGCCACGTGGCTGGTCGCACGCGTGAGCATGCTCTTCGCCGACGCGCTGCCCGCCGAGTGGGTCCTTGCCGCGAGCGTGGCCGTCTACCCCGTGCTCTTGGCGATCATCGCCCGCCCCATTCTCTCGACCAGGAACCGGCGCAATTACGCATTTCCAGTGCTGCTGACCGCGCTCGCGGCGGGCGACACCCTCACCCACCTGCCGCGACTCGGGGCCGACGCGGTCTGGGGCCATCACGGGGTTCGCCTGGGCCTGTATGTGCTCGTGATGATGATCGTCGTCGTCGGCGGACGGATCATCCCGGCGTTTACCAACGCGGCCATGCAACGCGCGGGGCGAGGCCAGGTCGTCCCCCCGCCGCCACGCTGGGATGCGCTCACGCCCGTGGTGGTGGCCGCGGCCTTGCTCGCGCAGCTGGGAATGGCGCCCGACGGGGTGGCGATACCCTTGCTGCTGGTGAGCGCGGCCACGTTGCTGGCGCGAACCATTCACTACCAGCCCTGGTGCGCCATCAAGCTCCCACTGTTGTGGATCCTCCACGTCGGGTACGCGTGGGTTCCGGTGGGACTGTTGTCCCTGGCCGCTGGCCGATTTGGGCTCAGCGTCCCGGAGTCCACCGCACTCCACGGCCTCGCCGCGGGTGCCGTCGGATGCATGATCTTGGCCATGATGGCTCGGGTGTCGCTGGGCCATACCGGCCGCCC
The DNA here is from genome assembly GCA_006508105.1 of Myxococcales bacterium FL481. Lineage (GTDB taxonomy): Bacteria > Myxococcota_A > Polyangia > Nannocystales > Nannocystaceae > FL481. The sequence continues at coordinate 1,879 of QKPP01000160.1, read as the reverse complement.
CCTCACCTTGCCCCGCGGCATGGGGGCAGCCTTTGCCGCCATCGCCACCGGAGCGGCGCTGCGCGTGTTCGGGCCCGCGATCGCGCCGGCGTGGTTTGTCGAGTTCGTGCTCGCGGCCAGTGTGGCGTGGCTGGCCGGGTTCTCGATGTTCTTGCTGCGCTACACCGGCATGCTGGTGCGGCCGCGGGTCGACGGGCGCCCCGGCTAGCCTCGAGCGGACGCCCTCACGTCGACGGGCCGGGCCTGGGGCAACGCCGCGTTCGCGTCGCCGGGGCCGCTCATCGCCCGGCCAGTCCAACCGCCGGCGGGGCTGACGGCGATGCTCCCTCGGCCCCGCCGGGCCGCCCCCCCGGCTCGCGGTGCCCACCATCGGCGCCCCCATCGCGAGGATGATAAAGTCCCCGGCTCGCGGAGGTTTGCAAAGACGTCCAGGATCGGCTGGACCGCAGGCCCTCAGCAACACGGACAGGAACGAAGATGCCCCGCTCGATTCGCCCCTCCCTCCTTCTTTCGGGCCTGATGTGCACCGGTTGGACGCCGTCCGCAAGCGCCTCCGCGCAAGACCGCTTCATCGCGATGCCCAGCGAGCCCCCCGGGACATTGGTCAATCCCACGAGGCTATCGGTTCAGTTCGACGATGCCGAGCAAGCCCGCTTCGTGGCGGCCCTCCACGGCGGCCGGTTCGTACAGTTTCCGCGGATATCCGCGTTCAAGGGGTTTGCTTGCGGATACCTCGAGTTCTCGGCGCCGCTACGCGGTGCCACTGCACTGACCACCCTGCGTGACCAGATCCGGCAAGCCCCCGGCGCGCGCTACGTGGGCTTCGACTACCGCATCCGAACCACGGAGACCACGCCAAACGATCCGGACTACGATGAGCTGTGGGGCATGCCCAAAATCGGCGCCCCCGATGCGTGGGACCACCACACCGACGCTTCGGATGTGATCGTGCTCGTGATCGACACGGGCATCAACTACAACCACCAAGACCTCGAAGACAATGTCTGGGTCAATCCCGACGAGGTCCCCGACAACGGCATCGACGACGACGAAAACGGTTACGTGGATGACATCCACGGGATCGACGTGCACAACGGCGACAGCGATCCACTGGACGACAACGGTCACGGCTCGCACTGCGCGGGTACGATCGGCGCCTCCGGAGACGACAATGTGGGCATTCCGGGGGTGGCGTGGAAGGTGCAGCTCATGGCGTGCAAGATCATGGGTGGGGACGGTTCGGGTCAAGACTCTGACGCTCCGGTTTGTCTCGAGTACGCACTCGAGATGCGAGACCGCGGTCACCGGCTCCTCGTCACCAGCAACTCGTGGGGCGCCGACGGCCACGACCCCAACATCGAAGCCGGCTTTGAAGCCCTCGAGGCGGCCAACATCATCAGTGCCGCCGCAGCGGGCAACTCCAACGACAACAACGACTCGGTGGGAAACCCGTCGTTGCCCGCCTCCTACGACCAAGACGGGATCATTTCGGTCATGTCCAGCACGAGCAGCGACGACAAGTCCGGGTTTTCGAGCTACGGCAAGACCACGGTCGACCTCGCCGCGCCAGGGTCGAACATTTACAGCTGCAGCGCCTCCGGGAATGGCTACATGACGATCAGTGGCACGTCTATGGCGACACCGCACGTCGCCGGAGGCCTGGCTTTGCTGGCGTCGTACACGAAAAGCGACGACATCCCCACGTTGCGCAGCCTCCTGCTCGACTCGGTGGACTCCATCGGTGGTTTGGAGGACTACTGCGCGACTGGGGGTCGAATGAACATCGGACAAGCGATCGCTGCAGCGAATCCGGGAGATGGCTGGGATGATGACGATGATGACGATGATGACGATGATGACGATGATGACGATGATGACG
>QKPP01000275.1 GCA_006508105.1 Myxococcales bacterium FL481 | reverse complement strand
TGGGCCGGATTTACAAGGCCTATGACCCATCGATGGACCGCTACGTAGCGCTGAAGGTCCTAAAGCCGAATGTCCCGGAGTCGGAACGCCAGCGGTTCCATCGCGAGGCGGTGTTGGCGGCGAACTTCTCACATCCGAACCTGGTCCGAGTGCTCGAAACCGGTCAGCACGGAGAGTTGCGTTGGCTGGCCATGGAGTACTTGCGTGGTCGGGATATCGGGCATGTGCTGACGAGCGGCAAGCAAGTTCACTTCCGTGTGCTTTGCGACATCTTCTCGCAAACGCTTGATGCACTGAACTACATCCACACCCGCAAGATTGCCCACTGTGACATCAAACCTGAGAACATCTTCATCACGCGTGACGCCTACGATCGGCGTCTGGTGGTGGTGAAGCTGATCGACTTCGGGATCTCGTGCAGTTACGAAGGCGTTCGTGAGCTGCGCAAGCATATCACCGGTGATCCGCGCTACATGGCTCCCGAGCAGGCGGTCATCAATGGGCCACTCGACCATCGGGTCGATCTCTACGCCCTTGGGGTCACCTTCTACGAGGCGGTTACCGGGCGCCATCCGTTTGAGGAGGCGTTTTCGGATGGGCCCAAGCGGTTACTCGAGCTCCATCGCAAGGAGACTATTCCGCCGCCGAGTCGGCACTTGCCGCCGCACACACCGTCCGCATTGGTCGATTTGATTGATCGATTCGTGGCCCATGCCTGTGCCAAGAACGTCGCCACCCGGTTCCGATCGGCGCTCGAAATGCAGAGCATGCTTCAACGAATCTTGGGGGTACTCGGCGAACACGACGGGAAACGCGGAGAGACCGCGGGGACCTAGCCGACCGGTACTCGTTGCTTCGGGGAGTCGCTGCCGCGATGCGGCAGTTCCGTTGACTCGGCGCACCAACTCAGTAACGTCGCTTTCGCGACTGGTCGCGGAGAACGCACTGTGATTGCGCTCTTTATGCGCGTGCGGGCGCGATCGTGCGGACTTGTGAGAGCCATGAAACGGTGTACCGCGCGCTCGCAAATCCCACTATCGGCGAGTATGCGCAATAGCGTCCAGGCTGGACTCTCGGTGCATTGACTCGGCCCGTGGGCTTGTGGCCTCGAATCGGATTGCTTGCGATCTCGTGCCCTGCCTATGTTTTGCGTCATGCCCTCTCGCATCGCTCGGCCCGATCTTTCCGTCTTCTCTGCGCTCGTGCCCGTCTCGCTCTCCGTCTTGATGCTCAACGGGTGTATGGATTCGAGCGGTGAGGGCGAGGAGTCGATCGGTGATGAGGAGTCCCTGGACTACGGTGAACTTCAGGTGCGTTCATCGCCGATGCACCGATCTTTGTTTAGTGAGGATTTCGAGTCTGGCGCCCTCGATCCCGAGTGGAATCATCATGCAGCTCGCGTTTCCTCTCGTGCGGCAGCATCTGGAGAGTATGGGGTCAAACTACGTCGCTACGGCTTCATCGAGTTCGAACTATCCTCGAGTGGGTACTCGTCCGTAGCAGTATCCCTCGCATACCGCACCAAACGCAGTCTAGATGTCAAGTTTGCTCCCTCGCCCGAAGGACCGTGGACGGTAGTGGAGGAGCTTACCTCGCGAGAGTGGGAGCACCGAGAAGTCTCCTTGCCTGAGGCCGCCAACGACCTCGAACGACTGTTCGTGCGTTTCTCACTCGGTGAAGAAGATCGGTTTGCATTGATCGACGACATTCAGGTTTCCGGCGTCGCCACGGGGAATCCCTGCGAGACCGATGCCGATTGCACTGATGGTGACGCTTGCAACGGGATTGAGGTTTGCTCAGACGGCCTTTGCCAGATGGGAGAGCTGGTTCAGTGCGATGATGGCCTGGCCTGCAACGGCGAGGAGATCTGTGTGGACGGCTCGTGCATCGGTGGCAGTCCCATCTGGTGCCCGGCGCACGAAATCTGCGAAGAGGAGTCGGCTGAGTGTGCGACCTGGAACGATCCCAACCCGGCAGAAGTCATTGGCTTGAGTGCACTGGATCGGATCGGCGCGGCTCAAGTCGCGTTCGAGTCGCGGGCTGGACTCGCGCTGTTCGTGCACACGTACCGGGCCTCGAACTTTGATCCGGCGACGGGGGACATTCTTTTTGTGGTGCACGGGAGCGGGCGAACGGCCGCGAGCATGAGAAACGCGGCGGCTCCGGTGGCCGAGCGCTACGGCTTGTTGGTGGTGGCTGTGCAGTATCCTGAGGTCTTCTACGACGGTAGCGAGGATTTCACGGTAGGCGTGGGGGCCGGGAAGCTGCCGACACCGGGAGTGTTTGATCCCGCAGAATGGCTGGCGCCTGAAGATTTCACTCACGCGGAGATCGAGCACGTGTTCGAAGCGGTGCGCGAGTACTATGGTGGCGAACAGGAAGCCTATTACCTGTACGGGCACAGCGCGGGAGCTCAGTTTGCCCACCGTCTGCTCACGTTCTTGCCCAACTACCGGATTCATCGGGTGGCCGCATCTAGTGCGGGTTGGTACACGCTGCCACTAAGTGGATCGCTCGACGATGCAAACCTGTTCTTTCCCTACGGCTTGACGGCGACGCCCTGGGAGGACGCGGATCTGAGCAACCGCGCCGCTGACGGTGATGGTGGGCAGTTTGGAGACCGATGGCCCGGACAAGCTCGACGACTTGCGGGGCACTGCCCAGGCTATGGCCCAAGGAGACAGCCGACTGGAGCGCGCTCGGAACTACTTTGATGTGGCAAGCGAACTTGCGGATGAACTCGCAGCTCCCTTCAACTGGAGCTATTCAGAGATTCCGGGTGCTGATCACGACAAGGACGAACTGATGCCTTCAGCCGCGTATTACTTGTTTGAGGCCGAAGAGGGGGAGGCTCCGTGCACGCCGAGCCGGGCCGAGTTTGCAACGGAGTTGGTGATCAACGAGATCCACGCCGACCCGGCGTCGGGGTCAGCCGGCGATGCAAATCGCGATGGTACGCGGGATAGTGCAGACGATGAGTTTATTGAGATCGTCAACACCGGAGACTCCGTGCAAACTCTGGCGAACTGGACACTCCGG
>QKPP01000162.1 GCA_006508105.1 Myxococcales bacterium FL481 | reverse complement strand
CATCGTCATCATCGTCATCATCGTCATCATCGTCATCATCGTCATCATCATCATCTGGATCTGACTCGTCGTCGTCTCCGCCCGCTTCCTCGGGCGCTCCCGCGTCTGGAAGCACACCGGCCGGCTGGTCGTGCCCGCCTTCGGGATGGCCAGCGCCAACTGCACACGCGAGGGAGCCACTACTGACGAGCCAGGGAATGACCAAACGAACTTGCGACTTGAACATGGTGGACTCCATAGATGCGGCGATGGCCTCACGCCGGGAGGTCTGGCGTCATCAAGGGAAGCGAAGTCACGGCTGCGTAACCGGGAGCGGTCAACCCGAGCCCGGCGCCGACTTGAAGACGCGATGCAATCCTTGCCACGCCGCTGCGATGGGCGTCCAATGCGAGGACCATGCAGTGGGTAGAGCTCGACGCAGGCGGGCGCGCTCGGGGACCGGGACCGTTATGCGCCGAACCACCTCTCTCCGATGAGCGCCGCCGGCGGCTGCTCACGGGCCATGCATGGCCCCCGCATGAGCAGCGCCGACCGGGGTCGTGCCACGGGCCCGTCGCGGTGGTGCGGCGAGGTTCGACTCCCGCAGTTACCCGCGCAGGCTCCAGTACGATCTGATCACATAGGCCCTGGCCGCGTTGGCGCGGCTGTAGCCACGTAGCCCCATGGTGTGGTGGCCGAGCGCATGGACGGGCGTCAGTTGAAGCGAAGGTCGGGGCGCGGGAAAGGACATCAAGGTGGTCACGGCGAGTCCGCGCAACTGCGCGGGGTCGACGAACGCCCGGCGTGCGGGATGCCTGGTCGAGACCGGGACTCGCCTGCGGTCGAGGTTCTCCCGTCTTCATCATGCGCCCGATCAGCGAGCATTTCCGCGACGCGTCAGACGTCGAGCCAGGCGCCCAAGACCATCACCGCCCTGGGGCATCTCGGACCGGTTGACAGGTCCCGTAACGACTGGCGCACGAACCGCCGTGGCCACATTCCTGGTCTACGCGATGGCGGGCGTATCGGGACGAGTGCGCCCGCGTTCGGACTGAGCATCTTGGTATAGGCGAGCACGCCCCCGCGTTACAAATGCGGACAAGCGAGCTTCGGCGACGCGATGGCGCACCGAAGGGTATTGCCCGTGGTAAGTTGAACTGGCCGCAGCAGGGATTCTGCGACCAAGGACTGGCCGTATGTGGGTCGTCGCCTTTTTCCTCCCTCACGGCATACCACGCCGTCAGCGCGGCGAACTTCTTGCCGTGACCCACGAACGCCGCAATGGGAACAATCCGTGCTCCGCCGCGGCCTAGAGAAAATCGAGGTCAATCATGAACGAGCACGCCAATACCCCGCGTGATGCGGCGGCGGACGGGGCAAGAAGATTCGTCCTGCTAGCCGCGGCGCTCGCCTTGAGTCCCAGTCCCGGGTGCGACAGGCAGCTCGTCTCTCCACCAGACAACGGGAGCGACCAAGCAGACAGCTCCGGGCAGGCCGAAGGTGGGTCCACAAGTACGACCGCTGAGACGCCCGACGACGACGACACAGGCGGCGCGGACCATGAGGGGAGCACGGACGACTCAGGCGAGGTTCCCACTGACAGTTCCACGAGCGACAGTCAGCCGTGTGATGTCCCCCTGGGCTTTGAATGTGGACTCCCCATGACGTGGTGGTGCGAGTCCAACGCCTGTGGTGACCTTGAACTCGTTGACGCGATCGGTTGCCCGCGAACGAGCTGCGAGCACGGTGAGGAATGTCCGCCGGGTCAGGTCTGCGTGCATGGGCAAGAACTACTCGGCGCCTGCTGGCCGTCGTTGTTCAACACAACACTGCTTGAGGATGGAGACTGCGCACCGCTCACAACAGGAGACTGTAGCGGGCGCTGGTGCCTTCCCGAAGATGCGGTAGCGAGCGTCGTCCCCAACTGACAGGTGCGGCTCACCGGGCGGCAGACCCAAGATCACGCCGCCCGCTCCGGGGAACGCAATGTCGCGCCGTGATCGGCATTGCGCGCATTCGCGGGGCGAGGGTCGGGTCCTGTGCCGCGGAAGGCCGGGAGCCCCGGCACGGCGAGCCGAGCGGCCCCACGCAGGCGGCGTCGTGCGGCGGCTTTTTGCGTTGCAAGCCGCCCTCAGGCCAGCAGTTCGGGGAGCAAGCCCTTGGGCTGACCGGGATCGCCGAAGTCGTCCAGCGGATCGCCGTCCGCGTTGCGGACCCCCGCGGCAGCTCCGATCGTATTGAGCATCTGCGTGTGATTCGACGTCCAGTCCGCGGTTGGCAGATCGATGTACTCGCCTTGTCGCAGGTACCCACCGGCCGAACCAGCGACGATGTACGGCACGCTGTTCGGCCCGTGCGCGGGTCCGTTGCCGAGGTCGTTGTACCAAATGGCCGTGCCGGCATCGATGAGCTGCGAGCCATTGGGAAGGTCGTACGCCGCCAGTCGATCGATCAAGTGCTTGAACGCCTGCGCGAACTGGCGGTCGATCTTGTGGTGGAGAAGGTCCGAGCCAGGTATGATCCCCCCGTTCGCGTCGTGCGACTGGCGACGATGTGAGATGTAGTGGAAGTTCTCCATCATCTCGCCCGTATCCGGGTCGCGGTAGCGGATCGATCCGTCGTTGCCGTCGCCCACCTGGATCGCGACCGAGCGGGTATGGCCGCAGGCGACGGCTAGCGCAGCGACATCCATGTGAGCCCGCAACGCCTCGAGCACGCGGTCGCCGTCGTTGCTCTCATAGCCCGCCGCCGCGCCCTCGAGTTGCATGAGCTCGTCCTCTTCGAAACGGCAAGACAGCCCAAGTTCGAGATCGCGGATCGACTCGAAGTGCAGTTCGAGTCGCTGGCGGTCGTCTTGCGAGAGGCTTGGCCGGGAGAGCAGCGAGTTCATCTGATCACGGACAAGATCATTGACGCTGGCTTGACGCTCAGCCAGCTCCTCGTACTGGTCGTTGTCGAGGCCCATGATGGCCATGTACGCCTGCAGCGGGTCGCGAATCGCGGCGCGGCGGGAGCCGGCGGAACGGTACGAAATGCAGGGTCCGCCCAGCCAGCCGCCGTTCGGTCCCACGTACAAAAACAGTGACTCGCGTCCGCCCCCGTTGAGTTCGACGCCGATACGATGGTCAAGCGACTCACCGGCGGCCTCTGAGTTGCCTCCAGCACCGTCGACGGTTGGCCCTCGGCCGGTCAACCCTTGCAGGGCCCCCCGCGCGTGACCATCACCGTAGGGAAAATCTTGCATGTTCACGCCCCGCACGACGAGCAGCCGCTGGCGGTGGTCGGTGAGCTCGTCGAGGGCTCGCCCGGCGAGCGACGCTTCGGTGAGGGTCCCGGTTTCGTGGGGCCAAAAGCGCTCGGGTTCGCTGCCGAGTTCCTCGGTTTGTTGCTCACACGCGACGCCGTTGGCTTGTCGGACAAACACGACAAACGTGTTGTCGGTACCCCGGGAAGCTTGCGCGGCTCGAGGACGAAATGCATCGAGCAAGGGGAGAGCGACGGCCGCACCGCCAGCGCGCAGGACGAATCGACGAGAGAACTTAGACATAGACGAAAAACTCCTAGATCAGGGCGTTCGGATGCGCCGGACTACTCCAGCTCCTGGGCCGAGCGATGGGTGAACGCGGGCGAGCGGATCAGTTCCACGAGCAAGTCTTGGACGCTGAGGGTGTCTGCGAATGACTGGTCACCGAGGCGAGCCGCCCAGCCCTCGTCTTGCGCCTCGGCGGGTCGTCCGGTGGCGAACTCGATCAAGTGCTGCGCATAGCATCGGTGTACGGTGGCGGAGGAGGCGAGCGCTGTCACGAGGTCGAGTGCATGGTCGACGGCCACGACGTCGTCGCCGATTCTCACCTCGGAGGAAGCATCCACGTCGTGGCCGTTGTCGCGGTCGCGCCACGCACCGCTCGCGTCATAGTTCTCAAAGGGAAAGCCGAATGGGTTGATCGTGGTCGCGTGGCAGGCTGCACACACGGTGTCGGGATCCTCGGTGTGGGCTTCGACCACCTCGCGATTCGTCCGACCTTCGGCCGACGGCAATGGCGTGATGTCGTCGGGCGGCGCGGGGATGGACTTGCACGCCACGCGTTCGGCCATGAACACCCCGCGGTGGATCGGGTCGGGCTGGGCCGAGGTGGCGTTGGCGGCCAGAAACCCCAGCTGGGTGAACAGACCGGCCCGCCGCTCGTCATCGAGGGTCACCGGTTCGAAGTCGTCGTCGTAGTCGCCGGAAAGCCCGTACACCCGGGCGAGTTCGGCGTTGACGAAGGTCTTGGGGGACAACAACAGCTCGCGGATGCCGCCGTCGTCGGAGAACACGACCTCGTTGAGAAACAGCTCGGCCTCCGTTTGTGCGTACTCACCAAATCGCGACGACGTGTCGGGAAACAGCGCCTGCGACGGGGCCGCGGCGGCGATGTTGTCGAGTTCAAAGAGCTGTCGGTGAAAGTGGGCGACTGTCTCGGCCGCTCGCTCGCTTTCCAGCAGGCGGCGTGCGTGTCGCTCGAGCTCGTCGGGGTCGGTGAGCTCGTCGTCGCGTGCCGCCGCGAGCAAGACGTCGTCGGGCATCGAGTTCCACAGCAAGTAGGACAGCCGCGAGGCCAGCTCGTACGACGTCAGGGGAACGAGCCCATCCGCATCGTCGTCACTGCGTTCGATTCGGTAGAGAAAGTGCGGCGACTGCAGCATGGCCTCGACGACGAATTGGATGCCGGCTCGCGAGGCTTGGGTGTCGGGGTACAGTCCCGGTGCTTCGTCGAATAGCTCGAGGTAGGCGTCACGCTCGGCGGTGGTGAGGGGGCGACGGAACGCTCGGGATCCGAACTCCTCGACGAAGGCCGCGGCTTGTTCGTCATCGCTGACGGCTCCTCCCGGGACGATGGCGTCGAGGATGTCCTCGTCGGCGACCACCGCGGCGGCGACCTGCCCGGCCGCACCGCGGTAGTTGTCCCACAAGATACTGTCGACCGAGAGCGCGCTGAAGTTGTTATCGAATAGGAATCCCGACTGGTACGGGTCGTCGCGAAAGTCCGCCGCGAACTCGAACGAGTCGTCTCGACGCAGCAGGTCACGCACCGTGTTGTCCCACTGCGCGTGCGTGAGGCGAAACATGCGAGCGGTGGGAGCGGGCCCATCCGGCAGTTCGTCACCATCGCCATCACCATCGTCGTCTCCGTTGCCGTCGCCATCACCGTCGCCCGGTGAGTTGGAGGCGTTCCCCCCGTTCCGATCGTCACCCCCGCAGGACAAGCCCACAGGTAGCGTCACCAGCATACATGTACCGACCGCCAAAGCGCGTGTAATCATAAGTACGACTCGTTTTCGACCACTTGTGAGGTCGAAGTCGACTGTACTAGCGACGATGGTGCAAAACAAACGCGTTGCGTCAGCTATGTGCGAACGGAGGATGACCGAAGAAGACGGACCAGCGGCGGACATGCATGGCAGCGCTGGTCCGGGGCGCCGAATCTCGCGGCGAGACCGGGCCTTGGCTTCCGTGCTGCCTGCTTTCGGGCCGTGGTTCGCTACGCATCGAGCTGCATGGGCGAGGGCCTTTCGGTGTCGCGTTGCCAACTGCGTTGACGCGACCCGCCCTGTCAGCCACTGTGCGCATGGCCGCGGTGCCGGTGTCCGAGCGTCGGTCCCGGGCCCACATATGGCGCAAACCGGCGGGTCCGCTTGGGGCGGTGAACGAGAGGCTGGTTGTTCGCCGGGCCGCGTCGGCGCGTCACCGTGACGGCCCTTGACCTAGCTCTCGCAACGCAAGTCGAACTGTGCTGCGCCCACCGCCCAACTCTTGGCGGTGACCTCTTGAGGTAACGCGGTGCGCCATCGGGTGATCGGCTCCGCGTACTCGCCGTCGACGTCATCGGCCGAAAGATGGATCGGCGTCCCCGGGGTCACGCGCACCGCGGAGTCAAACTGCCAAGTCGTGCGCAACGAGTTGCGAAACGTCTCGGACTTCAGCGCCGGTGCATCGCCGATCGCCAACGCCAGACGTAGGTCGGGGTGATGATCTCGGCCCATGTCCCACGACGCGCGACCGTCTTTGGTGTCGGGCACCGAGACCGTCACTTGGTCGATCAGCCACGCGCGGCATCCGGTCGCGGTATTGTTCGACGCGCTCGGTTTAGGCGCCTTCGGGCGCGGCGCGGCGGCAGGACTGGGAGGGGCGGAGTGGATGACGTCGTGGCCGAGGTAAGCGATGGCCCCGACCAAGAAACCGGTGACCCCCAAGACTTGCAGGAACAGCGGCGCGGTCGACCGGGACCGCGGGGGGCGACGGGGGGCTCGGGATAGCTGGCCGGGGGGTTGTTCTCCGAAGGGCATGGCGTTGAGGCTCTTATGGCCTTCGACGCGGGAGCGGCCGCGGTATTCGATGGGCCCCGGCTTTTATGGGCCCGGCCACGGCGTCCAGGACTACGGTGCGCCGCAGGCCAGCCATTCGCCTAGCTGCCGGCGCAGCTCGAGCGGCGCCGGGGCGACCGGTGGCATGGAACCGTTGTGATCGCCTGAGCGCGCCCAGATGCGGTCGGCCCAATCGCGAACCTCGGTCGAGGTATCGAAGTTGACGTCAGGCGGCGCGCCCTGCCGCATGCCGGCCGGCATGTCGGCGCTGTGACAGCCGGTGCACCAGCTGAGCATGAACGGGCGACCGAAGTTCTCGGTGTCGAGGTAGCTGTCCTCGGGGCAGGGGCGCGTCGCGAGCGAGGCCCACTGGGGGTCTTCGGGGCTGGCTTGGCCCGTGGCGCTCGCGGGTAGAGCCTCGGGTCCGGTGGCGGTCTCGACCGTGGCGTCGACATCGGATGGCTCGGCGCAGGCGACTGTACCGACGAGGAGCCAGCCGGCACACCGTCGTGAATGGGGTGGCAGGAGAGGTCGAAGCACGATGGGTTCCACTAGGCCGCCAACGCGGCGAGAGGGGTGGTCACGGGAAGATGGCGAGTAAAGTCGACGCCGGCCAAGCGCAGCACGCCGGCAGCAAAGTTGGCACCGGTTAGCTGCGGTCCGCCGGCCAGCGTCGCACCCGTCGTGAAGTCGATACCCATGGCCCCGAGTCGGTCATCGGTTTCGCCCGACACCCGACCGCCGGCCACGCCAGCCCCGATCACCAGGGCGCTGGTCACTGGCCAGTGGTCCTTGCCGGCGTTGGTGTTCAGTTTGGGGGTTCGACCCATCTCGGACAACGCGACGACCACGGTCTCGTCGAGCATCCGTGCCCCCGGCGTGTCTCCGGGACGGGCGGCCAGTTCGTCGACCAAGCGCTCGAGTCCGGTGAAGAACACCTCGTTGAGCGCAGCTTGGCTGGCGTTGTTGGCGTGGGTATCCCACCCGCCGAGCTCGAGTTGGACGGCGTGGCACAGGCCGGATTGCAGGCCGTCGAGCGCGAGTTCGACTTGCACCATGAGATCGCGAGAGAAATCGATGTCGCCGACCGCTCCGATCTCCGCCACGGCTTCGCCGCGCCACGCCGCATCTTCGAAGTCTTGAAGGCGCCGCTGGTTGCGACCCGTCTGGCCGCGCTGGGCCAGCGCTCGAGCCGTGCTGGCCTGACGGTAGTCGCGGATCAGTTGAGCTTCTACGCTGTCGGCCACGAATGGCAACTGCGGCGCTTGGGGGTCGCCCACCGGCAGACCGAGCAGCGGATGGACCAGGGCGCCGAGCTGATTGGCCGTGCCGGCGCGGGTCGACACGCTCGCGTAGGGCCCGGTGTAGGCGGTTTGGCCGAGCACGAAGTACGGGGCCGCCAGGTGCCGCCCGTGTTCGTACGCAGCGATCGCGCCGATGTCGGGGTTGGCGTCCGATGGCGTGCCCGTCAACAGGCGCTTGCTGCAGTCCGCGTGCACGATGGACTGCGTCTGAATGCCGTTGACGAGGTGGCAGCTCGCCGCGTGCTTCTCAAAAAAGCGTGTGGGCGCGGGGCGAGATGGATCCACGAAGACGGTCAAGCCCCCGATCTCGCGGATCGTGCCGCCAGGGCCGTCTACGGTGGTCAATCCGGGTTTGGGATCGAGAACATACGTCGTGTCCCATCCGCCCGCGGCGACCATCAAAATCAGCTTGCGTGGTGGCGCAGCGAGCCGATGGGGCGACGCAGAGGCGCGCGCGCGACCGGACGACGCGGCGACGGCCGCCGCCATGGTGCCAACGAAGAAAGAACGTCGGGTGAAGAACTGCGACATGGTGAGCCGGGTGCAATCAGCGGATGACCACGGGTTAGTAGTACGCGATGCGCACGTCCTGGAGCATCGCGGTGAGCGTGGTTTTCCACGCTCGGACGGGATCTTGGCTACGTTGGAACGCGGCGCGCCACAGCCCGATGGTTTGCGCCAGTTCGGGGTCGTCCGCCGTGGTCGGCTGGGCGTACAAGCGCAGGTGAAGCGCGTCGAGCTGGGCGAGGATCATGACCTCGTCGGTAGTGTCGGCCTCGACCAGCGTCAGCAAGCGACGCTGCGCCGGCGTCACCGCCAAGTCAGTGTCCACCACGTGTTGTGCCGCGAAGGCGGCCAGCGTGCTGAGCACGAGCGAAGAAGAGGCGTTGTACGTGTGGGCGGGTTGCGTCACGAAGATGCCGTCCACGCCGCCCGCCAGGACCTGAAACCCCAAAAACGAGTCGTCGAGCAGGTTGGGGCGTCCGAGTCCCTGCGGGAGGTCGGGTTGCCCGACGTGGCGGAGATCGGTCACCCACTCGAACCCGGTGAGGTCCGAGAAGAGCTGCCGCATTTGCAGTGGACGTAGCTTCTTGAGGCCGAGGCGCTCGTCGAGTTGCTCGGGATCGGCCGTCGGAAAGTGCGACACGCGAAAATCGTCCGCCAGCACGATCGCCTTTGTCAGCGCTTTGGCGTCGAGGCCACTGGCGATGAAGGAGCGCTGGAGGGTCGCGGCCACGTCGTGGGGCACGTCCGCCAGCGGGATCTGGTGAAAATACGCGTAGAAACGACGCGCCGCGCACAGCGTGAAGCGTGGATCGCTGGCGATCAGCTGTCCCAGCGCCGGCAGGCCGTCCGCGGCCACGCCGAAGTACCGGGCGTCACGCATCGGCACGCCGAGAAACGAGGGAAACAAGTCCGGCACGTAGGGCAGTTCCATGGGCCACGTAGTGACTTCGGCCGGGACGTACAGCGGGAAGAAGCCGCGAAAAAAGCTGGCCAGGGGATCGAGAGACTGGTGACAGCTTGCGCACGCAGCGTCGGTGGCGACCGCATCGGCGATCGCGGAAGGATCGGCGAGATCGAGTGAGGCTTCGATCTCGATGTCGCGCGACGCAAAATCGTGGCACAGCAAGGCGCGCGACATCGCGTTGGCGCGGCCTCGGTTCGCGTTGGTGAGCGTGCTCGAGTGCCGCTGAAACAGCCACGAGTCCGACAGGATCCCCGCGTGGCCGCGCAAGTCGTTCCAGCGGCTTTCCTGCCAACCTGAGCCGGTGTGGAGCATACCCCAAACGGTGGCTACGGCCGGGGTGGCCAGGGCGTAGTCGGCGGTGACGATCTCCGAGTAGGGCCGATCGTTTTGCACCACGTGCGAGATGAGACGCAACGGAGCGTCCATCACCTCGCGATTCAGTTGATAGATATCTACATCGGCGAGCTCGGCCTGCGGTTGGAACCCGGCGGGGTAGATGAGGTAGTCGACACGGGTCAGCAGCGTCTCGTTGTGTAGGTCCCGGATGGTTTCACCGAACGCGTCGGACTCGAGGTACTGGTCCACGATGTCGGGGATGGCGTCTGGATTGTCTCGCACCGCTTCGAGTTGGGCGGGAGCGGGGCGGATGCCCCGTAGCGCGGTCGAGACCCGAGACAGGTGAGCGATGGAGTCGAGCGCGACGGCGCTGGATGGCGGGGATTCAACGTCGCTCGTGCCGCTTTCCCCGGCGTCTGGCGCGTCGGTGCTCGACTCGCCCTCGGTGCAGCCGGTGAGGTGCACCGCCGCAGCAAGCAGGATCCACGCCGACGAACCGACCCTTCGCCGTGGCACGCTCGGGCATCGAGAGCAAGCATCGGGCCGGCGCCCGAGGTCTGAGAAACGAGGCATATCAACTCCGTGTTGTCATCCGACGGGGGCGGACGGCCCTCGCCGACCGACGGCGCGGCGGGGAGCCGCTCATTGACTCAACGACCGCCCGTTCCCAGTCGCGAACACGCCCGAGACCGCAGTGCGATCTCGGGCGAGTCGGGGGACGAGACGAACCGAGACCTACTCGAGATCGTACGCTTTGAGCTTGCGATACAACGTGGTCTTGCCGATATGCAGCAAACGGGCCGCTTTGCGCTTGTTTCCGCGCGAGTACTGGAGCGCTCGGCGGATCGCCTGCTTCTCGGCCTGCTCGAGGCACAGCTGGCGCTCCGGCGACTCTGCGCGGACTTGGTGAGCGTCGCGCAAGCGCAGGTTGGGCGGGAGGTCACGCAGCTCGACTTGCTCAGTGGCGCCGTTGTGCACCGCTTGAGTGATGACGGCTTCGAGCTCACTGACGTTGCCGGGCCACGGGTACGAGCGCAAGCAGTCCAGCGCGTTGTCGGCGATACCCCCGATGGGACGGCGCGATGGCGTGGCCTGAATGATCGACAGCGCGAGCTGCTCGAGGTCCTCGATTCGCTCCGCCAAGCTCGCCAGGTCGATACGCACGCCGCTCGCCCAGCGAGTGATTTGCGGGTGCAAGCGTCGGCGACCCTCTTCGCTTTCTGGCTTGAGGCGCGTGCCGATGACCAGGCGTCCCAGGCCGGTCAGGGCCGGCAGGCGCGACTGCTCTTCGAGCGACAGGTCCTCGAGCGGACTAAGGTACGTGAATGCTCCCAAGTTGACCAATCGAGTGTCCTCGGTCACCTTGATGACTTCGATGTTTGGAACCTCGCCGCCTCCGAAGTGGTGGAGGATGCGTGCGACCGTTTCCTTCCCAGTGCCGCGTTGCCCGACCAAGAGTACGGGCAAGTTCGTTCGAACGGCACGATGGATCATTGCCTGAACTTTCCGCGTAGCTGGAGCGTGCCCCATGTACATGG
>QKPP01000132.1 GCA_006508105.1 Myxococcales bacterium FL481 | reverse complement strand
AGCCTCGACCACGCCGGTCCGCAGCAGCCAACGAAACGGCCACCAGCAGAGCGGCCGAGGGTAGGACGAGATGATTTCGTGACCTTGAATGGTCCCCCACACGCGCTGCGCCTCGGCCCAGCCCACATCGGGCTCGGTCTCTAGCAGGGTCGCGCCGGCTGCCACGAGCTCGCACTGCAGTCGAGCCATGGCGGTGCGGACCGGCTGACTGGGGACGATGCCTCCCAGCGATGAGGACCACGCCAGACGAAGCCGTGGAAACGGCTTGGTTTCGAGTGGATGCAGCGGCCGAGCCTCGCCGTCGAGCAATAGGGGCAACAGGAGCTCGAGATCCTCGGCACTGCGTGCCATGGGCCCGGGCACGGCGAGATGATCCACCCGGGACGAGCGCCCCGGGAGAACTCCGTGGCCGTCGAGGCTGAGCAGTCCCTCGGTTGGTCGCAATGCGGCGACCCCACAAAAGTGCGCCGGTACGCGGAGAGAGCCCGCCACGTCGCTGCCGAGTTCGATCGGTGACATGCCCGCAGCCAACGCCGCGGCACTTCCTCCGCTGCTCCCGCCGACGGTGCGGGTGAGCTCGTAGGGGTTATTGCAGCGTCCGAGCAAACGGCTGTTGGTCTGCCAATCGTACGATGCGGTGGGGAGGTTCGTCTTCCCCAAGAGAATGGCGCCCGCGGCCTTGAGTCGACGTACTAGGGCTGCGTCGCGTTGGGGGACGTGCGTGGCGTACCGCATCGCGATCGATGTCGTGGTGAGTCCAGCCGATTGGAACACGTCCTTCGCGGTAAACGGCACGCCATGTAGCGGGCCCCAACACTCGCCTCGAGCGGTCGCTTGATCCGCCTGCTCCGCGCGTTTCCGCGCAGGCTCGGCGTCGACGTTGACGACCGCGTTGATGCTCGGGTTGACCTGCGCGATACGCTCGAGGTGCGCCTCGAGCAACGACGTGCTGCTCAGCGATCCGACGCGGATCCGCCGAGCCATCTCGGTCGCGCTCAGGTAGACGAGTGGCGGCACCTGGCCAGGGTATTCGATGCTCGGTCACGCCAGCATCTGGATCACGACTGAAGTCGCGCCGCTGGCTCGGCCCGAGCGATTGCTTTCCGCGCGGGCGGCAACGTCCACCCCCAATTCATCGAACACGCCGCACCCAGGGCCCATGCGGGCTAAGGTATGGGCCTTGCCCGGACCGATCTGCCATGCATCGCCTTCGACTCGTTTCGACCCTTGTGCTGTCTTTCGTCACCTCAACTGTCTCGGCCTGCGAGAGCGAAAACACACCGAGCAGCGAGGCGTCTGAGTCGCAGACCGCGAACCCCGAGTCGCAAACCGCGAACCCCGAGCCGCACGCGTTCCTGGGCGGCGACGTCGATCTCGCCGACGCGTGCGCGATCGAGGGGGCCCAGCGGGTGGGGTTCATCGCTCGCCTCGTCGACTGTATCGATCTATCCGGCCCGTGTACCATCCCCACGAACCCGTATTTGGAGTTCGAGGGCGACGACATCGACTGTCCCGCGAGCGGCAACGAGTCGATGATCGTGGAAGTGGACCGCGAAGGCAGATTCCAAGCCGAAGCGGTCGTCCATCTTGAGGATGGCGGGACAACCGCGTCCTGCTACGGCAGCGAGGATGCGAACGGGCAAGTGCCCATCGACGAAGTTGCGCTCGATGAACGGGCGGAGGTCGAGACCGAGCTCCTTGCCGACGAGCCGTGCCCAGAACCGACACGCTAGGGCGTCGCCGCCCAACGACCGACGTCGACCATGCGCAAGGCGGTCCGAGTACGAACGGGTCGACTGACGTGGTCGGCTGATCGTGGAGCCTCCGAAGGCGCACTCAGACCCCGACTACACCGCCTCACGCCGTCGGCGCGAGT
The DNA here is from genome assembly GCA_006508105.1 of Myxococcales bacterium FL481. GTDB lineage: Bacteria > Myxococcota_A > Polyangia > Nannocystales > Nannocystaceae > FL481. Next base: position 9,098 of record QKPP01000132.1, on the reverse strand, counting down.
TTACCCGGGCTTTCGATCCCCTTGGGGCAACTGTGCTGACTGTCACCGAGGATACACGGCCGGTGGTCTCGTAGCGCTTCGACGAGCGATCGAAGATCCTCGACGGTGAAGCTCTCGTCATCCTGAGCTAAGACCAGGCCCGGTATCTTGCGAGCGTATTGCCACACATAGAGAGCGTCGGTTTTCTCGCTTTTCGTCACCTTGACGTGAACGACCTCACCGATGCCGGTGCTGCGATTGACTTCACAGTAGACTATTCCCAGTTGCATCGAGTAGCCACCCTGTGTCTGCGCCGGCCAAACCTGAGTGGCAACCTTCGTGCAGTAAGGATCGAACGAGGCGCCTAAGTCGGCGATGAAGGGTTCGGCTGCAACTGTCGCATCTCTGGTCGCGAGCAGGGTCACCATGTGGGTCCACGCATCGACGGTTTCCGTGCTGGGAATCAGCTTGATCAGAAGCCGTCGCTTGTCCGCAGCATGATGCCCCACCCTCCAGCCATGAACAATCGGCGTGAGTATCATCTCTTGGGGTTCCTCAGTGATTTGTGTCACCAGCAGCCGGGGTGAAGCAGTCGCAGTCCGGTCCGGGACCGGTGCACTCGCGGTCTCCGTGCCCGAGGCCTGGGCGCAAGCCGCCGTACTCAAAACAACCGCACAGTACAGAGTCGATCGAAGCCCGGCAGTGTTTCGCAGCACTGCGGGACTCATGAATCGGGCGATGTGGCGCAATTTTGTCAAGATCACACGCGATGACATGTATTCACGTAGTCTTGTTGTCGACCTCGAATGCGGGTCGACCGGGGTCCCGACGAGGCCGGAGCCGCCCCGAACGCACGCGAGACGGACGGTGGCCCGGTCGCTTGGGCCGTGCCATCGGAGAGGCCGGGCCGGCTGTATGCGATTTCGAGCAACGATTGCGGATGACGTCTTGAAAAAGACGCACGCGACCCTGCGTCGCTCCGCCGTGCGGGTCACTGCCGCGCCAGGCGCAGGCCGACCGAACGTCCAGCGGGTGCTTCGTTTGACGCGCTGCGTCGGTCCCGCGACGGCGCGCGCGACTCGTGGCGCGAGTGGTGCCGCCGCCAGATGTTGCTCAGCATCGCGGCCCCCATCAGGTCGCGCCGGTGGGGTTTCGGCCCGCCCTCGCGTACCTTTGGTGCCATGACCACCTCGCTTCGTTACCGTCTGTTGGGTCCCTCCGGTTTGCGCGTGTCTGAGATCAGTCTTGGCACGATGAGTTTCGGGGAAGAGTGGGGCTTTGGGGCCGACTCGGCCACCAGCCACGCGATCCTCAACGCCTACGCCGAGGCTGGTGGCAACTTCATCGACACGGCGAACAAGTACCACAACGGTGAAACCGAGGAGATCGTGGGGGCGTGGTTGCCGGGCAAGCGCGACAAGATGGTGGTGGCCACCAAGTACACGCTGTCGATGGACCACAGCGACCCCAACGCCAGCGGCAGTCATCGTAAGAACCTGGTACGGTCGGTGGACGCGAGTTTGCGCCGCTTGAACACCGACTACATCGATTTGCTGTGGGTACACGCGTGGGACGACCAGACGTCGTGGCAAGAGACCATGCGAGCATTGGATGACGTCGTCCGGTCGGGAAAAGTCTTGTACATCGGGATCAGCGATACCCCGGCGTGGGTCGTCTCAGCCTCTCAGGTAACCGCCGAGCTTTCCGGTTGGTCGACCTTCGCCGCGCTTCAACTCGAATTCAGCTTGATCCAGCGCACGCCCGAGCGCGACTTGCTACCGATGGCGCGCAAACTCGGCCTGTCGGTGGTCGCATGGGCCCCGCTTGGCGGGGGCCTGCTCACCGGCAAATACACGCGGGCCAACGGCGGCGAGTCCCTCCGACGCGCCAGCAACGAAGCGCGAGGACGGACGGCGGCGCACAACCTGGCGGTGGCTCGGGCCGTCGATGACATCGCCGATGCGCTGGGCGTTTCGTCGACTCAAGTCGCGTTGGCTTGGATACAGTCGCGGGGCTACGCCTATCTCCCGCTGGTGGGGGCTCGCACGGTGGCGCAGATCGTCGATTCGTTGGGGGCCACGGCCGTGCGGCTCGATCCGGCCCACCTCGAGCGCCTCGAACACCTCAGCGCGATCGAGTTGGGTTTCCCGCACGACTTTCTCGCGTCATCCAACGTCCGCGATCTCGTGCATGGCGAAGTGCGAACGCGGGTCGACACACGGCCGGAACGCTAAACGGACCCTCGGGCCGCGATCGGTGGCCACCGGTTGGCGGTCGCTGGAGGTTTTCCAGGGCTTCCAAGACCGACTGCAATGGCGCTACCGAGTCGACCGCGATGCGAATGGTACTTCCCACTCGCTCCCCGAGCGTTTTGCCGTAGCCGCGTAGCTGCTCGGTTTGTTCGACCACATCGAGGGCTCGCCGATGGAACAGCCGGCCTTGCGGGGGTGAGCACCGGGCGGTAGCCGCTGCGATCGAACAAATCGAGCTCGAGCTCGACTTCAAGCTTGCGAACGGAGCTGCGCCGCGGAGTTCATCACTGAGAAAACGCGATCCGCGACTCCGCGTACTCGCAGTAGCCGCAACCAGGCCCATTCGGGAGCTCACGCGCGTAGGCCGGCTCGAGCGTCTCGTTGATTCTCGATCGGAGCCGTCAACGAGCTGGCATGTGGCGACGAATGCGGTCTCGTCGGCGCGCAGCTCAAGGACGTAAGCTCCGTCGCTCAGTGGAGCCTCCCCTTCGGGTTCGAGGAGGATCGACAAACCGGTCTCGCCACAGCCTATCTCGGTGCAGCCGGTGCAGGCGAGGGTATCTCGGACCAAACCCGACCACAGAGCCCAAAGAGGCTACGAAACGACGTCCTCGACCACGATCGACACCCCCGGGGCGGCTGGGACGGCGACGGGTGAGAAACTGGCCTCCCACATGGGCGTGGGACCGCGGGGCACGCACGCCACGGTTCAGGACCATCCGGGGCTCAACACGCTCTCTCCTCGGCGATTTCGCCGGGCGAAGACCAACCGAAAAAGTGTTCGGTTGACGGGGGCAACTCCACATGCCGCTGCGAGTGTCCGGAGCGAAGCACCGACGACGACCCCGCGCTCTCGGGTAGAGCTCGGCTGTGCCGCAGCGTTCTCAACGCAGACACGGTCCGTGGATTACCACCGACGGGTCGGCCGTGTTGACCTCCAGCTCCGCGCCGATCGGCAAGGTGAGCATCGGATGGGTATGGCAGCAATCAAACTCGGCAAGCACCGGCACCGGGCAGCCATCGAGTACCTCCAACAACACATCGGCCGGGCGCCGCCCCGACCCGGCGTCGTCGAACTGTTCGTGTTTGCCCAACAAAACGGCGCCGACGCGGTCGAACACGCCATTGAGCCGCAAGAACACGAAGAGGCGCTCCACCACCGCGATATCCTTGAGCGCGTCCTCGATGAGCAAGATATCGCCTTCTCCGATCAATGGCATGTAAGGCGAGCCCCAAATCCCCGTCATCGTGCTGAGATTACCGCCCACGAGCCGTCCCCGGGCTTGACCCGGTTGTACAGTTTGCCAGCGATTGTCTCGTAATGCCTTGGGTCGCTCCTGCTCTTCCCAGGGGATGTACTCATCGGTCCAGCCGTGCGGGGGCGAGAGCCGAAGCGGTCCGCCGATGGCGTCGGCTCCCACGACGGCGGTAAAGGCATCGAACGTCTCGTCCACGATGGGTGGGAACTCCCCCAAGGATGCGACGAAGGCCGGCCCGTAGAACGTGATAAGCCCGGTTTGTGCGTGTAGACCCAGTAAGATTGCCGTCACATCCGAGTAGCCGACTATGATCTTCGGATCGGACCGGACCGCGTCGTAATCGATGTACGGCAACAACGCGTTTGAGTTCTGTCCGCCGATGGTCGACATGACACAACGGACATCGGGGTCACGTAGAAGGGTATTGAGTTCGTCGGCCCGCGCAGCTGCCGAGCCCGAGCGATAGAAATCGGTGCAACCGGTCAGTGAGCCTTCTCGAACGTTGTAGCCGCGACCCCGGACGTACTCACGCGCCCTTTGGAGGCGCTTGGGGGTGTGGACGGTGATCGGTGTCGACGGAGAGCAAAACGCGATCGTATCGCCCGGCCGCAGTGCGGGGGGAACAAGCCGTTCTAGTGGTTCGCTCATGGCCCAGCTTCGCACAGCTGGTTGGAGCGATCACCTGTCAACACCGGGTAGGCGCGGGGACGCGGTCCGGGCGTACCGAGCGAGGGTGACGCGGCCCGAGCCCGGCGGTGATCGTGCGTAGGACCAAACCGGCCACGTCACGCGCCGCGATCGACTTTCGATGCACTTCGAGCCAGCCCGCGTAGATCAATGCGTCGATGGTGGCGACGACCCACGCCGTGGGAACGTCCAGTCCAACTCCTCCCTCCAGCTTGAGCGCCTCGACCAACGCGCGGACCGACTCTACCTGTCGCGTCAACTCGGCGCGGACTTGCTCGTCTTCCAGCACTTCTCCCTGATACGCAAGAAACGAGTACCGTGCCCCGAGCGGCACGATGGCTTCAATGGTCTCGCGCAACGAGTCCGCCGCGCTTTGGCCGTGGTAGTCGATGTGAGCGCACGCGGCATCGATGGCCTGGATCGACGCACGTGCGAGCGTGATGACCAAGTCGTTCCGCGACGAGAAGTGCCGGTGAAGCGTGGCCCGCCCGATGCTCGCCGCCGTGGCGATGTCGGACAGGGAAGCACGAGGGTTTGCCGCCAGCACCGCGGCCGCGCTATCCAAGATCGCCTCGCGAGTCTCTTCTAGGCGCCCCACAGGTTACCTCCTGGCCCCCGTCGGCACCCTGGTTCCCCGCGACCCGTGTGATTGCGTCGGCGGCCCATCTCGTGGGGGTGTCGCAGCTAGGGCGCCCCCGCGTCAAGCCACGCCCGGAACCGCTCTCGGTGCTCGACCGACGGTGCCCCCGCCGCCGGCCTGGTCGGTGTCAGCCCAGTCGCCCGTTCGCGAATGCGGTCGATCCACGCCGGCTCCTCGTCGTGTGTATTAAAATCCACGCCTTCCGGCGCCTCGTGTCGAGCCAGCTCCTCGAGGTGACGGGAGTGACAACCGCGACACCCGTTGCGCAGGTAGCCGTCGCCGTACAGGCCCGGCCGCTTCGCGGCCAGCTCTCCGGTCCGCGTCACCTCAACCAAGCCGCGCGACGGAGGCGTACCCCGGGTCAACACGCCGCGGCACTTACCAACTCGCCGGCGCAACCTCATAGTCCTTCGGCGGTGATGCGCCGAGAAGGTGCTCGACAAAGAAGTCCCAGCGACGACGGATGAAGTATGGCTCCTCCTCGAGGTAATGGGCCTCGTTGGGCATCACAAACAGATCGAAGTCGCGATTCGCTTTAATTAGAGCGTCGATCAATCGATGCGTGTTGGCGGGTGGAACGTTGTGGTCCAAATCTCCGTAGACCAACAACAGTTTTCCTGTCAACCGGTGTGCGATGGTGGCATTCGCCTGTGCCTCATACTCGGGCCCCACTGGGAACCCCATCCATTTCTCGTTCCAGTCCGCCTTGTCGAGTCGATGGTCGTGATTTCCCGACGCCGAGACGCCAACTTTGTAGAATTCGGGGTGCGCGAACAAGGCTCGAGCCGCATTGTACCCTCCCGCGGAAAACCCGAACACGCCTACGCGTCCGATATCAATGTAGTGATACCTTCGGCCGAGCTCTTGGATCGCAGCGATGCGATCTAGGAAACCAGAGTCGCCGAGGTTCTTGCGATGCTGGTGGGTAAACTTGGCGTCGCGTTTTCCAGTCCCTAAGCCATCGATCATCACCACAATAAAACCCAACTCTGCAATTGATTGGGCCGTGTCTTGGAACGCCGAATGGAAGTCCTTGCTCACATTGTAGCTTGACGGTCCACTGTAAATATTTTCGATGATAGGATACTTGCGTGACGGGTCGAAGTTTGAGGGACGATAGATGAGTCCATAAACGTCAGTCGTGCCGTCACGCCCCTTCGCCACAAACGGCTCCGGCGCCTGCCACCCCGTCGCGCGAAGTGAAGAGATGTCTGCTTGTTCCACGACGCGAACCAATGCACCGTCCTTGGTGCGTACGACACTTTGCGGCACCGTATTCGGCCGCGAAAATGTATCCACGAAGTAGTCGCCGCTGGGAGAGAAGCTCACCGAGTGATCCGCATCTTCGGGTGTCAGCAACGTAGGCTCGCCCCCGTCGAGACTCACACGATAGACGTGGCGTTCGTAGGGATCTCGACCCGCCTCTTTTCCTGCGCCGATGAAGTAAAGCGTTCGCTCCGCTTCATCGACCCACAAAACGCGACGCGCGACATAGTTGCCGCGAGTGATTTGTCGCTTCACCCGACCGCTTTGGGCGTCGTAGAGGTAAAGATGCGCCCACCCATCGCGTTCTGAGGCCCAGATAAACTCGGTATCGGCGTTGACGTAGCGAAGATTGCGCGTGACGACGCTGGGATCGATGCGTGTGGCCGACCGTTCCTCGAGTACGACTCGGGTCCTCCCCGTGTTGGCATCGATCTCTCGCAGCCAAGTCGTGCTGTTGCCGCGCCCATACTCGATGTAGCGGACTTTGCTGCCGTCGGCCGACCACTGATACCACGGGCCATCGTCGTCGTACCGCATCGGGATCTTGGGCGCCTTGGCATCAACGCGACGCCGCGGCTTCACGTGAAAAACGATGGGTTCTTGTGTACACAACTTCGTGTCGCCGGGTAGGGCATAGGCGTACCGGTACGTCTTGGGCCGAATCGTGCCATCGGTGGGGACGTGTTGCACCAAACTGAGTTCTGGTGCGTCGCGCCAGTCAAGCCGGTAGCTGATGAACTTCGACGAGTCCGGCGACCAGTACAGCTCCACCTTCTGCTTCGGGTCCTCGGTTTGTTGACGGATCATTTTTCGCACTGACGGCAACCAGGTCGCGTAGGTGCGTTTCTGCTCGGCGTCCCCTGTGAGCCGGACGTCTCGGGGCTTTCCGGTTTCGTGAAGATACAGATTGTGGTCGTCCTTCACATAGGCGGACCATCGTCCGTCCGGAGAGACGATCGCCCCGATCGGGTGGTCAGCGTTCGAGGCCGCGCTCTCGCAAGTGTACGAGCGCAGTTCGCAGGACCACGGGTCACCACCGATCTCGAAGCGAATCCGGTCGCGGTCCATCTCGAGTTGTTCCAGGTTCAGGCTCGACGGAATGCCGCCTTCGCGCGAACGCGACAGCGCCTTCGCCAGCCGCTCATGATCAAACATCAAGCGTTGCTCGCCACTCGTTGCGTCGACCACCACGTAGCTGCCCCCGGCACGCGTGTCCTTGCGATACCAAAACGTGTGTCCGTCGATCCAAGTCGGTCGCAATCGGGTATTCAGAACTAGTTTTCGAATGTTCCAAGGCAAGAACCGCTCGGCGCGAGCGTAGTCGGCGGATGCCAACGCGATCGACCCGGCAACCGCGGGTGCGGGTTCGGCTGCAACCACGGGTCGGCCTGCCGGCTCCGGCGGCGTCACTGGTGCCGGCTTGCAGGCGAGAGGTAGGCCCCAGGCAACGAGAATTGAGACACTGCGAAACTTGAACATGGGCATTCCTTCAGGGCGACCGGAGTATCGCACCAACTCGGATCCTCTGCCGCGCCCCCGTTCCAGGCAAACCGCGAGTTACGTGAACGCGCGGCCATTCGAGCAACGCTGTCCAGATCTTTCGCTGTTGGGCTTCAGCGCGGCCAGCCCCGCGGGCCGCGGAGCAACCTCGCGGTCATCGGAGTTCTCAGCCGGCAGCCCGTCTCGTTCACCGCCGTTTTACGCGGCGGCTCCGGTTCGCCATGTTCACTCCGCGCGAGAAGTAGATGTCGGTGTTGCCATCTCTCGAGTCCGCCCACGCGACCAGCACGTCGTCGCCGTCGATCACAATGCCCTTGTAGTCGCCGTAGAAGAACAGCCCAGAGATCGGACCTGTGGCGTCGGTGACTTCCGTGTTGGTGCCGAAACCGTCGGCGGGGTCCTCGGCTGACGCGTGGTAGACGGCGTTTTGGTTGTCGCGTGCGTCTGTCCACACAACGTGCGTCGCACCACTCGCGTCGACTGCTACCCAGGGCTGAAACTCGCGGGTCCCACTCTCGCTCTCGCTCACTCGAAGCGTGTCGCTCCAGGTTTCGCCACCGTCCTTGGAGATAATGGCCCACACGTCATCATTGCTCTCGCCCGCCGGCATGGTGCTAGACCAAGCGATGGCAACGGTCTCGCCGGTGGGATCGCTGGCGTTAGAGACGATTGGATGGTCACGAGGGTCGCAGCCGTAGCAGGGCATGCCCATCGGGCCGAGATCCTCCGGCGACGACAGCGTCGCCCCGTGGTCGTCGCTGCGTGCGTAGTACACCCTCGCATCGTTGTAGTTCCACGCCACGTGAACGATCCCTCCCTCCCCGATTGAGATTCCGGTACCATGGCCGAGGCTGCCGAGACTGATCACGCTCTCCCACGTGTCGCCACCATCGGTCGTGCGCTTAAATCCCCCAGGACCGCCGAGCCAGGTCAGGTACACCGTGCCGTCGTCGCCAGCCGCAAGCCAAGGCTTGTCGATCGCAACTTGGACCTCTTTGGTGTCCGTCCAGGTTTCGCCGTCGTCGAGCGAACGCGCGAACAAGATCCGATTCGGGTTCCCTTCGTAGTTTTGGCACGCGATGTACAGCGTTCCTGCGCTGTCGACGGCGACCGCGGGATCCCCAGTGAAGCCAGATTCAAGCGGCTCCATGAGATAACTAGGCTCCCAGGTTTCGCCCCCGTCGCGGCTCACCGTGAACCCGCATCGGGTACCCGAGCGATAGTCGATCCAACCCGCGAGGACAACGCCATCGGCCCCTAGCGCCAACACCACCTCCATCTGATCGGCCCCGCTGGTGTCGTCGTCGATCCGCACGTTCGGCAGAAAGCCAGCATCATCATCGTCGTCGTCGTCATCGTCTCCATCATCATCGTCATCATCGTCATCATCGTCATCATCGTCATCATCGTCATCATCGTCATCACCGTCATCACCGTCATCATCGTCATCATCGTCATCATCGTCATCGTCTCCATCATCATCGTCATCATCGTCATCATCGTCATCATCGTCAT
>QKPP01000151.1:35698-35928 GCA_006508105.1 Myxococcales bacterium FL481 | reverse complement strand
CCGTAGCCGTAGCCGTAGCCGTCGCCGGAGCCGTAGCCGTAGCCGGAGCCGTCGCCGTAGCCGTCGCCGTAGCCGGAGCCCGCTCGCCCGCTCGCACGCGCGAGCAGGTCAACATGTTCCCCGTCGTCGACCTCGATCTCGGTGTCGTGTGGGAACACCGTTAAATCACCGATCTCGTCGGCAACTTCGCGCACGCCCTCTCGGCATGCGCCCTGGCGGACAACATCGTC
>QKPP01000151.1:0-35688 GCA_006508105.1 Myxococcales bacterium FL481 | reverse complement strand
ACCAGATCAGGACCAGACCGATCAGCGTTGCCGCGGTGGTCAGCACGACCTGGCGGACAACATCGTCCACGGTCACCGCTTCCAGAAGTTCTGGGATCACGACGGCCACTCCTCGAACTTCTTGGCGGCCTCAGGCGTGCACTCACTGACGCTGGTGATGTCATGGAGACGGACACGCGGTGCCATCGCGCCGATTCGGCTGCCATCATCCGGCCCGCGCTCAGCTAGGCCAAGAAAACCCCGCGACCCTGCCCAGTAGATGACGTTTCGGCAGCCGGTCAGAACGAGTGTCTTGTTGTTCTCATCCTGATCCTCGGACAGCCGACCGAAGAACACTCCGCGGTGGACGGTGGTTACGAGTACGGGGTTGCCATCTTGCTTCATTGTGTTGCCTCTTTAGTGGCCCGCGAGGTAAACCCGCGCATGCTCAGTCACACGCCAAACCTGGGCGGAACGACCGCTCTCCGTCTTGCGCGTGCCGTGTGTTTCGATCAGCCCCGCTTCCGCTAGCTCAACCCGCCTGGGGCGCTGCGTGCTCTCGCGCATCCCGAGCCGCTGTTGGATCTCTTGATCCGTCAGCCCGTCAGTCTGCGCAATGCACCGCAGTACCCGCATACGCGCCGAGCCAGATCCAGGCTTGGCTCGACGCGCGGCGGCGTGGCTTGTCTCGGGGTGACTCGTGCGAGCCTTGCCGGTTGTGTCGGCAAACAGCGATCCGGGCGGGGCGGGGATCTGGCTCATGCGTCACCGCCGATCGAATAGCCCGCGCGGCCAGTTGAGCCGCGAGAGCTTGGAGGAGAAAAGGAGAGTCTGGTCTGATCGCGCACATTCATCGCCGCGCCTCCAGGAGGGCGGCTACGGCCCGCAACAGGGCGGCGGTCGCGCACTCAAAGTCTTGATTGGAACTCTGTTGAACCCTACTCACGCCGCCCGAAGGCCCGTCCTTGGCGTTCCGGGGACCTGCCAGTTCCGTCGCCGCCGAAGAGGGCGGGCTTCCGTGACGGCGTGTTGAGATGGTCGGCAGGTCCATCGAAGAGTCTCCGTTTCCGGATGATACAGGATCTTCGGTCGAATCGGGCTCCGAATCCAAGATTTTCTCGGACAAATCCAAAATCGCATCCACCACCTCGCGGGGCGCTTCCGGCCTGATGCGGGTGTAATGCTTCGCCGTGGTGGCGAAATTGGCGTGCCCAAAAACCGCTTTCGCCACGTGTGGGCTTACCCCGTTTTCAGCCATAACGGACGCCGCGCCCTTGCGGATCGAGTTCCAGGACCGCGTTAGACCGTCCCTACCGACCCACGGGACCCCGGCGTCCGACATATCGGCGAGCAGGTTGTCACGCTTGGCGGTGGTGGGCTTGGAGGGGTCCCGGACCTGGGCGAACACGTACGGGGCCGCGTCGCCCAACAGCGGCTCCAGACGGCGGCACAGGTCGGCTGAGATGGGACAGATGGACGGCTTGCCGGTCTTGGCGGTCTCGGCCCGCCTGAAGTACACCCGGCGGCTCAGGTCGAAATCCGTGGTCTTGGCGCGGCGAGCTTGACCAACTCGGGTGGCGGTCTCCCAGCACAGAAGGTACAGCGCTGCACGCTTCCAGCCACGGCGCGGCTTCTCGCGGGCCTCGTCCAGGTCCGCCGCCCGGATGATCGCCGCCATTTCCTCGGGCATGAACGCGCCGACGCCCTCGCCGATCTCTCGCGAGGACCCGATCTTGGGAATCCGCTTGATGTCGGGCCCCTCGCCCAACCAGTCAAAGTACAGGGAGAGGTCGCGCCGGATGTTGTCGATATGGGCCGGGCCGATCGGGCGCTCACGGGACCGGGCGTCAAGGAACCACTGGTAGATGGCCTCGGTGGTGGGCTCGCCCTCGATGTCTTTGAGGACGTTCCGAACGCGCTGCATCTTGTACTTGGCAGATACGACGCCGCGCGCTTGAAGCTCCGCGTACCACTTCTCAAGTTGTGCGCTATGGCTGGTGGATGACGAAGATTTTCGTACCACATCCTGTGGAACTGGCATTGGAGCATTCTGAGGGGGTTTGATTGTGGTTTCAACCCCGAATGTTCCATAGACCGCCGTTTTGGGTGAATCCCTGTCGGAGAAGTAGAACGCCAAATGGACGTTGCCGTCCACTACCTCGCCCTCGATGCGTTCTACGGCGACCATCTCGCCGGATGCATGTCGGATCAGCGCTCCCGCCCTGGCCATCGTGCCGTAGCGGTAGACCGCATCCTGACATTCGTGGTACTCGGCGGCGGAGAGGACTACAAGGTCTTGGACGTGGGTGCCCAGCAGGGGCTTGCCCGCGCGAGCTACAAGCGTCTCGCACGCCTCGATGATCCACCCCGCCTTGTTCCGCACGCACCTTCCGACCATGCACGCCCCCGGCGCTGACTCACCGGGGTTGTACATTACCAGATTCTTATCGGTTCACTCTCCGGACAACCACCCAAGTTTGGGGCGAACAGGGTGCGAACGAGCGGCGAGTGCCGAGAGAGTGTAAGCAGAAAGCCTGAGTTTCGGAGTTTCAGAGATCACGATTTGCCGATGATTCGTATACTTAGTTCCAGGAGACCAGGAGGCGCGATGTCAACCCAGCAGGCAACAAGGGTGGGGAAACGGGGCACGGTTACCATTCCAAAATCTGTTCGGGATTCAATCGGAATTGAGGAGGGCTCTATCCTCGTCTTTGAGATTCGAGACGAGGGCGTATTAGTGCGGCCAGCGATTACAACTCCGGTCAAGCCGGAGGTGTACACGTCGATGCGCCTTGCCGAATTCCGCCTCAACAACTCGGTTGACGAGGAAGATTACCAAGAGGCTCGCAGAGAGGTTGAGAAGATGGGCTTCGATCCAGACACGGTCCCGCACGACAAGCCGTAGACTCCATCTCCGTGGATCGGATCTTCCTGGACGCCAACGTTCTTGTGTCTGTCTGTTGGGCTGGAACGTCCAAGTTGGCGGCTCTTTGGGATATCCCAGGCATCGAATTGGTGACATCCGATTACGCGCTGTGTGAGGCAGCCCGCAACCTCGACACGGACGAACAAAAGGCGCGGCTAGAGGCGTTCAGCAGTTCGGTCATCATCTGCGCCGACCTGCCGCAAACCGGATTCCTCTACAGCGAGATCAGCCTTCCGGAAAAGGACTGGCCAATCTTGCTGGCCGCAATGGAAAGCGGATCAACTCACCTATTGACTGGCGACAAGAAACACTTCGGCGAGTACTTCAACACCGAGATTTCTGGCGTTCGCATCATGCGCCCAGCGGAGTACTTGAACCCGTCCACCTAACCCCCACACCCCTCGCACGGCTGGGTCTGGCGGCGGATGGTGGCGAGGGCGGCAGGGTCGGCCAGCGATGGCGTCGCTACCGCCTCCGGGCAGAACGCCACATTGCCGCCCGTATCCACGGTGTAATCCACGTTTCCCTCTATAAGCCCGTAGTCGCCGTTTGAGGGGTCGTTACAGCGACCGTTCTCTCGGGCCGTGAATGACAACTGATAGCGCATGGGTGAGCCCACGGTGCCCGTGAGGGACGATGAGCCGCCGCCGATGATGTTGTCCGCGCTGCCGTTGCCAATCTGCATGATGCCGCCCGACTGGCCGGTCAGGATCGAGGACACAGACCAAATCGCCGTGGCCCCATTGCTCGCCGGGGAGGATGTCAACATCCGAAACCGCAGAATCCCTGCCACCACGCCGGTTGATGGCGGGGGCTGCCCGAGCCCGCGACACGGGGAATAGCCGCCGCACCCCGCCGTGCAGATGACCGTCGCCAGTGGAAGGTTCGCGCACAGCGCGAGGTTTGCGGTCCACTGGATCGCGAGCCGTTCGTTGTTCGGCCCGGCTAGTGGCAACTGACTCGAATTGCCCGCCGAGTAGATCCGGCAGAGTGAGTCACCCGAGAGAAACCCGCCGATGCTGACCTGTCGTGCCCCGGGGAGTTGCCAGAACTCGCCCGACGTTGACCGGAAGAACTCAGCTCGCGTGATGTTGATGACGCCCAGCGTGCTGACCACGTTCGGGCTTGTGTTTCGGACGCCCAGCCTGGGGCTGCAGGTGTTGTTCACGCACCCGCAGACCGCGCCGCCGCCCCCACAGCAACACGGCGCACCGTTCTCCCCCTCCACCACCAGATCCCCCGTACCGGGGTGGGTGTACAGGTCCCCCTCGGGGCTGACTACAACGTCCCCCTGCGCCATAATCAGAACCCTGATTCAGCGTCACCCGCATCAGCGTCACCGCCGTACTGGTCCAGGTTGGTGGTCGTCACTGTGGCAAAGGCGGATTTCAGGTGCGAGTTGCCGAACGACGCCGCCCCGATGTTGCCCGAGAGCGTCAGCGCGTTGTTGACCTTGCGAGCGTCGAGTACCGACTTGTCATCCGCCTCGATGCCAACAGTGCTCGTGGACAGGCTCAGGAACGAAATCCGCGCCGCCGCGACGGTCATGGTGGACCCGTCGATAGCTGGCTTGGCCAAGTCCGCCTGCTGCCGACCCCACACCTGGGTGCCGTTGAAGGCGTAGCACGCACCCGATAGCCCGCGCTCGGATGAGAACGAACCAGAGCCCATCCGCACCGCCTGGAGCTTGGTGGCGTTGTAACCCATCGTGCACTCGCCGCCACGCTGCTTGAGCGTGTTGACAGCTACGTCATCAGTGATCCGGGCGAACGGGCACGCGATGTCAAGAGAGCCGACCGTGCCACCGCCCTTGATGTACGCGCGAGCCCCGCCGACGATCTCGACGTTCTGTGTCGAGGTGGGCTGGAAGTGGATCTCTCCGCCGCCAGCCTTCCAGGTCAGCGTTGCGCCCTTGAACTGCAGCGAGCCATCGGTGCCGCCCAGCGTGCCGGTGAACCCCGGCCCAGCCTCGATGGTCAGGCCGCTGGCCGTGCTCGTCAGGTCCAGGCCCGCGGTCACATGCTGAGAGCCCTCCGCAAAGATGATCGTGTCGTTGTTGCTGATCGAGAGGCCCGACAAATCCGTCGTGCCCTTGGGGACATATACGTCGGCCATGACGTGCCTCCTATTCGAGCCATCCGTGAATGGCGACGGTGCCACGCGCATCCGCCGCTGTCGTCTTACGCACCCTCACGAATGCGTAGTTGTTCGTTTGTGTTGCGCTCATCGTGGTCCCGTTGCCGCTGAGCGTTGTGATACTCGTAAACGCATCACTGACGGGGATGTTCGCGCCCTCAAGCGTGAGCACCCAGGTTGATGCGGCCTGTTCCGTTGCGATCGCCTGGACGGTGAGCTTGTTGTACCCGGCGACGGACACATGCGGATTGCCGCTGAACTTGACCTCGCCCGCGCAGTTGAAGTCCTCGTCTGTCGCAATCTGGACGATGGGGTCGGGGAATGTCATGGCGGGCACTCCGCTGTATTGGGCATCTGTGGGATCTCAGCTCGCAGTTGACCCGCAACGATCGTTGCCGAGAAACCCCAGTCGCCTACCGATTCGACTCGGACCCGGCCCGGCCACGCCTGGGCAAAGGAGCGCACGTTCTCTTGCGTATAGCTCGACTTGCCCGGCTCGGTGACGCTCAGGTCGTATGTCAGTTGCGACCCGTTGTCCGCGATTACCGGAAACACGGTTTGCAGCGCGCCGTTGATGCGGACACCGATCACTCGGCATGAGACTGGAACGTGAGCGGTCATAGTCCGAGCCTCCCGTATCCGGGCAGGCTTTGGTAGCCGGTGGCGTTAAACGTCAGATTGGTGAACACATCGAAAAACGGCGGCTGCTTTATGCCGTTGATGAACACCGGAACAATGTGGTAGAAGGGTGGGCGGACGAATGCGAACTGTCCGAACGCCGGAGCGCCGAGAGAGTTGAGGCCCCAATAGCGGGGCGGCAACACGATGTCGCCGAGTGGCGGCGGGTTCGCGGTGGAGCCGCCACCGAGACCGCCACCGATAGTCCGCGTGCCCGGATCCTCGACCCAGCTATAGGTAATGCTGTAGACGTTGGTGAGTTCGCCGGTGTCCTCCACCGGGTAGGCGTCGCCCGCCTCGAACAGACGCCACTTCCCATTGATGAAATGCACCGTATCAGACTGGGACGCGACCGCCTCAGCCATCGCGCTAGTCCACCCCGAGAACTGCAACTCATACACCTTCTTGTAAGCCACGTGCTGGACGCGGCGAGAGTCCAGCCCATACCGGGTCACTTCGGACGGCAGCCCCTCGTCTACGGTCTCTTGGACCGCAATAGGAATGTCATACTCCAGGACCGTCCGCTCAAACGTGGGCCGCGCGTCCCGCGTGCCGTTGTTCCCGGTCGGGTCAACGTGCGGCGCGCCCTGGAAGCGGCGGTCATTTGAGTAGAGGGCGGACACCTGCAGCACGTTGTTGCCGCCGGTGGTCTTGGTTTCGAGGTCGGGGCGGTACGTGTCGAGGATGTACCCGCGCCCGGCAAGCAACTGATTCGGATGGAACGTACCGAACGCCGGTAGCGGCCCCTTCTCAGGATCCACAACGCTCGTTGGATCATGCAGGAGCGTTTCGAGTTCTACGCCCGTGACCTTGAATCGCCGCTCTACGCCGCCCTTGCCGCGCAGATCGCGCGAGCCGGTCTTGCCTAGCAGTTCTTCCCATGCGGCGGAGTTGCCCACGTTGGTTGAAAACGTGCTCACAGCCCGCCCTTTCGCCGGATGATGTTGACGGACTCAGCGATTTGTGCGGCGGTGGTGGCGAGTTGGCGGAGCGTAGCGGTCGCCTCGGCCTCGGCTGCCTGCTGAGCACTAACGAGTGCATCACGTGTCCGCCGCTGGAGTTCTTGCGTTTCTTTGGCGATGTTTGCCATGCGCTGCTGGTGCAGGCGATCTTCGGCCTCTTTGCGTTTGCGTTCCTCTTCAACAATTGCGTTCTGCCGGTTGGCCTCGGCCTCAATAAACGCCCGCGTGTCGGCCTGCTGTTGCGCGCGCTGCGCCGTTTTCTGTCGAGTCCGCGCGTCGTTAATCGCCTGGTCCAGTTGACGATTAACAAGGGCTACCGCCTTACGTGCCCGTGCCTCGATTTCCTCTGGCGTCTCGCCGCCAACGAGAACCCGTTGCACAGTCCCGAGCCGAAACCCAGAGACAGACTGCGCTCGCCTTCTCGCATCGTCTTCAATCTGCTGGGCAAATCCGCCGAACTGGTCGCGTATGGACCTAAGTTCGCCCGCAAGCCCGCGGTCCCCGCCAGCCAACGAGTCACGAAGTTTTAGTGCCGCCGCCTCAACGTCTCTGGTAGCCTGTTCGGCCCTGCGAGCCTCTTCTGCAACAGCCTTCCACCGGTTCAGTAGTCCGGTCACGGATGCCAAGACCGCTACCGGAATGAGTAACTTGCCGAGAATGGCCTGTAGGCGTTCGAGCGGACCAAGCGTGTTCTCAACGCGCTTGCTAAACCCCTCGACATCGCGCCCCATTTTGGAAGCGCTCTGTTTGGTCTGGCGTTCGGCATCCTTTAGGCCAGACTGCAGCTTATCGGTGTCCGCAGTTACATCGACGCGAATTTCGCCGACCTTGTTGCTATTGCCGCGCCTAGCCATCGTAACCTCCGCACAAGGAGGCCCGAATGGCACGCTTCACAATCATCGGAGCGCACAAACTGTCTGGCAAGGAGATAGTTACGAGCGTCAGTGCTGACACCGAATCTGTGGCCCGCCTGCAAGCCCAGAAACAGAACATCTTGGTATCCAAGATTGATCGTGTCGATGACCCCTCGACGGCTATTGCAGTGGGGCTACTAAAAGCAATCGCCGTGCTCGGTGTATTGGCCCTCGTGGCCGCCGGTGCCGTCGGCATCTGGGTTGTTCTTGCAAACACAAGGGCCGACGAGTCCACAGCGTGGCGCGATCGCCTCGGCGACATACTCGGGGCCGACCGCGTTGCCCCAGCAGTTCTGCAAGCAGGTTTGCCGCTAGACATTCCGAAGCCGACGACGCCCCTTAAGCACCCCATCGTGACCACCTATGACGAGTTCCAGGACTGGACAACCATCCAGACCGAGATCGCCCTTGATGGGCGATGCACAATTCACGTGTCTCACGATTACTCTGGTCAAGTGTCGCCGCCCGGAGGCGACGAGCTGATGTTTCACTTGATCTACGCGCTGCCAAGGCAGGAGTTAATGACTGAGGTCTACTGGATTGTGGATTCCGTCCGGTTCCAATCTCTGCCCGGCGAGTACAGCAAGCCGAGCACGATGATCGCAGGATCGGATGTAATGCACTCCGTAGCCTTTGACATTGGACCCGATCTTGCCGAGTTGATTGGCCGATCATCTGAAGCAAGGCTGAAGTTTGCGAACCAGGAGCACACGCTGAGCGAGGAAGCAAAGCGGTCAGTTCTAGAGATGGTTCGGCTTGCACGGTAGTCACACCCTCACTCCCGCAGCCGCGTCATCGTCGTCTTTCTTCGGGGGGGCAACGAACGTGCAGTCTTTGAATACATGTCCCGGATTGCAGTACGGGCATGGCACGCTCTTGTGAGCCTTCAACGCGCGATCATGCGAGCGGACCACATCCGCGAGTTTGACGATCGTCTCTGCCATCGCGTTGAGTGCTTCATTCAAAGTCGGTTCCAAGAGACACCCCCTAACTCGTCTTGTTCAGAATCCCCGTACCCTGGCCCGCAACGCTCACGCTCGTGAAGTTGCTCGCGGCCCAGTTGATCCCGATGGAATTCGGGAACGCGGAACCACTCAACACCTGACCGATCCCCGACGCAACGATCGTCTCCGTGCTCGGGATCGCAAACGCAGCGCTCAAGACCACGCCCGACGCGATCGAGCCGCCCGTCAGGTCACCCGACCCGACAAACGTGCCCGTGTACCTGTTGGGCTGACCCGCGGCGACCGCCAGCGAATACCCCGCGTTGACGCTGCCCGCGAGCGTGTGCGCCGCCTGGGCGCCGTACCGGAACGTCGCCGATGCGGGGAGTGATCCCTGGGTCGCTCCCGAGTCCGCAAGGTTGGTGCTGCTGTCGAGGAACCCGCCCCACGTACCCGACCACCGGAACCCGCCGGGTATGAAAAGCTTGTAGCCGTTCGTGGCGCTCGCGTCGGTGACTTCAAGAGCCTCCACGGTGATGTTCAGGTTCCACTGATCCAGGTTGAACACCGAGCCATTGGCGAAGACCACCGTTGAGGACCCGGCCTCGATGCCCAGCGAGGGGGTCTTGAGTTGGCCCTGATACTGGAATGTCCACGACGCCATCCCGGCGAGCACCGAATACGGCCCGCTGGATGACTGCGGGAAGTACTCCGGGCTGTCGGCGGGGTTGTCCAGCGTGAAGTTCGCCTCGGGCAGAACGCCCGTGCTCACAAGTTGGTGCGTTGCGTCGCCGCTTGAGCCCCATGATGTGATCTGAAACCCGGTGTAGTTCGTCGCCGCCATATCAACTGTCCTTCTCTGTGACCATGCACAGGTACTCGTCAATCACGTGGTACACCCCGGCATCCCACTCGTGCTCACTGATGCTGTCCTGATGGCCGAGTTCGGTTACGTCGTAGTTGGCGAGCCCTGTGGGCTGCCAGCGGTCCAAGCCGCGGCTCGGCGTGCCGCCCATCGCCTGCCAGTTGCCCCGCAGCCTTTCAACGATGTCCCGTAGCCGCTGATCGCCGACCGACATACTGACGAACACGTGGGTCCGAACGTCGATCTCAATGGACCGCTTCGCTGCCGTGTCCGCCGTGGTCTGGCGCGAGAACTCATACATCACGGCGGGGAAGGTCTGGTTCTCGGGCAACTGCTCAAAGAACACGCCCAGGAGCTTGTTGTTGCCGCCCGTCTCGAAAAGACCGCCGGAGCCGGTATCAGCAATGACCCGTGCGCGGATGGCCTTGGATAGCTGATCCTCCCAACTCATGCCACCCTCGCATTCAGGTTGATCCGCTCGAACCCCTTGCGGGCGATCGCGGTAAACACCCGTTGCATCCGATCCCGCGACTTGATGACACCCCGCTTGAGCCACGGGCGGGGCTGCATTGTGCTCGTGCCCAATTCGAGGAACCGGGCATACGGCAGATTCGACCCCACCGCAGCGCGGAGCGCTCTGGCCTCTGTGAAGCTCACGGAGTTGCGGAGTACCCCCAACTGCGTCGTGGGGCTCTCGCCCGCCTTCGACACCGCGCCGCCCCCGCGGCCAATCGGACGCCCGGCGATGGGTGCACGGGCCTTGATCTCCCGCTGAGCGCCGTCGGCCCCGATCGCCGCGGCCTCGGTCAGCGCATCGTTGAGGATGTCCGCCATCTGAGACTCGAACTCGGCGCGCTTGAATACCACCTTTGTGGTCATGCGGTCTCCATCTGCGAGAGCCCAATGTTTACGTCTACAGCGTCAGGGCACGACCATTGATAGTGAAAGGTGAACCAGGACCCGCCACCCTCGTATGGCGTCCATTCCTGAACCTGCCAAAACGGAGCAAGCCAGACAACAAAGCCGTCTTCACAGCGTGCCGGGAACAGCGCGAATCTTCTGACGACCCGGCGTTCCCCCCGTCTGCGCTGTGCCTGTTTCCATCTCATCGCTGCGCCCCTCCCCCGACCTCTTCGGCGTTGACCATGTAGTACGTCTTGCGCCCACCGTGGTCTACGGGTGGGCCCTTCACCGCCAGCGTGCGGCCCGACCACTCAGCCGCCCCCGTGATGCTGTCTATTGCGTCCCTGGCGTTGATGGACGTGCCGTAAGGCATGAACACCCGATACTGCCTGACGCCCCTCTCAGCGGCTTGACGGACGCCCTCGTTGCTGCTGTCCGCCTGGATCGCCAGAGGCACATCCTCGGTGTACGTCTCGGTCGGCGCGGCAAACCCGCCCGTGTCGGGGTCCTGGGCCCGCGTGCGGTGCACGATGCGCCCCTTGAATGTCAGCAACCCGCGGACGCTCACACCAAAGCCCCCCCGTTGATCCAACCGGCGTCAGCCAACTGATCCGTCAGCCACGCATCCACATCCGTTTCCGGGCGGCGCGTGTACGTGTACTGGCCCAGCGTCTCAGACTGGAGCCCGTAGTCGCGCCCCTTGTTCACCCACTTCTGTGCCACCGCCTGCAGACAAATGTCCTCCAGGCTCGGCGGCACCGTCGAGTACCCGCCCGTATAGACCGCCTGGATGTGGTTGACCCGCGTTCGGCTCACCGGGTTCTGTGTGCGGAACGTCTCGGTTGGCAGCCCAGCGAGGAAGTTCTGCCGGGGGTTGTCCCAGAACACCACCGCCCGCTGGTCCGTGTCAGCCTCATAGATCGCGGTCGGGACCGTCGTGTAGTCGTTGGCTCCAGGGCCGTAGTACTCGCGGATTGAACTGATCGCCGTGACCGGCCACTCATTCGGGTACTGGCGTCCGCTCAGGGGCCACTCATACCGCTCCGTGCGCTCCATCGACTCAAACCCGTTGTCAGGGTTCCGACCGCACAGACGGCGGATCCGCTGGCTCTCAGACCGGATCACCTGGGCGATGTCGTAATCCTCGGAGTTGTCCGAGAAGCCCAAGAACTCCCGCGCCGCCGCAAGCGTGGTGAGCCCGTAGACCCACTCGCCGTCATCCGGCAACACGCCGACGTTGAAGTCCCGAACGAAGACCTCGGACGCGCTGGTGGTGAACGTGGCCTTGCCGTGCAAGCGGTACGGGTCCGTGATGCTGAGCAACCCGATCCCGCTCAGGTTGCCCGCTGAGACCGTCACGACGCCCACACCGCTCGACACCTGCGAGCCAACCACCGTGAAGCTCGAACCGCTGGTCGGGCTACAAACCGCCGTCAGCGTCCCACCAGAGAAGTTGACGCCCGCGCCCGTCCGGTCGCTGATGAGCGTGATGGGAATACTCGTGGTTGTCCCGGCGATGATCGCCTTAGCTTGGACTGCCACCGCCAACCCCCTTCTTGCGGATCTTGGACTTGAACGTCAGCGGCTCCGCGCCCCGGTAGACCCACTGGCCCTCCTGGACCTCGTAGCGATGCTTGAACTCGCCGAACTCATACACGAACTCGTCACCCTCCAGAGGGACGCAGTTGTCCGCAGCCTCATGGATTCCGCCGTCCATCGGTCCGCCTACTACCTTCATGCTGCCCCCTGTAATGGCATGACGTGCTGCCATGCATCCCTCGCGTGTTTCGCGGTCATATGGACGCACGCGCCCGGTTCGAGCGTGTGCGTGGTGCCGTCGTCGCACGTGACCTCCGCTGACTTCAAGAGCCGAACGGGTACGGGTGCGTCTTCCCCGTTCGCGTCGATGATCTTCTGATAGAACTCATGCACGTTGGTGCACTCGTACCGCGCGTAGCCAAACTTGGTCGGGAGGATCGCCGGGCCATCCGGCATGAGTTGGTCAGTGACCATGCACGCCTGCATCGCTGCGCGGTCTCCCGGCCCGTACTCGGCCATCTTCATCAGGTTGTCCAAGACGCCATCTATCGCCGCCTGATTCGCGTCGCGCTCGGCGTCTGTCATCGCGTCTGTCATAAAGCCCCACCCGGGGATGAGTCCGGGCAGGACAAGGGGGGTGAGAACTCAGGCAATCTCAACGACTGTCGTGAACCCATCAACCGACGTACCCGGCGGGAAGGCGGCGTTGTCCCCCATGATGAGGTCCGCCTGCAAGAACCCGGATGTGGTCGGCACCGACACCTGGACGCCCAGGAATCGCTTGCGCGGGGCAAGCGACCCGACGAGGATGCCACACTGGCCGGACGCCGTGAGGCCGGAGATACCGGCCCCGCTGATGTCCGTCATGGACGCCGCCGTACCACTCACCGTGTCCGACTCAGAGAGTTGGAGCGAGATGTTGGAGTAGAGCGACGCCGCGCCTGCGGCTCCCACCTTGAGCGTGATGGCGAATGAATCCGCCCGCTCGTAGGCGTTCCGGTCGATGACCGCAGAGACCGACGTATTGCCCGGTTCCTGCGGGTTGATGAGGTTGATGACGTTGAGGCCACGAACTGCTGGGAATCCCATTGGTCATGCCTCCTATTAGGTCTGCCAGAACGAGACGAGCGGACCGGCGGTGGTCGCGTCGCCAACGTCACGGATGATGAAGTCCCACGAGAAGATCATCCGGAAGTACACGGATGCGCTGGTGAACCCAGCCTCATCCGAACGCACCAGGGATGGGTTCTCTCGCACGCCGACCGCGATTGCGCGGTTGAAGTCGCCGAACAACAGGTCGATGGCGTCGCCCGACGCATCCAGCGCCGTGTTGGTCATCGAGAAGTTCGGAACGATGGGGTGGCCCGAGTAGGCGTTGACAATGTTGCCCTGCCACTCGGTCATCGTCGCCCCGCCGAGCGACTGAGCCAGCCGCAGGAACGTGTTGTCGATGATGTTTGGATCGCCGGTGATGACCGCGTTCTGACGCGCGTACACGGGCAGACGGCCACGGAGCGACGCAAGGTTGGTAGCCGTGTGCGCCGACGCAGTGCCGCCGCCGACCACCTGATACCCGCCGTCCGATGCCGTAGTGCCAAATGCGCCACCGGCCCCGGTGTACGTCAGGCCCTTACGACCGCCGTAGGTGCTGGAGCCGTCGCCCTTGAACACCGTGTCGTCCATGTGCTGCGCCATGGTCCGCGTGTGCTCATAGAGGACGACATCCGCAAGGTCCGGAGTCGCATCCCGCAGCGCCTCAAGCGAGGACTGCGTGAGCGTCTTGTAGTCCTTGGCCGTCAGAACGTCCTTCCCGATCGTCGGGCTGGACTCGGTGATGGCCGCGTTCTCGGCGGTGTAGTACCCCGTGACCCCGCCGCTGCGAACCGGAAGCTCCAGCGTCTTTTCCGTCATGGTCATCACGTTGACCAGACGGGGAACCACGCCGAATTCCTCCACGTTGCGGAGGATGTCGTTGGAGTACTGGGTCCGGAACCACGCACCGCCCGAACTCGCCGGGCTGGATGCCAGTGCCTTGATGTAGTTGCCCTCGGACGCTTTGCCAAACGACTTCTTGCCGTCCGGCGAGCCGACCATCTTCTGGAGGGTGTCCACGTGCTGAGAGACAAGATCCGGGTTGGCACCGGGGCCATCGGCGGTGCCGATGATGCCCAGCGTGAGGGCTGCGGTCTTGGCCTTGGCGTATGCGTCGTCGCCCTTGAAGAACGACTGACCGCGCTTCACCTTGTCTTCGTACCGCAGCTGCTCGCCGGTCTTGACGTTGCTGACCTGCGTGCCGCTGTAGTCCACCGGGGGGCGCCCGGCCTTGCCGAGTGCGTCTTCGATGGCAGACTTGATCTTCATTTCCACGGACACGGGATCGACGCCCTTGGGCATCTCTTCCTCGTCGTCCTCTTCCATGTTGGCTTCGGGCTCTTCGTCTGGTGTCTGAGTGATGAGGGCCTGACGCTGATCCTCGGACAACTCAACGGTGAGTGCCTTGGCCTGGATCGACTTGCCGTCTACGGCTACGTCGATCTCTTCAACGGTCAGGTAGTCTTTCAGGGCCGTGCGGCCCTTCGGACCTGCAATGCTCTTGCCCTCAAAACCCTGAGACTGCGCGTAGACCAACAGGTCGTGCCACGCCTTCTTCTTGAGTTTCATTGGGATTGGTCCTGTTGCGAAGTGTGGAATAAACCACAGCTCTCGCTGACTAGGACCGCCGCCGGTGATCCGCTTGCCGTGTCCGGGAACTACCCCATGGCGGGAGCGGGTCTAGCGTTCGGCGCGTCGTGCCGCGTCGATGCTGTACCGATCAGATTGATTCGCCCGCGCCCCGTTTCCGGGAATGGTTCCAACCTTTACGCAGGCTCCGGATTGCAGTACCAAACACTCCGGGGAAAAGCCGCACTCCGCTACTCGCGGGGTACAGCCGCATTGTTCCATGCGGGGCATTATAGCCTAACCGACACAAATAAGCCCTTTTGGTCGTCGTAGATGGTCGGACCACTGACCACCACACAATCAAGGCGGCTGCCGACCGGTATGCCTTCAAGTTCTTCCACGGGATCGTCGGAAATGACGGGCACGGGCGTCTTCGCCACGGCTGCCTTGGCGGCAGACGGCGCAGCAGCGAACCCAAGCCCGATTGCCTTGATAAAGCCCCTTCTGTCCATCGTTTCCCCCTTAGCCTAACCGACCACAACCACGCGCCGCTTGTTCGGTTGCCAAGCCGCCTTGGCCTCAATCTCGCTGCTCATCAACACCGCCGAATCCCGCCGAATCCGTCCGGAGTCCAACAGGCTCTTGATCTTCGCGTCACCGTTGGCGGGCATGGACGTAAACGAGTACTCCAGCAACTTGGATCCCCGGATGATGTTCCGTGCGCCCGGATACCGGCGCTGCTCGTCATCGGTGGGGGCGCTGGCGCTCAGCACCTTGAAGCCGATGGAGAAGCCCGACAAGGCCCCGTCCTCGATGGCGGTTAGCACGTCCTCACCAAGCGGCGTGGGCCGCACATACGTGGTCGCGTACAGCCCGTCCTTCTTGGGGCTCAGGTTCCGGCACACGCCCACAGCGGCCACCTGGAGCGTCCCCATGCTGGTGTACATGTGATCCAGGTAGACCGCTTGGACCTTCTCGGGGAAGTAGCTGGTATCGAAACCGTCCTGCATGACGACCTCGTTATCCAGGTCCACGGACTCGGTAGACACCAAACCCTTCACAAGCCGATTCTCGCGGTCCACAGTCGGCTTGAACGTCATGGACTTGACGCCCGGCGCTCCGTCCTCGAAACCGACCTCGGCGAACTGGTTTCTGATTCGGTCAAGAACGTTTTTCATTACGATTCTCCAGACAACACAGCCCCAAGCCCGCAACGGCAAGAAGGATGGAGCGGAGGCCGCTTGATGTCACCAAACTTGTTCACCTTGTCCGTGCCGGGAATTATCTCTCCGTTACGAACAAACGCTTCGCCCTTCTTGACTATCTTCCTAGCCGCATGGACGCCTGCGCACAACTCGCACGGGTTCGATGACAACAGCCACTCCTTGCCCTCGACCTCGGTGGAGTTCTCAAAGGTGCCGAGCTTCCCATCCAGGTACGCATTCGTCGTCTCGGTCCGTGCGATCCGCTCCGCAGCCGCGCGCGTCGAGTCCTCGCCGATCACCGCCTGAATCGTCGTGGTCCGCTGGTCGATCGTCTCGCCCGCCTCTAGCGATGTCTGCAGTGCCCGAGACAGCCGCTCATTCACCGTGCTGGCGAGCCCTTGCACCAAGTTGGCCTGTCGCTGTCGGAAGTAGTCCAACGCGCGTGCATCCAGCGAGGTGGGTGGATCCAGGTTGATTTCCGCTGAGGCTTCCTGCACGCCTCGCAGGAATAGCTCCTGCATGATCCCCTGTGCATCGTCGGGGATCCGCAGTGACTCGATGTCAACGGTGAAGCGTCCGTTGTCATTGACAGTCCCCTCTACGCCTCCGAACCACTGGGAGAGCATCCGGATGAGTTCGCGTTCAGTGGTGACGAGTTGTGCGCCTTCGACTCGCTTGGACCAGTGTTCGCCGCAGTGGGGGTCTTGCTCCCATATGTAGCTCTGTAGTGCTCCAATGCTGTCTCCAGAAACAAAATCAACCCCGGCGTGTCGAACGCATTCCACAGGGCCAGCGTCTCGTTGACTTTCATCGCAAAGCGGCCCCGGTCCTCGTCTGTAAGTACTTTTGTCTTCGCCATTGATACCCCCTAACTGAAACAGCCCGCCCAACCCTCCGCCGGGGTCCGGCTTCGGCTGCGTGTCACTGAAAAACACACCATCGAATTCGGGCTTGGCGTCGTAGCCAATCTCGACACGCGCCTCGTTCTTGTCGATGACGTTTGCTTGCCACTGATTCACGATCCGATCTGACCGCTCGTCGCTGTCCTCTAGTTCGGGCTCTTCGATCCCGATAAACAACTCATCCCGCTCATCGAACATCGGGACCAGCCGGTGATTCAGCGTCGCTTCGATGTTCCGCGCCCTGGGCGTGATCTGGTGTTTCTGCCAGTGTGGGTCCGCGATCTTGCCGTTCGCCAGATTCACATCCTTTGAGGTCACCATGCCCGAGTGCATCGACCACGCGGCCAGGATGAAGTCCCGAATATCCGCCCCGGACTGCATGTAGCTCAGTTCGCGCATCTGAGCCATGAGCGGCGTGATGGTCAGGTCCTTGCCCCGAACTACCATGCTCTTGCCCGCGCCCTCGGGGCCACCGTATTTGTTGTTGATGATCTGCTCCAGCGCGGCCTTCTCGGTCTCGCTCATCGGGCCCTGCACGACCATGCCCGGTTGAGCCCCGTTCTCCAGCGTGGCGAACTGGTGCACGCTGACGCGCTTACTCAGCCCGCTCTGGAGGATGATTTGGTCGAGGTTGCCAACGCCGTAGTACGGGTCATGCGGCCTAACGCCACGATGCTGGTGGAAGTGCATCACGGCGCTCTCGTCAAAGAACACCTGCTCCTGCGGATTGCGCCCGAACATGTAGCCCGCAACGAACCGCTCGGGGTCCGGGGCAATCTTCACGAACGCGGGATGCAGACCCCACAACTCCACCGGCCAACCGCTCGCGCCCACCACCGGGGCAATGTACGAGTTGCCGTACAGCGAGATATGGGCATCCATCGCCTCCACCCACTGGACTCGCGACTGCCACGGATTCGGCTTGTCGATGAGCTTCTTGAGCGGGTGGCAGGGGTCCTTGACCTCCTCCATCTCGTCGTCCCGCTCGGCAATCTTCTGCGCCACCGGCCCGTACATGCCAGCCTTGATTCGACGCCACTCGGCGCGGTTACTCTTGGCACGGATGCGGCGCGTCTCGAAAGCGCTCTGCAATGCCGACTTGCGGCGGTAGACCAGAATCTGCCGGTCGGCCACCTGCTGGGCGGTGCGATTGACAGCGATGCCGACCCACCCGTGGTAGTGCTCGGCCCGCTCGATGTCGTCGGGGTTCTCGATGCGGCGGATATGCGTCTCGTCGCCGCCCTTGAATGTGGCAGCGGTGACGGGGACTCTGCCCCGCAGCACGTCAATCGCGTTGTCAATCCGTGTCAGTAGCCCCACTGCGTGGCCTTTCGCTGGCCCCCTTCAATGCACTCGCGCGCTCACTCATCGCGCCCAGAGCAATCTTCTCTACAGATGTCAACTCAACTCCGTACCTGCTCAGCGGCCCCCACCTGTCCGCATCCCAGATAGCTATCGCACTCAACGGAGGACATGGTCGCTCCAGCCCCAGCATACGCCGAATACGCTTAATCATTCCGACCCCCCTTGGTCTTGTGCTTGGCTTGCCTTCAATTCCTCAACTTCCGACTTCAACTCTTCAATTACCGACTCTAACCGCTGGCACCATCTTTCCAAAGCCTCGAACCTGCGGATAACGGCTTCGCGGCTTGTCATCCACGCCTTGGCGCTGTTTCGCGTGCCGGGGTCGTGGATGCTGTGCAGCACGGTTTCCGGCTTGACCGTTTCCGGCGTTTCCATTGGTTCTGGCATCGGCCCCCCGTAGTTGTCTCTCGCTCGTCTTCGCAATCTCCTTGTAGCGGTCCCGCACCTGGGTCAGCGCATTGGCAAGGGCGCTCACGCTCGTAAACCCGCCCTCCGTGACCTCCTCAACCACCAGACCGACCCAGGAGGACACAAACACGTCCGCCGCCATGTCCTGCAAATCGCTGATGTCGTAACGGTCGTATCGGGACGCATCCCGCACATCTCCGGCCCGCTTGCTGGCCCTATGCACCCTCTTTCGCTCATTCGTACATACCCGCTCTCCGCAGTAAATCCGCTGCGGCACGTAAGACTCAAACGGGGCCCCACACCATTCGCAGTGCTTGGTTACGATGTCGCCCATCACCGACCCTCCTCTGCTTCGGGGTAGGGTTCGGGACGATGGCTCAAGGGCTGTTCCCGCCCCGTGACGGATTGCAGACGACCATAGAACCACGCCCACGCTTTATCGTCCGAGTCTTGGACCTTGAGTGCCTCCGCCCGCAGCCAATTGACCTGCGCCTCCCGCTTGGCCTCAGCCAACTCGGCGAGAATGCCGCGCGCTTGGTCAACGCGAATCGTCACCCGTTCATCGTCGCCCATCGGGAAAATGTGGCCCGCAAACGACTGCGACCATGTGCCAGTCACCGGCGTACTCATATCCGACCCCCCATAGCAAACTCCCGGACGCGCCGCCGCTCAATCTCCGCGAGCGTCAGGCCCTCATCCGGGTCATCCGTGGTTTCTTGCTTGCCGTGCCACACGACCGAAGCGCTGACCGGCACGATCTGGCCCAACTTGTGAACCGCCAGAGCGTGCGAGCACACGCAGTCATCGTGACACCCATCAGGCGCAGTATACCGAACAGTGACACGCCCGTTTGTACTTGTCACGTTGTACTCAAACGCCTCGAACTCGTTGCGCATCACGCCTTCAAGGATCGTGGTCCGTTGCTGCTGAATCGCTACGGCCTCGCCCTCCATGAGTTGCTGTTTCCGGTTCGATGAGAACACGAACGGCTCAACCTGGGGGCACCGCCGCGCAAGGCGCTCATAGATCGGGTCGCCAACGCCCGTCGAATCCACAAGAGCGGGCGTGTCGCCAATCTGCGCCACCAGCGCGGCTTCGGTCTCGTCCCATGACCGGCGCTGCCATCGGTCGAAGTAGCAGACCCGTCCGTCAGAATCGAGCCCAGTGATAACGGTCCAATCGACTGATTTCGCAAGGTCCACGCCGTAAACCGCCGCTCGCCGATCCGATAGTGGACCAACCACGCGCCCGATTGCCTCGATTCCAAATGGATTTCCACCGTCGTCGGCTGGTTCGCAGTAGTACAGCTCGCGGAACACGTCATGCGGGAGCGCTTGCTGGGCATCGTCTAGTTCCTCGTTTGAGAACACCCCAGCCGCCACAGCATCGTCCGCGGTGATCTTGGAGTAGTGGTAGCCCTTCGCCCTGCCTTGGGCCTTACGGGCGATCCTGTAGCCCCAGTTACCTCGCCCCTTGACGTTGCCGATCATCCGAATCGGGCCATTGGTGGCGGTCAGCGTGGAGCGTACCGCAATCCATGCGTCCTCTCGCATACGGGTGAACTCATCGAGCACCGCCGCGGCTACGTCCTCACCGTACAGGTTGTCGGGCTTCTCCGCAGACTTGAAGACCCACCGCTTGCCCCCGCTGAATAGCAGGTACATGTTGGTGTCGTTGGCCCGCTCATAGATGCCATCAAACATCTTCTTGGCGCGCCGGTAGCCGATCTCGGCCTGGGTGTAGACCGGTGCCACCCACCACCAATTGAGCGGGCGCGGGTCTTTCAGCAACTCCGACGCGAGCCACACCAGAGCCCCGAGCGTCTTGCCGCCCTTTGTGGTCGCCTCGCATACCGAGTACCGCGCATCGTTGAAAAACGCATCGTGCTGCGCGTCGTAGAGGCCGGGCAGGTTGACGTGTACCGCCGTCACTCATCATCCAATCTAGCGACCTTGGGCACCGTTACCGTGTGCTGCTCAACCCGCTCCGTTGCCTCGCCCGCGTCCAGACGCTCAAGCCGCTCAAGCTCGATCCCCATTGCCGCCGTGTGCTTACTGATCGCCATGACCAGCTCGTTGGCGCGGAGTTTGTCACGCACCGAAGCATTCTCTAGCTCGATGATCGACTGGGCGAACGCCTTGGCACGCTGCAGGTCTTCCGGGGCCATGCCCCCGGCCTCGACCATGCGCTGCAGCATCGCCATGCCTTTGCGGGTCCGTGTGGCGTAGCGGCCCCCCGTGCCCCCCCCGTGATCTTGGGGCTGCCCAGTCATATCAACTTGCTTTCCGAGCGGTCGTCATCCGCTCGCTTGCGCCGTGCCCTCTGAATCATGAACGCCGTTATTGCCGCGCTATTGAACCACCCGGACCCGCTGTCGCCCCCGGTGGTTGTGAATCCCGCGGACGTTGACACGCTGGATTGGTTTGCTGCCGCGTCCTCGTGCATGTAATGGGCGTAGTAGGTGGTTCCTGCTTCCAGGCCGGTGAATCCGCCGCTGATGTTCTGGACTCCCGTGCCCGATACCGCTTGGTCGTCCGCGTCTTGCGCGGGGTCTCCGGTGTGGTCCGTGCGGTCTTTGACCTGTGCTGCGCTGGGGCTCGTGGCTGAGTCGGTCACCACGAAGTACAGCGTCCCGTTGCCCTCATCCGTCGAGACCGAGCCCGTGCCCGTGCTGTCCCCTGTTGCGGTGGCGGTTGGGCTGCTGAGCGTGGGGGCGGTGGAGTCGATGGCAACATTCGTCTGGTCCGCCAGCGCGTTGTTCTCGGCATCTACCGCGTCACCACTTGCTGATGCGTAGCTGACCGTAGTTGGCGGTCCTCCGGTGACCGTTGATTGCCACGTGCGGGGTCCGGTCTGAGACCATGCGCCGAGTGAGCCAGAGTCGACGGTAAATGCCCCGTCGTTGGCGGCGCTCCATGTGGTGTAGCGGTTGAACGTGAGCGTGAGCGTGGAGCCTACTAGTGATGCTGAGGCTATTGCGTAGGTCGGCTGGTGCGTTGAAAGGTGCGTATCCCGCAGCGTCTTGAATGTGGCTTTGTACTGCGACGAGTCCGCGCCCTCGATCAGGTAGTACCGGGCCATGTAGTCGAGGAACGCATCGACTCCAGATTCAGCCTCAAGGTTGAAGGCATAGATCATGTATTCAAGAAGGCCCCAGTTGACCGCCGTACAGCACAAGCGATATGTTGAGCCCGCATCCCAGCGGGGGCCGGATGTGGTTGCCGAGCCGGTTCCGGTTGGATCCCACCCGCGCGGAATCCACTCGGGCACGTGCTCCCAAGTGTCACGGATGGTGGCCGGGAAGTAGGCGTTGCTCGGGCTGTCGCTGTAAGTGCTCGGGGCATTGGCCGGGTTGACCCACGTGCCCGCATTGCCGTCGAAGTAGTCGTACCCACCCTGGATATCGGCGTCGAAGGTGGCGGTGTCGATGTAGCGCATCTGCTCCGCGAACTCCGCGATGCCCCGCCAGTCGTCCTCGGATTCCGACCCGGACTTGGGAACGCGGAGAATGGGCATTGCGGTTGTTGTGATTTCGAGCACCGCAGCGGCGAACAGGGGGAGGATGATGCGACCATTGGAGAACCCCTCCAGACCTCGCCAGTAGCCGCCCGCCTCCCGGATGCCGATGTAGTCGATGCCGCGCTGCACGAGGTACTCGACGAGCGTGTCTGTGTAACTCGTGTCCGACATGGCGACCTGGACCGCCAGCGCCGCTCTCCCGCACAAGTCGCGTCCGTACAGCACGCCCATCTGCTGCTGGGGTTGGTGGTCGTCGTGTGCGCCATCCACGTAGCCCAACTCGAACCACGGATACCGAGTGTTGGCCTCCGCGTCAGCAAGGTCGTCTTGACCCGCTACGGCTGCGTCACCCGGCAGGAGGCCGGTGTTCATGTCGGCGGTGGTGTAGTAGGTCTTGGTGGCCGAGTCGTTCCACGCGCACCGGAAGGTCTCCTGACTCTTGAGCGTGGAGCCAACGTAGGCGAGCAGTGTGCATTTCTGCACCAGCGAGTTGTTCGGGCCAACCTCGCGCGTCCAGACCGCTGTTCCGTCGTTGACGGTTTCGGTTGTGAATGACGGCTTGGTCCCTGATGTCGTGCCCGCCGTGGTGCAACGGAAGAAATTGCCCGCCTCCTTGACGACATCGCCGAGCGAAAAGGCCGTGCTCGTGGCGTGCGTGTCGAGTTCCGGGTAGCTGACCGCGAAGACCAGCACGTCATCCTCGGTGAGAGAGGTTCCGAGCGTGAAGGCGTCGCCAGCGTCGTATGTCCCGCTGTCCTCGTGGAACGGGTGCGTCTCGTCCTGACCTGCGGGCGGGTTGAGCATCGCCGCGACAAAGCGGTATTGCTCCTCGCCGGAGCCGGGCGTGTACGTGGCGCTTTGTGGGTGGTTGGAGCCCTTGTACTGAAACTCTCCGGTGACGAACAGCCCAACATCCGCCTCGTTCAGCGTCGTGAAGTTGATGGCGAGCCCACGGTCAACGATCTTGTTGGTGGCCTGCTCGCTGCTGTTCGTTGCCGCTTCGTCGGTGACGCCCTGTGCCGTGTCGGAAACGAGCACGGACTGACCTGACAGGATCCGTTCGCCATTGGCGAGTCTGATACGGACCTGTGTGGCGCTGATGCGGCGAACGCTCTGGATGGTTCTCGTCGTCTCAGAGGACAGCGTGCCAGCCTTGACTGTGTAGTTCCCCGTGGTCTCGTTCGTGGCAGTCAGTACGACATCAAAGCCATTGCCTTGCGCCGTTGGGAACAGGACCTCATCATCGACGTACTCGGGCGAGCCCCCAACTGTGTCGAGGTCCGCACTGCCGATCGCGTCGTCGATCTCGGTGTCTGTGCCGGTGACCGTGTTGCCGGATGTGCCGTCGAGCGGCCATCGTGTGACGACGTTTGCACCGAACGTCTCGGTATTGACATCCAGAACCGTGCCACTGTTCCACACCTGGTCGTGGTCGGCAAATGAATCGTCGTCGTTGCCCCAGATGATGCCGTGTATCTTGCCAGAAAAGGCACCCGCTGGCGAAGAATCCATGAGCCGCCCGATGGCAACGCGGTCCCAGTTCGCTCCGGATCCGGTCAGGCCAGTGGTATAAGTATCCGCGCTTCCGCCGTTGAGCTTGATCTTGATCTGGTAATCAGACCCACCGCCACCGTTGTTGGCCCAAATACAAGAGAGCACGTTCTTGCCGCTGGTACTTATTGAGTTGGCCGTCTGAACGGTGGTGGATGATGTGCCACGGTCCCGAAACGTAATCGTGCCGTCTGTCTGGATCAGCGGCTCCAGGTGTCCTGAAGACGAATCCTTGTCGCCCATATAGACCGGGGCTTGTGCGCCCGGCGGATTCTCGGTCACCTCGAAGACAACCGTAAACCGACCTGGGTATGTAACGGGCGGAGTAGACCCGTACACCGAATCATTGTCCGCTGCCGTAAACAAAACGCCCATCGCCTACTCCGTCGCCGCGCAACAAGTGTTGTACTGATTCACAACCCACCGCCCTTCATCGCCTCAACAATCGCCTCTAGCCGCGCCAGCCGCTCGCGCGTTGCCAGCCCGTCATCCCGTCCCCAGCGACTCGACTCGATTGCGTTGACTCGCTTCTCCAGTGGCTCGAACTCTCGTTCCCGGAATGCGTCATGGTCCGCCATCTGGAACATGTTGGCCGCGTCCCGCAGTTCCCGCTCATCGTCTTTCAGCATCCGGGCATGCAGGTCGTCCACGGCCTTCGCAATAGGGGCGAGAGACAGGTTGAACTCTCGCTGCAAAACGGTGTCGAGTTGGTCCAGCCTGACGGACGCCACGCTATCAAGGTCTCGCATCTCGCGTTGCAAGCTAGAGTCGAGTCTTTGCAGACCTTGCTTGGTGTCGGCGAGCGCTTCGTCCTGGGCATCCATCTCGGTGGTCAGCTTCTCATCCACCCGCTTAATGTCGCCTTCAAAGACCGCGTTCTGCTGGCCGGTCATCCAGAGGATTGCGGTAAACATCAACGTAATGCCCGCTGTGATCCAGCCCCAATTGACTTGGCCCCGGCTGTCGATCTTGTCGGCCAGAGAGCGGATTCCGCCGTCGATGCGGTCGAACCGCTGGTCAACGTCAGTTTTGAACTCGCTGAACTCGCGGTGAGATACGAAGTCGTTGTTAGTTGGGCCTTGGCCGGGCATGGTCAGGTGCTCACAGTCGTCAGCAAGCAATCACAGTCGTCCGCGAGTTCGGCGAGGTCGTCCAGCATGTTTTCCAGCTGGTCGCACCAGGCGTCGATGACGCCTTGCTCGCAAGCCGCGTCGTCGTCGCACTCTTCCCACAGGTAGCACGCCGCGCCGAGTTTGCCCCGCAGGTCGGTATCCCACTGGTCCCACTTGTTCAGAACGCAATCCATCGAGTCCTGATCGGGACAGGTGATGTAGCCCCAGCCCGAGCCGGAGACGTACCCGCAAGAGGTCTGGTCAACAGGGCAGAGCGCCGCCGATGCGTAGTCCGGTAGGTCGTGGTTGACCGACTGGGACGCGGCGGCGGCAACGGTGAGAGCGATGAGGTATCCGAACAAGGGCTAAGCCTCCGTGCTAAAAGAACATGTCAACGAAATCAGACATATACGGGACCGACAGCGGGAAGTCTTCCCGGCTGCCACCCGCCTCCAAGTGTGCTTGCAGGATGCCGCGCACGATGTCGGGGCACTGTGCTACTAGCGCGATGAGTTCGCTGAGTTGGCGGGGCGATAAGGCGTTGGTCACTTGATTTCCTTCCGGGCGACCTTCCGCCCCCTAGTAGCAACGACGCCGGAAATCACAGTGATGACCGTCGTGATGCCTACCACGATTTGCTGCTGTTCCTGCTCACTGATGGCGTAGCCGAGCGCGCCGATGATCGGCGTGAGGGTCGCAACGATGCCGCCCCACATGCCGGTTGATTGCCACCATGGCTTAGTCCCGTTCATTGGTTTCCTCCCCGCTATCGCGGATTTGGTCGGCCAGTAGGTTGCGGAGTTCGGTGCGGGATGCCAGCAGTTCAGGGTCTACCCCGGCCTTCGGCTCGATTGCTTGGTCAATCAGCCGCACCACCGCCGTTGCCAGTGCCACCCACTCAGGACCCATTCTCGACCTCACGCAACTGCGTCAAGATACTCCGCAGCGCAACCCGCTGTAGGTCGATGTCCTCGCCAGCAGCCAGCGCCGCTTCCATGTCGTCCAGGATCCGATCACCCGCGTCGAGCAGCGGCTTCCAAGTGACTTCCCAGTCTGCGGGGTCGATCTGGCCCGTGCGATGGGCGATGAGCGCCGCCGTCTGCGCCGCGATGAATGCGTCTTGCAGACTGGCGTACTGGGCCTGCGGGGTCGCGTCCCGATCAAACAGGGCGCAGCCCGCGTTGTGGCTGATATGCACCGCCGCGACCGCGCAGAGGATCACCGCCCCCGCCAGCCTTCGGCTCACCGTATGCGTCTGTTGCATCCGTCAACTCCCGGCCCCTGCGTCCATGCGGGTGAGAGTGTGACGTGCCGCATTCTATCCGCAATCCCCCGCACGGGCATTTCGCCCATAGGCCGGGGGAGTCCCGCTGGACGCAGGGATGCATCAGCCCGCGTCCATGTCCTCATCCTCATCGCTCGTGAACCCGTTGCGGTACGCCTCCAACAGCATCGCCCGAGCATCGCTCTCGCTCATGCTCGGTAGATGGAGGATCCGCATGTACTCCTTGCCGTCGTCGCCCCGGAGACTGACCACCGCGGCCACCCCACCGAGCGACCGTTCGCCCATCTGGATGGCAAGGTCCTGCAGCGCTTCGATGGCAGTCTTCTTGCGCCTTGGGCTTGCGGTCTTTCGCTGCGCCTTCTTAGCCATACCGCCCCCGCATGGACTCCCCGATGTCCTCATGGAAGTTCTCAAACATCCGGATGAACGACTCATCGGGCTCATCCATCGCGTTGCAGATCGTGTTTGTTCCCGCCTTGCAGGCCCGCATGTACTTCAGCGCGGCGAACCGGAGGCCCCAGGCTTTGAGTTGGTCGTCGGTGGGGGGGTGTACGTGGGCCTCGCCCATGAACAGGCGCTCATAGACCGGACGCCAACGCTCTTGGTCTTCCAGGTTCATGGTGCTGATGGTCATCCCTGGGGCCTCTCGTCATCCCGAGCCCACGTCACATGCGATCCCACGTACCCGTGGTCTTCATACTCCCACGCCTCGACCGACTTGACCGGCTCGCCCGTGAGCGCTTGCGAATGGTGCCAGTAGTCCACATTGCTCAGGCTCGGATTGGTTCGCACCAAGAACCCATTGCACGGCGTGACACCCTTGAACATGTGCTCCTTGCGCTGGTGCGTGTGCCCGATCTGGACCTCTTTCCAGGTCGCCATGGCCCACGCCTGCTTGGTGTCCGGATTGCTGGAAAACAGCGTTTCGTACATCCGGTCCCGAACGTTGTTCCCGTGGTCCAGACCAATGAACGTCGTACCGAACGTGATGACCTTGTTTGGCTCGGCCCCCATCCGGACCTCTACACGCGGCTCCTGGATGAACCGCTGGTTGAGCGCGGCGATCATCGTGAATGCCGTGGTATAGTCGTGGTTGCCGGGGACGTAGTAGAGAACCACGCGATCGGCGATCTGCAGCGCCCGCTCGACCATGTAGATCAGAACCTCTAGACCCGCCACATACACCTTGGCGTACCTTGAATCGCAGTCCAGATGATGCGTTCCGAAGGTGGTGGTGTTGCGGACCGAATCGAAGTGCATGAAGTCGTTTCCGACCGGCGAGTGGATCGCCTCGATGCGTTTCCCCTCCAAACGCCGCACCATATCGTCCACACTGTTCTTGCAGCGATTGACCGCAATGCCCAGACTGAAATCCTCGCGCACCTCTTGGTTCCAGGCGTGCATTCCGATATGGGCATCCCAGAAGCCCCAGACGATGTTCACGTTGGGGCCTTCGGCTTTTCCCAGGCGACGGATCCTCCCGGCGGCGAGCGGCTTTGTGTGCTGTTTCAGCCACTCAGCTAACTGCTGCTCCATAAGACCATCCAGCACGCGCTTGAATATCGCGCGGGTCTGCCAGAGCTTCACCTTTCGGTGCCCGTCTTCGGCCCGGAGTCGGTAGAACCCTTCCCACTCATTGGCGCGCAGATGCGTGCAGACCCATTGGGCCGGGTCGATGCCGAACAGCTCGTACATTTCGTCCAGGCGTCGCGGGCGGTCCGCTGTGACGATGGAGCATGAACCATCCTGCTCTCGGCGATCTACCGGAACATCGAGTGGATCGGCTGGAGCCCCAAGATCCTTGGGGCCAGAACTAACCTGTTGTTTACCTTTGTCGCCAGTCTCGCGGACCCAGTGCTGAACGGTTGGCCTGGGGATGTTGTGCTTTGTGGCGGCAGTAGATATGGGCATCCCGTCTCGGATGTCACCCAAGACGGCGGCGCGGATGGCTTGCCCGTACTTGGGCTTACCCGCCATCTGCGGCCCCCCGTATTCCCCCCGCTGTCGCCATCCTTGGCGGCATTGGTCGTTCTCCCGTTCCGGCGCGTCAGACGGATGGGAGTTGGCCCATTGTATCTGTGAAAAGCCCGCCCCGCAATCAAGCGAGGTCAGGCCCGGCTGACGCGCCGATTACGCGGCGTTGACTTCCTCCGCCTGCCCCAGTTCCTCAAACGCCTCCCCGAAGTCGCCCCACTCTTGGTCGTTCCACTCCGTCAGGTCGATTGACACGGCGTACCCGTTGTCCAGGCACCACTTGGCCTCGGACATGTACTGCTCGCGTTCTTGCTGGTGCCAGCCTGTGCCGAGTCCGAGCCGCTTGCCGACCTCAAAGCGGTTGATGATGACCGTGACCGTTGCGGGGTTGTGCGGGTACAGGTCGTCCAGCCGGTGGCGCAACACGTGCAACTGCGCGAAGTATCCGTCGAGAAAGACGGGCGGATGGTGGCGTTCTACGTCGGGCACGGGCTCGCCGTAGGCTACAAAATCCTGCGTCAGCTTCAACATGTAGTGAATAGCTATCCATGTCATGATGGCTTCGCGGGTAACAGACATGTCGAGCCCGAGAATGGGCGCGTATCCGCCGTGTGCCGCTTCCAACAGCTCTACCGATTCGTCCACGATCTGTGACGGCTTCGCGATGCCTTTTGCCCGCGTCCTCATCCCGTCATACCAGCCGGTCTGCTTGCGGTCGGCGACGATTGCTAGACATTGTCTGAACTGTTCACGCCGCGTCGTTCCCATCCCCATCGGGTCCCACTCGTATACAGCGCTCGCGCGACCGAACGGCATCCAGAACCAGTGCGTCTCCGCAGGCGACTCCGCGCCCTCCAACGCCCATTCCTCCATGCGGCAGTCCCTGAAGTACCGTGGAGCCAGCCCGCGTATGTAATCGGGGTCGCCTCGCAGGTCCGTGGTGTGGGTCCAGATTCGGGAGGTTCTGTTGGTCACTTGCTTTGCTCCTGTGCGGCTAGGGCTGCGGCTTCCGTTGAGTACGTCTCGCTGACCGGACATGAGTACCACAAGCCTCCGCCGTCACCAAACTCAACCTGATCCCAGTCCAGTGGACTGCCCTCCCGGACGATGCCCTTGCGCAATGCGGGCGGCTTCTTCTGCGTGAATGACTCTCTCTCATTCCCTGAGTAACCACCGAGAGGTACAACCGCCCATACCTCGCACATGTCATCCACGTTGGGAGCCACCGGCACCCCATCCGCCGTCACGGGCAACTTCCGGAGGACAGAGAGAGCCCAGCGAGCAGCCTCGCCGTCCCGGCACTTCTGATGCGATCTTCCCAAGGTGTTCTATCGCTTGTTGCGGCGTAATGCTCATCGTCCCAACTCCAGTATGAGTTCCTTGGTGGCGACGGCGGTGACAAGGCGGTCGTTGTGGAGCCAAGTTAGCAGCCACACGCGCGTCCCTTTCGGCTTCCATGCGACAACGGGTCTGCGGGCCATGACTTCGCCTCGACGGTGCGGCACTTCGCGGTACGCCTGCTCCCAAGCATCCCCCAGCGCCTTACTCCCCGGATTCATCTTCTCCCACGGATACCCGTACTTCACCTCCCAGTGGATGTTGAGCGACGGCGTGACGACATCGGGTGAGTCGGGGCCACCTTGGTACTGCACTCCGCGCCGTGCTTCGATGCCCCAGTCGTTGAGTTGACGCGACCACTTCTGCTCGCCCAATCGGCCCTTCGCCTTGGAATTGACGCGCTTAGCCATCACCCGCCCTCCCGAGGATGTGTTTGCGGAGGATGTTGCGCAGATGGTTTGTCGATCCGCTATGCCACTCCTTCATAACCGCCTCAATCCGCCGTTCGAGTTCGGAGCGGGGGATGGAGTCGTTCGGCATAATCATCACGTCCGGATGCACTCCGGCTTGCCGCAGTCTTGCCTTCTCCAGTTCCTCCACGCGGGCGGTGAGGGCGTCGATGCGTCTTAGGACATCTTGGTCATGGATGGCTTTAGCCCTTGCGAATCTTGCAAGGTCGCTCTCGCCTGATGGGTAGAGACTCATTTCTTCCCTTCCTTCTCGTCCGGGCGGAGCCACCGGTAGAACTGCATCCTGCCAACCCCATCCGGGTGCTTCTCCATGCGTCCCAATTCAACGAGCCGGTCCATCGTCCCCATGTAAGTCGATGATGCGCCGGTATCAATCCAGCCCTTCCACTTGCCGCTGTCGTTGACATGACAACCCATGTCTACCGTGTCAATAAGGGCGTCAATGAGTTCCCCCCTCAGCCGCTCGTTCTCGGCGCGGAGGCGGGTGAGTTCGGCGTCAGCCTCGCACCCGTCACAACAGCATGGTCCTTCTGTCTTGTTGTATGGGCAGAAGTGTTCAATCTCTGCCTCGGTCTCACCATCCCGCGCCTCCTCACACGGCTGCTCGGGCTGCTTCATCTGGGCTAATCCAAACTCGCTTGACGCGAGGTCGGGCTGCTCCCGCGATGCGAGGTAGCGGCGGGCTGCATCAGTGGCCGGACCAAGATCGCGGTAGATCGCATCCAGTGGTTCGTGCCCGATGTCATCCGCCGCGTTGTCGACCGCGTTGCACAGTCGTTCGCAGACCCGGTACAGATTCCGCAGCACTTCTTCCTCGGTCGGTCGGTCAGTCGGCATCACGCGGCCTCCTTGCGTTTGGTTTGTCAGCCGGACGTTGTTCCAATATGCGCCCGCATCGTGGGCACTTGCATTGCTTCCATTTGCCAACCGTGACCCACTCGGCCCTCTCCAGCAAGCTTTCCAGCCAGCCGCAGGGCCAACATCCGTGCAGTTGCAGCATCACGCCACCCCCTTCCGGGCTCTTGGCCACACTCGGACACGACCCAACGGCACGTCGGTTCGGCCATGCAAGAAATCGGATACGAACTGCTCTACCCGACGATGATGCACACCCTTGAAACAGCACTCTTTGCTGTACGACAAGCCACGCTCAGCGCCAGTTGATTTGGACGTAACGTACAGGGCAATGGGATGACGAAGCCGCCAACACCGAGCCCGCTTGAACTTGCGAGCCGTCATGCCGCACCTCTCTTTGCTCTCCGCCCCAACTCGTACCATCTCCGCTGACTCGCGGTGTAGCTGTCGCTCTGTGGTCTGCCATACCAGCCGTCCCAATACGCCGCGTCGGTGTTGCCGATGCGGCGCTCGATCTGTGCGTCGATCAGGTAGTCGTTGACCCCGCTGATCCCGCGCCGCTGGTATCGCTGCGCAAATTGCTGGTAGCCGTCAATGTGGACGATCCTCATCCGACCCTCCGCTCACCGTCCCACCAATTGCCGTGCTCGTCGCGCACAAGGCGAGCGACCCAATCACGCCACGCGGGGGACACGTTCCCATCAGGCATGGTCCGCCACCTGGGACGGGTCGCCCGCCGGGTTCCGGACATGTACACCGCCTTCGCTCGGCACCGTGGGAATGCCAAGCCGTTGTTCTCGCAGTACACCACCAGCCGCTTGTTGAGCGTGGTGCGCTTCTCACCGGACACCCGCACGATGTCGCTCCAGTCAACGCCGTCGCCTCGCAGGTCGAAGATTTCTTCGCCAGTCATTGCGTCAACCTCTGGTCGGGTCCACCAAACTCGATGACAGTTCCACCCGCCATCCGAGACGCCACACGATCGTCGTAGATGCGGGCTAGGCGGTCGATGGGCTCATTGGATATCAACACAACGGGCTTGCCCTCACGGCTGTCCATCGCCCGCTTGAGCGTCTCGTAGTGGAAGTCGGACACGTTCTCGCGCGCCCCGATTTCGTCGATGCACACAAGGCCACGCTCGGCGTAACGCTCCCACCACCAGCGCGGTGAGTCGGTCACTTGCCCGTACTCGCGCTCACCAGCCTGCACGGAGATGAGTTCCGTGCAAAGCTCCGCCATCGTCCAGTACTTCCGACCGCACGCCGCCCAGTCCAGCACACAAAGCGCGGCACACGTCTTGCCGGTCCCCGCCGCTCCAACGAACACCAGGGGCCACCTGAGCCCGTCGGCGCAGCACTTGGCGATTCGCTCCCGGATGTCAGACGGAACCCGCCGCCGGTCTCGGGCTTGGTTGCCCTTCGGGAATGGCCGAGCCGTTGGGCTGAGACGCAGCGGCCTTGCTTGCGGTGCTTCCAGGCAGGTGGTCGTACTTCCCAGCGGGTGCGTCGATCCGGCCAAGCCGACCTCCGGCCTTGTTGCTTGCTCTGTCACCGCCTTGCTCCTGTGCTCGTGCGAGCCAATTCGTGATGAACCGCCGCCAGTATTTCTTTTGGGCCTTGCTTGGATTCGAGATCAGCCACTCATGCATCCGGGCGAGTTGGACGCTGATGTCCAGGGCGGGGTACGCCTTCACCCATCCAGCCCTGTCGGTGTCGGTGATTCCCTCGAACCCAGACTCCGGCAACCACCGGCACGTGTCGCGGCTTGCCCGCGACCGTGCAGATGATTTGGGTAGAGGCTGTGGCTGTGGCTGTGGCTGAGGTAGAGGCTGTGGTGGTGCGCCACTTGGCGCACACTGTGCGCCGTTGTGCGCTCGTTGTGCGCGCGCTGTGCGCTCACGCCTCAATTGGACGTACCTCGGAGCGTGGTCTTTCCAGTCGTGAATGACCAACGTATCGCCGTCTCGGTCGAGCCATCCGTGGCATAGCAGCGCGTCAACGAGAGCCCCGTTTTCGCCCTCCCAGCCCAGTTTTCGCTCTGTGAACCGGGGACTCCAGCCCTTCAATCGCCCATCGTCCATGCGGTTTCTGGCGGCGAGATTCCACAGTGTTTCAAGGACGCCGACAGCCACCAGAGATGGGTTCGGGACACCGATGTCCTCTAGCGCATCTACCAGCCCAGCAAGTTTCGGATGGTCGAATGCCTCTTGTTTCATAGCGCGTCCTTGCGCCTTCTAAACCCGCGCCCAGCTACGCACCGGGCCGCGAGTCTTACCAAGATGGGAAACCCTCAACCCGCCCAGTCACGGGCGGGGAGGGGGATCGAAGGAGAGAGGAAGCCCCCCGCCGCGCACGGAACGCGCGGGAGGGGCGGAACATGGGCTCAACGCTTATCCTCGATCTTCTTGAGGTTGGACCGCGCGTGAGACAACTTGGCGCGGGGTAGGTCGATGATCCGCTCAATGCCGTAGTGACTCGTCAGGCGGGACGGGTCAACGTCCAGCGACTCCATCCACTCCTGCAACTCGATCGCCTCATCCTCCGTGATCGTCGCCACAGGCCCCAGGTTGCGCGCGTCGGTGTCCTCGTCCTCAACAACGATGTTGAGCGCCGCTGTGAGGGCGTACCGCTTGCCGTAGCTGATCGCGGCTCCCATCTGCTGCGTCGCGTTCACCCGCATCTCGGGGACCGGCAGCGTGACCGTGTGCTCCTCACGATGGATGCCGTGTTGGATGTAGCAAGTGGTCTGAAGTTTGCCGTCCACCTGCTCGCAGGAGAACGAGACAGACAGTCCCGCGTCCTGCAGGTGGGGCCGGATGGTCCGCATGATGTCCTCGAATGGCGCGTACTTGTACCGATCCGCCGCCTTGAGTTTGGTGATCGGCGGGCACTCCGATTGAAACCGCGTCAGCGCCTCCGCGTAGCCCTTGCGGGCCTGCCTCAACTCCCACTCGTGCTGCAGGTCCATTAGTGACTTGAGCTTGTCGGTGTCTACGGCATCATTCTCGACTAGCGACCGGATGATCTGCATCGGAGTTGGGTCGCTTGTCATCGCCAGTTCCGTTCCCATGTTCACTCCCATCAGAATGGGTGGCTCTCGTCAGCCACCGGCTCCAGCCTCATGCTTTCAAACTGCGTCCATGCCTGTGAATACCTCTCTGCAAACTGCGCGAGCGCGTCGCGCACCTTCTCGGTAAATTCGTCGGGCTCCAGCCGGATCAGAAGTGGCGGCACCCCGTAGACATCAGGCACCCAAGATGCGAAGTCCCACGGAAGCCCAGTGATCGCCATTGCCCCGTGGACCTGGATCCGGTACGCGCTCGGCAGTCCGCCGTCGCGTAGATACCCAATATGGGTCTTGAGCAGTGGGCACTTGAGTTCGAGCCCACGGACGGGGATCCACTCGTCACCCGTAAGACGATGGATCAACCCGTCCGGTGAGCAACCAGAAGCCCCATCGTCGGTGGTGACAAACCCGACCTCCCGGACTTCCTCCATCATCATGTCGGTGTGGCTCTCCCGATACCACTGGCGGGCCTCGGGCTCACGGTTGATGCCGTCCTCCATCGCGCGTGAGGTCATCGCGCCAACGTCGCTTGGGGTGCCGCTCAGGCGGTCGGCTATGAGTTCATCGATGTAGGTGTCGGCCTGCTTGGATAGCTCCCCCTTGACCGGCTGGATGATGCGGAAGAAGTTGGATGCGCTCGGTATCCCCACGCGGGCATCCCACCACTCATGCGAGCCTTGTTCGCAATGGTTGATCTTCACTGGCCCTGCCTCTCCGTAGCATCCAAAGGAACAGCGACGAACGGCGGCAAGCCTGGGTGAAGCGGCACCGCGACGAACGGGGCGAGCGGTTCGGATGGTCGGCAGTTGGTGCAACCCTCCGGCGCGTCGTGGCAGACCTCGCACGCGGGGCGGTCGCTCATCGCTTCACGGATCCGCTCGTTTCCGGGCCATACGGGGTTAGGCATCGTCGGCACCCTGCAACTCTGCCAAGACGCTCTCGTTGAGTTCTTCCGGCCACTCAGCGCCACCCATGAAGACGCGGTGATGCCGAACAATGCTCGGCTCGTCGCCACATGCCTCGGCGATATCACAGGCGTAGACCGTGACCTCCCCGACGTGCTCCCATCGCTGGCCGTTGGTGTACAGGCACTCGTTAGACGTGCCGTCATCAATGAGTACGTCGATGTTCTTTGCCATCAGTTACCTCCTGCTTCAACCTCTACCGCATCCTCATCCAACGCATCCACCCGCTCCCACCAATCACATTCCGGGCACGCCTCGATTGAGTGAGGGATGCCGCACGCGGGGTCCGCGGGTACGGTTTCGGTGGTGGCGGAGCAGGCGGGGCAGATCACTGCATCCCCTCCAACTCATCCAGAGCCGTGCGAGCCAATCGCAGCCACTCAGGGTCAGCCGCGCCGTCCTGCACGCCCTCCTGGAAGTAGCTGATTCGCTGGACGATCTGTGTGCAAAGCGAGTCGGCGCGGTCCTTCTTCGCGCGTCGATCCGCAACCATCGCCTCGATCGAGTCCC
The DNA here is from genome assembly GCA_006508105.1 of Myxococcales bacterium FL481. GTDB lineage: Bacteria > Myxococcota_A > Polyangia > Nannocystales > Nannocystaceae > FL481. The sequence continues at coordinate 656 of QKPP01000151.1, read as the reverse complement.
GTGTGTCCTGGCTGAGCGATTCCCACTCGGCGGACGCGGACAGTTGTTGCGTCAACTTCAGACTCATCCCGCACCCCCAATCACAATGACCGCGCTCACCGCAACACACCAGAACGCGGCGAACGCGAGTAGGTAGCACGGCAAGCGCCCGCGATCACGCGGCTCGCTGGCGTAGTCCAACAGTTGGGCGAACGTGTACACGGACGCGAGGAAGCCGAGCAACTCAAGCATCACAGCACCCCCAACATCGAGAGCGCGGCGAGCGCCAAACTCAGCCCGGCAACGAAAAGGAACACCCGCGCACAATCGCTCAGTTCTTGGGGCTCGCGCCCCTGGCCACCACGTACCAACTCGACCCCCTCAGAGAAAACAGGCCGTCCGTGGCCCATTCCCGCGCGCTGCGTCCGTTCAGCGCACGCTACCTCCGCGCAAGGCGCGGAATCCAGGTCGTCACGTATCACGTCGATGAGCCGCACAACGTCACCGGCCTCTTGGCGGCGTCGTCGCGAGAGCATCTGGCGGGTGTCGTAATCGAGTTCCGGATTCATCCATGACCCCCGCCGTCGCCGTAGCCGTCGCCGGAGCCGTAGCCGTAGCCGTAGCCGTAGCCGTCGCCGGAGCCGTAGCCGTAGCCGTAGCCGTAGCCGTCGCCGGAG
>QKPP01000023.1 GCA_006508105.1 Myxococcales bacterium FL481 | reverse complement strand
GTTATCGTCATCGTCGTCATCGTCGTCATCGTCGTCATCGTCATCATCGCTCGCTGTCTCGTCCGTCCCCTCGTCGTCGGAGTCGCCCGAGTGGGTGCCGTCTCCGTCCGCGTTCGCGGTCGAGTCGTGTTGGGAGGCGGTCGACTGACACGCGGCGGCCGTCGCGGCGATGCCCGCGACCCAGCCGAGTCGGTCCGGTGCATCCGGTGGGGAGGTATCGTCGGTGCTCGCGCGGGGGACCGTCGTCGAGCTCTCGCGCTCTTGGTCCGCCGCGAGTGGATCGCGGCGGGTGCCACCATTGACTAGATCGTCGCCGTCCATGTGGAGTGCTCCCGACCTCGAGCCGGCCGTGCACGCACGAGGTCAAGCTCGAAGCGTTTCAACTCGAACGTAGGCTGTCAACGCAAGAGCGCGGCGCCAACTTCCAGTCGGCAGCGTCATGCGGGTACCGATCGCCACGCCGCCCGGGTTGAGCGGGGCGTGGGGGCACGGGAGCGCTGCCATGCAGTGTCCACGCATACTCGCCGGTCTTGCGGTCGCGCGCTGGCGATCGGTCGGATGGATCCGGTCGAGTCGGGACCGGTCTCACGGGCGACTGGCGGGAGCCGGAGCGTGATGCCGGCTTGAGGTCAACGGTTTCGACCCGCGGTGGCACGCCAGCCCAGATCGAGTGACGGGAGCGTTTCCGCGGTGCTCCCCGGCCGAAACCCGGCGTCGCGCCGGGGCCGGGCGCGGGTTCGTGGGTCCTGATGGCCGCTCAACGCCCCGAAACCGGGCCGTACGGCCCCACGACGCGTGGTAAGGTCGTGCGCTGTCGCCGACGGTTTGTCGTTGCGGCGCGAGACGACGCTCCCGCCGGAGCGGGAAGATCCCATCCAGTGAGTCATCGCATTCTTGTTCTCGACCTCGGCGGCGTCATCGTAGACGTCGACTTCTCTCGGTTTGGCCGCATGCTCGCCGAAAAGTGCGACAAGACCCCCGAAGCCATCGCGGCGCGATGGAGTCAGGGGCCGGAGAAAGACGAGCTCGATCGGGGCAAGCTGACGCCGGTCGCGTTCTGCGACGCGGTTGTGGGATGGTGTGAGCCTGGGCCGATCCGACGCGAGGACGTGTTCGGCGCGTGGTCAGACGTGTTCGCGGTCAAGCCCGAGGCGGCCGCGTTCTTGGCCCAACTGCCTCCCTGCGAGGGGGAGTTGGACTACAGCTTGTGGTGCTACTCGGACACGGACCCGATGCACACCGCCGCTTTGTTCTCCCGTCTGGCGCCGCTTCGCCGCTTCGACGAGCGTTTGTTGTCCTGGCAAAATGGCAAACTCAAGCGGGATCCCGGCGCGTTTGAGCCGCTGGTCGAGCTACGCAACGTCGGCAGCCCGGTGCTGTTTGTCGACGACCGGCAAGAGAACGTGGATGCGGCTCATCGAGCCGGGGTCCGCGCTGAGCTGTTCACCGACTGGCCGGACTTGACGCCTCGACTTGTCGATTTTTTGCACCACGGCCACGCCGCGAGCGAGCCGTAATCAGCGATCTCGACCGACTGGCTGGGTCGCCGGGCGGGTGTCCGCGTGAACCGCCTCGTTCGCGCGAGATGCTCCGCAAGCCCGGATCAGAGCCCATCAGCCGGCGCCGATCCCAATGAACGTTCCCCGGTTGTGACTGATCCGTCACGACAGATACGTAGCGTCGCCACAGAAAGACCTATGCGCGTACCACACTTCACTTCTCAAACGACACTGTCAATCGCGGTTGCACTCGTCACCTCGCTCGCGGCCAGCTGCGGTGACGACGACGACTCGCCGGACTCGGGCGACGGCACGGCGACCGGAGACCCCGCCGGAGATGGCGACGGCGATGGGGATGGCGATGGCGACGGCGATGGGGATGGCGACGGCGATGGGGATGGCGACGGCGACGGCGACGGCGATGGAGATGGAGACGGAGACGGCGATGGCGACGGCGATGGCGACGGCGACTCCGAGACGGGCGGCACGGCAACGGGCGGCAGCGACACGGGCGATAGCGACACGGGCGATAGCGACACGGGCGATAGCGACACGGGTACTGGCACTGGCGACGAGATTCCGCTCCTGACCAAGACCGTCGTTCGTGACCTACTCCCCGATCTACTGGCCCCCGGAGGGATGGCCTACGAGAAGGTCGAGGGGGTGGCGGTGACGGCCGACTCGAACGTCTACATCGTCAATGACAACGATGGAGTCGACGACAACAGCGGAGAAACCCAGCTGATCGGGCTTGGCGATATCTTCCGGCGAGGATCTGCGCGACCGGCGACCCCGACCGCCGACGACAACTTCGTTCGCATCTCGTCCTTCCCGGTGTGCCTGCAAGACGATGAGAATTGCGACACCCCGGAAGAGGACGAGACCGTGGCCGAGATCGCGGCTGTCAGCACCGATGGGAACACGATCGTCTACACCGATGGTCCGGGCAAACGCGTGGGGTTTGTGGACATCACCGACGCCACCGCACCGGCCCCGCTCGGCGTGACGGTACTGGACGGTGAGCCAACCTCCGTCGCCGTCAAGGGCGACGTGGCGGTGGTCGGCGTCAATACCACGCCGCCGGATGAGTATGTCGACACCAGTGGCCAGCTCGTCATCGTTGACGTGGCGACGCGCATGGTGGTGCGAAGCATCGATGTGGACGGCCAGCCGGACTCCGTGGCGGTCAGTCCCGATGGCGACTACATCGCCGTGGTCATCGAAAACGAACGCGATGAAGAGCTCAACGACGGTGAGCTTCCCCAACTGCCGGCCGGCATGTTGGTGATCATCGACAGCTCCGACGCGGATCCGGCCAACTGGGCACCCACCGCGACCTCTCCGGTGGACATGACCGGTCTTGCCGGCTACGGCCCAACGGATCCGGAGCCCGAGTACGTCGACATCAACGCCGACAACATCGCAGTCGTCACGCTGCAGGAGAACAACCATATCGTGCTGGTCGATGTCACGAATGGGCAGGTCACGGCCGATTTCACGGCCGGGACGGTGGATTTGACTCAGGTGGATGTCATCGAGGAAGAGCCTGCGCTCATCGACCTGTCGGGGAGCGTCGACGGCGTCGCGCGCGAGCCCGACGGCGTGTCATGGATCGGCACCGATCGATTCGCCACTGCGGATGAAGGGGACTTGTTCGGTGGCAGTCGAGGGTTCACGATCTTCGATACCGAGGGCAACGTGGTCATGACCTCCGGCAATCAGCTGGAACACGAGGCGGTGCGCCTCGGTCACTACCCGGAGGGCCGCTCGGAGAAGAAAGGGAACGAACCCGAGAATGTGGAGTTCGCCACGTTCGGCGACATCGACTACCTGTTCGTCGCGTCCGAGCGATCGAGTCTCGTGTTCGTCTACGATGTCACCGATCCGGACAGCCCCGAGTACTTGCAGGCACTTCCCGCTGGCGTGGGCCCCGAGGGGGTGCTCGCCATCCCCTCGCGCGACCTGTTGATCGCGGCTTCGGAAAAGGATGAGCGCGGGGCCAAGATGCGCTCGGTGCTCAACATCTACGAGCGCCAGGTCGCCACAAGCCCGAGCTACCCGACCCTCGCGTCGGAGGACCGCGAGGACGGCACGCCGATCCCCTGGAGCGCCCTGTCCGGACTGGCGGCGCATCCCAGCGAGGCCGACACCCTATACGCGGTTGACGACAGCTTCTATCAGCGCAGCCGCATCTTCACGGTGGACCTCTCGAGCTCGCCGGCAAAGATCGTCGACGAGACGTACATCGTCGACAGCGACGACGTGTTGGCCGCGGTACCCGTGGCCGAGCTGAGCATGGAGGGGCTCGCGGATACTGATCCCGAGCGGCGAGATGTGTTCGACGAGGCCGACTTGGCGGCGATGATCAACGACGACAAAACCGTGAACCTCGACAGCGAAGGCATCGCGGTGGCCTCTGGGGGCGGGTTTTGGATCGCGTCTGAAGGCGCGGGCACGTGGGATGACGAGGCTCGCCCGATCAACAGTCGCAACTTCGTGCTCAAGGTCACCGATGCCGGTGTCATCGAGGCCGTGGTGCAGCTACCCGCGGCGGTCGAGGATGTTCAGCTTCGGTTCGGGTTCGAGGGCATCACGGAGTACGACGGCAAGGTGTACGTGGCCATGCAACGGGCCTGGAGTGACGACCCGCAGCCGCGGATCGGCGTGTACGACCCCGCCAGCGAGACTTGGGGATTCTACTTCTACCCGCTCGACGAGGTTGCATCCTTGGCCGGCGGCTGGGTCGGTCTGTCCGACCTCGTTGCGCTCGGTGAAGGGGTTTTCCTCGCCGTTGAACGTGACAACCAAGGCACGATGGACGCGGCGATCAAGCAGTTGACCACGTTCGACGTCACCGGAATCGAGCCCGGGAACTAGTCGACCCCGCCCGCGAGGCGCTGGCATCGCTGGTGCCTTCGCGGGGTGGTCAGGCGCTCGATGGGCGCGGGGTCTTCCTCGCGCTCATTTTTTTTGGGGGGGGCGTCAGCCACAGCACGGAGAGTGGTCGGTGCTCAGGGGAAACCGCGAGCGGGCCGACGTCCCGCTGTCTACGCGGCGATCTTGCTGAGCGCCTCGGCGACGCGGTCGTAGTCCAAAGGCTTGGGGAGGTGGTCGTCCATACCTGCGGCGAGGCATCGCTCGCGGTCTCCTTGCATCGTATTGGCGGTCAGGGCCAAGATGGGTAGATGACCGGCGCCGGCGGGAGTGCGCTCCCGGATGCGCCGGGTCGCTTCGAGCCCGTCCATGGTCGGCATCTGGCAGTCCATGAGGACCACGTCAAAAGACGCCGCGGCCACCGCCTCGACGGCGGCTTGTCCATCTTCGACGAGGGTCACGTCGTGCCCGAGTCGCCGCAACAGCATCTTGATCACTTTTTGATTGACGACGTTGTCCTCGGCGACCAGGACTCGCAGTGGCCGGGCGGCGGCCGTTACGGTCGCGGTCGCTGCGGGCGGACGTGCGTGAGGGGTGTCGTTGGCGCTGGCCAAGCGCAACTCGAACCAAAACCTCGAGCCGACGCCCAGCTCGCTCTCGACTTGGAGGGTGCCGCCCATCAGCTGCACGAGACGGTGACAGATCGTGGTGCCCAGCCCCGTGCCGCCGAAGCGCCGTGTCGTGGAGCTGTCGGCTTGCTCGAAGGGATCGAAGATGCGTTGCAACGTCTCTTGGCTCATGCCGATACCGGTGTCGGCGACTTCGAAGCGAATCCGGTCCGGTCCGGTGGCGGTCAGCGTCAGCGTCACGCGGCCACGTTGAGTAAACTTGACGGCGTTACCGAGCAGATTCGTGAGTACCTGACGGATTCGCAGCGGATCTCCCCGCACGGGCACGGCTACGCGGTTATCGACCCGGTGTTCGAGGCGGACCCCACGTTCGCGGGCCGAGGCGGCGAACAACTCGCCCACTTCGACGGCGAGGCGATGCGGATCGAACGTGACGCTCTCGAGCTCGAGTTTCCCGGACTCAACCTTGGACAGGTCCAAGATGTCATTGATCAAGCTCAGCAGGGCCCGGGCCGAGTTGCTCAGCACGCTCAGGCACTCTTGTTGTCGTGCGTCGAGGCTGGAAAGCGATAGCTCGTTGGCCATGCCCAATACCCCATTCATCGGCGTGCGGATCTCGTGGCTCATGTTGGCCAAAAACGCGCTCTTGGCCTGACTGGCGGCCTCGGCCGCGGCTCGGGACTGTTCGAGCTCGCGGGTCTTCGCCTTGAGCACGCTGATATCTCGCATAATGGTGGAGGTACGCTCCACATCGCCGGCGTCATTGCGGTGGGCAATGATGATCTGGTCAACCGGGATCTCGGCGCCAAAACGGTTCATGATCGCCGTTTCTCCGCGCCAGACACCTTTCTCCATCGCTTCAGGAATACCCTCATTGGCGATCCGATCCCACGCCCAGTCGGGGTGGACGCGACGAAACCCCTCGACACCGCTACCCGGGTCTCCGATGGTGCGAACAAACGCCGGATTATTGTACAAGATGCCGTGGTCGCGATGCCCGAAGCTGATGAAGTCCGGTGAGGTCTCCACGATCTCGGTGAGTCTCTCGAACTCCATCCAGCGGCGGCGTTCGACGCTGGTTTCACGCACAATGGTCAAACGGTCGCGGCCCGCACCTCGCACACTGTCGATTAAGACGGTCTGCACGGAGAACACGCCCACGGGGGTATGGACCTCGGGCCATCTGTCGCCTCGCACCGCGTCGGGCTCAGACAGTTGGTCGGCTTGGGTGATGGCCGAGCAAAGTTCGGGTGTGAACACCTCGTGTACGAGTCGCTGCCGCAGACCGTCGCGATCGGTGCCGATGAGCTGTTCGGCCGCGGCGTTGACCCGAATCACTCTCGATCCGGAAGCATCACGCAGAATCAAGGCGTAGGGGAGGATCTCCCACAGTCCCGCGAGCTCGCGAGCATCTCGCCGTTCATCTTCGTTCATGGATCCAAGGGACAAGACGTGGCGAGTGACCGAACGCCGAACCAGGGGTAGGTGTGGCCTCGGACGAACTGGCCATCGACCGGGGCCGGCGCAATCTACAGTCAAACCTTCGGCCCCGGCGCGGGGGGAAGCCCACGCCGGGCCACTGTTTGTTCTCCGGTCCGATGCCGGCCGACGCATCGGGACGCGGGCACGTACGCGACCGTGGAGTCGCGGGCACCGCAACCGGTTTGAACAGTCGCGGTGACGCGGACGGCGGCCGCGTTGAGTTGGCGGGGAGGTCCCGGTGTTTGGTCGCGGGTCGAGCGAGTGGTCCATCGGTGGCCGCATGCGCACGTCGTCGGCTCGCGGATGTCCCTCGAGCGCGGGCGACCGAACGGTGTGTGGGCCGGTGGACGCCAGCTCCGACGCCGCCGGCTTCGGCGGCAGGTCAGCGAAGCGTCCCGCTCTTCGCACGCCCGGGTTGACGGGTCCCACATCGAGTTTGCGCGCGGTCGAGTTTCGCCTCACGCCGAAGGGAGAGCCCGGCCGTGAGCGAGGATTTCGACGACGAGATCGTTGCCGAGTTTGTCACCGAGTCTGGTGAACTGCTCGATCAACTGGACGCGACGCTCGTCGCCCTCGAACAAAACGGCGGTGACGATGAGCTCGTCGCGGCGGCTTTTCGTACTCTTCACACCATCAAGGGCAACGCTGGGTTCTTGGGTTTTGAGCCCGTACAACGCTTGGCCCACGCGGGCGAGAATCTGCTGAGTCGGATCCGCGATCGCGTGTTGCAGCTCGACGAGCCCCGCGCCACCGCCTTGCTGGCGACGCTCGACCAGCTTCGCGCCATGCTCGACGAGGTCGAGTCCAGCGGCGCCGTCCAGGGTTCATCGGATACGGAACTGGTGCGCACGCTGGCTGAGCTGACGAGCGGGGCGACACTTCCGGGGGGGTCCGTCCAGCCGAACTTGTCCGGGGCTTCGGCCGGGGTGATCGTGGACCGCAGTGGGTCGGAGTCCGCGGCGATGGTGGACCGAGAGGCGTCGGCCGATGCAGCCGCGGTGGACGGCCAGGCCTTGCCTGTCGCCGGAACGCCCGATAAGCCGGCACCGCCATCGGGGGCGACGACTCGCGAGTCAGCGGAAGCGTTCCCGTCCGCACCGGGAGCCCGTCGTGGCTCGCCGCAACCGCCGGGACGCCACCCACCCCGCTCTGCCGGCGGTGGCACGACGGCGCTGCGCGTGGACGTGGGTCTTTTGGACGAGCTCATGGGGCAGGTGGGCGAGTTGGTGCTGACGCGAAACGAGATCCTCGAGCGCACGAAACACGTCTCCGATCGTGGGCTGACGAACACCGTGCAGCGGCTCGATCGGGTCGCGACCCGCCTTCAAGAAGGGGTCATGCGCACTCGCATGCAGCCCGTGGCGAACATGTGGGCCAAGTTTCCTCGCATCGTCCGCGACCTTGGGCACACGTGCGGAAAGAAGGTTCGGATCACGTTCGCGGGTGAGGAGACCGGGCTCGACAAGGCGTTGATCGAAGCCTTGCGCGATCCGATGACCCACCTGTTGCGCAATGCGGTCGACCACGGCATCGAGCGGCCGGATGCACGTGTCGCGGCGGGCAAGTCGGCCACGGGCACGATCCATCTCAGCGCACGTCAACAGTCCGGGCGAGTCATCATCGAGTTTTCTGATGACGGTGGGGGGATCGACCTCGATCGCGTCCGGCAGCGAGCTGTGGACAAGGGGTTGCTGACCTCGGCGGCCGCCGACGCGCTCGATCGCCAAGCCTCTCTTGAGCTCCTGTTCAGCCCCGGCTTCTCGACCGCTGAGTCGGTTTCGCAGGTGTCGGGGCGCGGTGTGGGCATGGACGTCGTCAAGACCAACATCGAGCGAGTCGGCGGCAAGCTGGAAGTGGAGACCGAGCTGGGTGCCGGGTCGACGTTTCGGATCAGCGTTCCGCTGACCGTCGCGATCGTGCCCTCGCTCATCGCCCGGGTCGATCGCCATCAGTTCGTGGTGCCTCAGGCCGCGCTCGACGAGATCGTCGCTTTGTCCGCGACGGACGAGCGTTGTATCGAGCTCAGCGGCAAGTCGGTACTGCGCCTGCGGGGCGAAGTGGTCGCGAGCGTAGATATGCGAACCGTCCTCGAGCTGGAGGGCGATCCACCCCGTGAGCGACACGCGTTGGTGCTGCAGGGAAACGGCTCGCGTTACGCACTCGTCGTCGACGCCATCGAGGATACCGCCGAGATCGTCATCAAGCCGCTCGGTCGCCTGTTGGAACAGATCCCGATCTACGCGGGATCCACGTTGCTGCCCAACGGTGGGGTGGCGTTGATTTTGGACCCTCTTGTCGTTGCGCAACGTCACGATCTGTTGTCGACGGTGGCCGAGAAAGCGACGAAGGCCGACGACACGGTCGCGGCTTGCCGGGACGCGTTTGCCACGTTGCGATTCCCCGGTGCCCACCGGCTGGCGGTGCCGTTGTCTTCGCTTCATCGCGTCGAGGAATTCCACTCGCCCAAGATCGAGCGCATCGGCGATCGGCCGGTGATCCAGTATCGGGATCACATTATGCCACTGGTTGATTTCGATGGGCACCGGCTCGTGCCCGCGGCGTACCACGACGGCGAAGAGGCGCCGGATCGGATCTCGGTCGCGGTGCTGTGCGATCAGGACCGTCAGATCGGCGCCCTTGTGGAAGACGTGGAGGACGTCGCAGAAGTCGAGCGTCGCCACGCGGGGCGGTTTGACGTTTTGGGAGGCTCGGTGACGCGGGTCTGGTCCGCGCAGGAATTGGCGGTCGAACTCGCACCGTACCACCTTGATGAAGCGGAGCGGTCTGCGGCATGAATCCGGCTCGATCCCAGTATTGCACCTTCAGCGTGGCTGGAGACCTCTACGGCGTGCCCGTTTCACACGTCTCGGAGGTGCTCTTGGGCGGCGAACTCACCCCGATTCCACTCGCGCCGCCGCGGGTGTCGGGCCTGTTGAACCTTCGTGGCGAAGTGATCACGGCCGTCGATTTACACTGGCTCCTGACCGGCCAACGCGGTCAGTCTGGGGCGACAGACGAAGCGGCCCACGTCGTCGTGGAGGCCGACGGTGAGCGATTCGCGTTGGCGGTGGATCGCGTCCATGACGTCATCGACGCCAAGGGAGCCCAGCACGCCCCACCACCCGGGCCGGTGCGCCAAAAGTTCCCGGATATCGTCGGCGAACTGCTGACGTGCGGCGACACTTTGTTGACCACCTTGCGAGTCGAGGCGCTCGCCGTCACGGAAGAGATTGTGCCATGATCTACGCTATCCAACGTTCTTTGCACGCGAAGTTCGGTCTGCTGTTGTTTCTCACCGTCGCCGCGAGCAGTCTTTCGATTGCGCAGTATGGGCGATGGGCCACGACGTCGGCCCTCGTCTCGGGTGCCGAGTCCGATCTGCAGTCCCGGGCGGCGAGCGAATCCCACGTGATTCAAGCCGAGCTGCAATCGGCTGAACTGACTCTGCTTGCGCTCGGCGAGGTTCCGCCCATCCAAGGATTGCTGCGGGCGAAGCAGGGCGGCGGGATTGACGAGCTAGACGGGAGCACGCTGGATCAGTGGGCGGGCCGGCTCGAGCAGATTTTCCGTGCGGTGATGCGTGGCCGTCGATCCTATCGCCGTGTGGCCATGCTGGATCGCAGGGGGGACGTCTTAGCCCACGCGGGCTCCGCCGACGGAAGTGATTCGACCGTCCCGTTTCCCGAGGTTCGATCGGTGGTCCCGGCCGCGGGAAGGCGGGTCGGCCTCGAGACGTTTCGTGACGAGGAAGGGGGCGTCGTCGCGCGGTACCGGCTCGATATCGACAGTTTCTCAGGGGCCGAGCAGGGCACGCTGTTGGTCGATGTCGACGTCGGACGCTTGCTCAAGGACATCGAGGTCGGGGGATCCGGCGAACGGGGAAGCGCGCTGTTGATGCAATCCGACGGAACCTATCTGGCCCGGCCGGCGTCGACGGCGGATTGGGGGGATCAGACGTTCCCCGGCGCGCGATTGGGCAACGACGAGCCCGAGCTCGAAGGCGTCTTGCTGGCTCGAGATTCAGCTTTGGTCCACCACGGCGATCGGGTGATTGTGTCGCAACCGATCGCGCTGTTGGCTCGCGACAGTCCCCCGTATTGGGTGCAGGCCAGGAGCGTGCCGGCGGCGGCGGTGTTGTCTGATGTTTACGTCTATCGTCGCACCGCGTTGACGATCGTGTTTGTGAGTGTGCTCTTGGCGGTCGCCGTCGGTATGTTGATGGTGCGGCACTTCGTGGTGCGACCGCTGAGTCGTAACGCGGAGATCCTCGAACGGGTCGCGCAAGGTGATCTGACGAAGCGCGTGGACCCGGTCGGGCCCGACGAGCTGGGGCGTATGGGCGCTGCACTGAACCAGGCCATCGAGGGGGTGCGCGCGATGTTGACTCGTATGGCCGATAGCGCCGACAAGCTCGTGGTCTCGAGTGGAGAGCTCGAGCGAGTCAGTCGCCAGCTCGATGCCAGTGCCGAGCGCACGGCGACGCGAGTGGGATCGGCCTCTACGGCCAGTGAGGCCGTCACGAGCAACCTGAGCACGGTCTCGGGGAGCATGGATCAGATGCGGGACAGCATCCAAGAGATCTCTGACAACGCCAACGAGGCGGCGATGGTCGCGACCTCAGCCGTGCGCGTGGCCGAGACGACAAATGACAACATTCGCCGGCTCGGGGAGAGCAGCGCCGAGATCGGCAAGGTGATTCGCGTGATCAAGAGTATTGCGCGCCAGACCAACTTGTTGGCCCTCAATGCCACGATCGAAGCGGCGAGGGCCGGCGAGGCGGGCAAGGGCTTCGGCGTCGTGGCGAACGAGGTCAAGGACTTGGCCCGGGAGACCGGCAAGGCGACCGAGGATATCAGCGACCGCATCGAGGCCATCCGGGCGCAGACCGAACAGGCCGTCAAGGCGATTGGCGATATTCACAACGTGGTCAATCAGATCAATGACTACCAAAACTCCATTGCGAGCGCCGTCGATGAACAGACTGCCACGAGCACGAGTATCGGCACCTCGATCAGCGATGCTGCGAACGGGAGCTCGGAGATCTGGGGAACCGTGACCGAGGTGGCCGATGCGACGCGGCAAACCTCGGACGATGTTCGCGTGATCACGAAAGCGGCGAACGATCTCAGTCGCGTGGCTGAGGATTTTCGCACCCTGTTGGCCGACTACCGCTACGAGGAGGCGGCGTGAGGGCGGTGGCGATCGGGGCTTCCACCGGCGGCCCGCAGGCACTGCAGGCGGTACTCGCCGCGCTTCCCGGGAGCTTTCCCGCGCCGGTGGTGGTCGTTGTCCACATTCGCCCCTCGTTCGCCGCGAGCTTGGCGGCCCGCCTCAACGACACGTCGGAATTGACCGTGGCCCTCGCGGAAGACGGCGAGCCGTTGGCCGCGGGGAAGGTGTTGGTCGCCCCCCCCCACCACCACATGGTGGTGCGCAAGGCCGCACGGGAGGTGAGGGTGTTGCTGCGAGACACCGAACCCGTGCATGGCTCGCGCCCGGCCGTTGATCCCCTATTCGATTCAGTCAGTCGAGTTTACGGGCGTCGGTCGATTGGTGTGATTCTCACGGGCATGGGCGTGGATGGATGTGACGGAGCGAAAGCCGTTCATTCGCGTGGCGGGCGGGTCCTGGCTCAGGATGAAGCATCAAGCGTGGTGTGGGGCATGCCCAAGGCGGTCGCGGACGCGGGCGTGGCGGATGTGGTGGTACCGCTCGCCCGCGTGGCGCACGAGATTTGTACGGCGGTCGGCCTCAGCTTGACGCCGCGAAAGGCGGGATAGACGTGAGACCAGAACACGCGCAATGGGCTTGCGACCTCGTGCGGCGCCGAATCGGGATGGTGATTGACCCCACCAACGTTCGGGTCAAGCGAGCATTGAGTGCGCTCGCCCACGAGCTCGGCCATGCGAGTGTCGATAGCTTGATCGACGCGGCGCGAACCCGGCGGGCCTCGATCGAGCCGGAGTTGATCGCCGCGCTGACCAACAACGAAACACGATTCTTTCGCAATCCGGCGGCGTTCGCCGCCGTGCGAAGCGAGATTCCGCGGTTGCGCGAACTGAGGTCCGGCGGCTCGCTTCGAGTCTGGTCGGCGGCTTGCTCCAGTGGCCAGGAGGCCTACAGCGTTGCGGTGACCCTCGGCGAGGCGGGACTCGATCCCAGTCAAGCGCAGGTGCTGGGCACGGACGCGTCCCGAGAGGCCGTGGCCCGAGCTCGACGCGGACACTACACCGAGCTAGAGGCGGCCCGGGGCCTTCCCGCCAGCGTCAAGACCCGTTGGTTCGAGCGGGCGGACGCCGGGTGGCAAGCGTCCGAGCCGCTGCGGCGCTTCACTCAGTTTCGGTCACACAACCTCTTGCATCGACCGGCCGCGGGTTCCTTGTACGAGCTTGTGATGCTGTGCAACGTGCTGATCTACTTCGACGACAGTACGCGGGAGAGGATCCTTGGGCACGTGGCCGGCACGGTGACCGACGGAGGTCTGCTGGGCCTGGGTCCGGGCGACCCGGCACCGCCGGGGTTCGTGCTCGCCGGCCCGCCCGCGGCGAGCTTGTATCGTCGCCAAGCGACGCGGCGGGCTCGCGTCGAGCGGTCGGCCTGAGTCGGGCGTCCGTTCGCGAGCGAACGCCCGCGTTCGGCGTCGGCATTCGGTTGGAGGGCGGAGGCGGCGCCAGCGTGTGGAGTTGCGTGTCGATGTCCCCACTGTCTGGAATCGGGCCACGCGGCGGGTCTAGCTGACGCAGTGGTCGCCAAGCCCCATCGGGCGCAGGTCGACCGTCGCGCCGACGCTCGTCCAGAAAATCCCGCAGGAGCGCCTTGACGGGTGGCTCCGAATGTGACTTACTAGTCACATGACTACTCAGTCATGTCCTCACCGATCCAGCCCGAGTCCGTGGAGAACTCAGCGGCGGGTCGCCGTCGCCGGGCCCATTCGGTCCCCGAGCGTCGCCACCACCATCGAAGCGTCCGATGCCGCGTGAAACCTTCCTGAACCTACCGGCCGACAAGCGCCAGCGGATCATCGATGCCGCCATCGACGAGTTCGGCAGCCAGCCGTACGCCAAGGCCACGCTCGACCGCATCGTGGTCGCAGCCGGCGTCTCGAAGGGGAGTATGTATCAGTACTTCGAGGGCAAGTCCGATCTCTATATTTGGCTGTTCACCGACTATATTGGGCGGGAGAAAACTGCGGCCATTCAAGATGAGCCGCCGGGATCCAGCCCGTCGATTTGGGAGGTACTGGAGTCGCTGTATCTCCGAGGAATGCGGTTTACCGTCGCTCGGCCTGCGCTGGCCCGACTCGGATTTCGGTTCATGCGTGAGCGCGACCCCGATCCCGCGATCCGAGCGGTGGCAGAGGCTCGTGACGCCGCTGCCGCATCGTTTTTTTGCGGTTTGCTCGAGCGGGCGCGGGCCCAGGGAGAAGTCCGACGTGATGTGCACCTCGATGCGGCCAGCGCGTTGCTGACGTACGCGTTGGGCGAAGGCATGGTGCACCAAATCGCGCGCCTCCAGGCGGTCTCGATCGAGACCTACTTGGAGCGCCCGGAGTTGCTCGCCGCGCTCGACGAGGACGATGTGCTCGGTCTTGTGCGCGGCGTCACGGACATCATTCGCTACGGACTCGGCACAAAGGAGGCGGAACGATGATTCGCGTTTCTGGTCTGCGTTTTTGCTACCCCAAAGCCCCGGCGCCGACCATTGCCGACATGAGCTTTGAGGTCGAGCGTGGGGAGGTATTTGGCTTTCTCGGACCGAGCGGGGCCGGCAAGAGCACCACACAAAACATCTTGATCGGGTTGTTGCGCGGCTGGCAAGGTGAGATTGAAGTGTTGGGAAAGGCCCTCCCCGCCTGGGGCCGAGACTACTACCGTCAGATCGGCGTGCACTTCGAACTGCCCAACCACTACAGCAAGCTGACGGCCACGGAGAACCTGACCTTTTTCCGCAACATGTTCGATGGCGATACGGAGTCTCCGGAAAGCGTGCTGGCCTTGGTGGGCCTCGAGGATCACGGTGACAAGCCGGTGTCCGACTACTCCAAGGGCATGAAGAACCGGCTGACTCTGGCCCGAAGCCTCCTCAATCGACCCAAACTGTGGTTTCTTGACGAGCCTACGTCGGGCCTGGACCCGGTCAACGCCGTCAAGGTTCGTGATCTGGTGCTGGCGCGCAAGCGGCAAGGGGCGACCACAATCATCACCACCCACGACATGCACGTCGCCCATACGCTTTGCGACCGAGTGGCGTTTATTGTTGATGGTCGCATCGTCGAGTGCGATGCGCCGGAGGTTCTCGAGCGCCGGTTCGGCCGACGGGAGCTCCGGGTCAGCTACGGGCCAGAGGACGAACCGAAGTCCGAGGTATTTGCTCTCGATGGCCTCGCGGGCAACGAGGATTTTCAGCGAGTTCTGCGTCAGGAACGGCTCGTCTCGGTGCACTCGCAAGAGACGTCGCTCGAGGACGTGTTTGTCCAAATCACCGGCCGGAGCTTGACATGAACCGCCTGCGCTCGGTGATACGGCTCGACGTGCTGCAGCAGTCCCGCGCCAAGCTGTACGGCGCGGGGGTCCCCGTTGCGGTCGTGTTCGGCTTGGTGCTGCGGTTTCTGGTCCCGGAAGCGTATCTGCCCCGCCTCATTCCGATCTTCTACATCACGGTGTTGGGCGGCACGACCTTCATGTTCGGCGCGGCCATGCTCTTGGTCGACAAGTCCACCGGTACGCTGCAGGCGCTCCGCACCTCGATGATCACCACCTGGGACTACATCCTGTCCAAGGCGATCACGCTGTCTTTGTTCGCGTTGGTCGAGAGCATCATCGTCTACCTCATCGCAGCTCCTGGACTCGCGCGCAGCCCCGGGTGGCTAGGGGTGGGTTTGCTGATGCTGGGCGGATTCTATACGTTCATGGGTCTCGGCCTGGCCGCGTCGCACCGCTCGATTCAAAGCTTCTTGTTTCCCGTCGGGGCGCTGGTGGCGATGGTGTTGCAGCTGCCGTTCTTGTCCGTACTCGAGCTCGGCCCCGACGCAGTTTGGTTCCTCATCCCGTCACGCGCACCGTTGTTGTTCATGCAGGCCGGGTTCGTCCCGCTGAGCGGCGGGCAATGGGCCTACGCGATCGGAATTGGGGTCCTCTCCGTCGTGGCCTCGGCCATCTTCTGCTACCGGCGCTTCGCCGCCCACATCGCGTTCCCAGAGGCTTGAGATGCACCTGACCGCAACCGTGTTCACGATCTTGGCCAGCGACTGGCGCCGGCTTCGTCGCGACAAGTTTCTCGTCGGCATGTCGACATACGTGATTGGCGTGGCGATCGCGTCGCGTTGGATTGTGCCCTGGCTGCACGCGGTGGTCTTCGAACGCCTCAGCTTCGACATCGCCCCGTTCATCCCCATGGGCATCAGTTACTTCATCTTGGTCAACGCGGCCGCCTTGTGCGGCATCGTAGGGGGTCTACTCCTGCTCGAGAGCCGCGAGGAGGGGACCCTGCGCGCGCTCGCGGTGACCCCGACGGCACCGATGGTGCACTTGGGGGTGCTCGGTGCCCAGATGCTCGTGGCCACCTTCGGGTTGGTGTGCCTAGAGGCCCTCATCGTTGGCGTCGGCTGCCCGGATAGCTGGTTGGCGGTTGGCACGGCGGCACTGCTGATCGCTCCGACGGGTCACGCCGCCGGACTGATCTTATCCGCTCTCGCCAGCACCAAAACCGAAGCGTTCGCGCTACTCAAGGCGGTCAATGTATTCGGGCTCGTCCCGTTGGCGGCGTTCTTCGTGCCCGAGCCACTCCAGTACATCGCGGGGCTTGTGCCCTCGTACTGGCCCTGCAAAATCTGGTGGGTCGCACACGATGGCGGGGACTGGGCATGGATGGTGGTCCCCAGCGTGTTGGTGTCGCTTCTGTGGGTGGGCGCATTCTCCTGGCATTTTCAAAGGGTCGCCCGCTCGGCCTAGCGCGGGCGTCGGCCCACGACTCAGCGGGTCGCTCGCTCCGCCGAGTGTCAGAGGTGGCTAGGCAGGCGACGGTCTTTTTGTTCGTCGTCGGGGGCATCGGCAATCGCACGAGTACGTCGGATGGTGCGAGGCGCTCAAGCACAGTCCAAGTCGCGTAATTCTGACTCGAAGCGGCCAGCGTCTTGGGGTCGGCTTGCCAATGGTTCGTCGTTGGATTGAGCTTGTGAGTCAGACACGCTCGACTGGGTTCACCAGAAGAGCGGGGGGATCCTCAGGTCCCAGCGTTGGCCGGACGCTCGTGGGTGAGCGCTGAGATCGGGCGGCAACGCTCACTGTGCGAATCGACTCTGCGGGGTCGGCGGCAACTGAAGGCGGCCACGGGTTCTGGTCAGCGGGCGCGGGATTGATCAAACCGCCGCCTCATCGTGCGCCTGAAAACGCACTGCGTGAACGATTCACAGGAACGTTGCCGCAACGAAACGCCGCATCGGATTTGCACAGTCGGCGGCCGCGATATCTTGTCGGTGCTTTCGGCGATCAACTGCCATAAGCCCAACATGCGGCCCGCGGTCGATCTGGCTGCGCTGGCTGCTCAAAAAGGAGCACCAAATGAGAACTCATCACACGCTGTTGTTCGTGGCCGGTTTCTGCTTGTTCACCGCCGAAGCCGGTGGACTATCGTTGCCGCTGGCGCAGGCCGAGGCATCGGGCAGGCGAGCGGAGCTCGACTCATCCCTTACGCGGCCGTCACCTCAAGGTCCCGCCACGCCGGCGTGCGAATTTGGTGTGTTCTCCTGGCAGGAGTGGCCAGGCGACCCGGCGACGCCATGCCCCACCGGCGTTGACCGAGTTGCCGGGCTATGCCTTGCGCCAGTGGACGCGAGCGGTGCGTGTGAGTGTGAAAACACGGCCGTGAACTCGCCCGCAGGAGCCCCGTTTGGCTTCAATGCGACGATTTTCAACCGCGTGGCTCGCGAGACTGACTGCTCGCTGACGCCCTGCCGATTCGGCGCTTTTAGGTGGGTGACGTGGCCAGGGTTCGGCGGGCCGTGCCCGAACGGAGTCCCGCGACTGGGTGGACCGGCTGGGCTGTGTTTGGTGCCAGTCAACTCCAATGGCGAATGCGGGTGTGTCAACTCGTATCACAACCGTCCCGCCGGCTCGCCACTCGGCTGGGACGCCACCGTCTTCAACCTCACTGCGTTCGGTCGCGATTGCGGGTCACTCTAGCCGCTCGTCGACGTTGTCGTTGGGTGGGACTGAAGGTGGGACTGAAGGTGGATCGCGAACAACGCGTGAGGCGACGCGAGGAGTGCAGGGCGGCCTGAGACGGGCCTCCGGGTGCTCAAGCGGGCCGAAGACGTCCGAGCCTCGGCGTCGCCTCAGCCAGGGTGGCGCGCTGTGGGCGTGGGTTGCGTGGAGTCGCTCGGATCGGCGGATGCGCAAATTGCCTTCGATGCATAAGCCACGCGTACCGTCCGGGCGGATGCGCGCGGCCGTCGATGTTTAGGCCGCGCGTGCTGTCCGGAAGCGGTCGATGACGGCGAGGGCCTCATCGACCGACCAGCCGTCGGATACGTGCGCGCCGTAGTTGGAGTCGAGCAGCCGGCCATCTCGATCGAACAGGAAGTCTGCCGGCATCATCGCCACACTTCCATCCACGCTGAAGGGGTTTCGTTGAATCGCATATCTGGCGGAGCGAACGATGCCGCCCAAGGCCCGAGGATCGAAGAGGCCGGAGACGCGTGAAGTGACGCGGAAGCGCTCGTAGATCTCCCGCTCGGGATCGCAGACCACCTCAAACGGGATCGATCCCGGATCGAAATACACCTTCATTCGTTCTACCGGGGAATGAAAAAACGATATCAGCTCCACACCGCGGCTGGTGATCTCGCCCGCGCGCACCCGGTACTGGGCCAGCGTGCTCGCGCAGACTGGACAGCTGGCGTAGCGGTAGAACGTGAGGAGGGCCATGTTCCCGGAGATGTCGGACGAAGAGATCGTCTTGCTTGTCAACGACTCTGCAGTCCACGCCGGCATCTGCACTCCAGGGCGGAGTTTCTCGACCACGGTCATAGTCTAGCCGCGCGTCCCGAGCCCACAACGCTGACCAAGGGCTTGTTTCGGTGCTGTAACATCGGTCCTCGTCTCGGGGGAGCTCTCCCGCTCAAGCTCTTGCAGTGTAGTAGTAGCCACGACCGACCACCGCTTGGCCCCTTGGATCAGCAAGCGAGAAGCGCTTATGCAGGATCGCTTGTGTAGGGAAGAGTATCGGGTCGCGTTCGGAGAAGGACGTTTCGCTTCCCGGTCTTGGCATGATCCCCTAAAGTTCTCGCGATCCCTGAGATCGTAGACGACACAGGATACACAGCATGAAACGCACCGGTACTCTTGTCTTCATCGCCGCGGCGATCGGTTTGTTCATCTCTCCTTCCGACGCTCACGCCGTCGAGTGTGCTCCCACAGAGCCCTCAATCTGCGCGCCCGTGGCCGTTATCGGCACGGTGGTGCCCAATTTGCTCTCGACGGTTGCACCCGGGGACGCTCCGTTGATTCTGCGGACAACGACCCTGATCACCGCCAGCTGGTTCGACGCGATTGCGCCCTACAGCCCCAGTGCAGTGGGGGTTTATTCCGATCTGGGCCGCCTGGCGGGCGGCGACAGAGAGCGCAATATCGCGCTGCTCTACGCCAGCCACGAGGTTCTGCACAGCTTGATGCCTCAGTTTGCTCAAGACTGGGACGGGCTGATGTGGGGGCTGGGCCTCGATCCAAACGACGACTCGGCCGACGTTAGCACGCCGGTCGGAGTGGGAAATGTCGCGGGCGCGGCGGTCGTCGCCGCGCGCGAGCATGACGGGATGAACCAGCTGGGCGACGAAGACGGCAGTCTCTACAACCGTCGACCCTACGTTGACTACACGGGCTACCGCCCGGTGAACTCAGCGGAGCGCCTGTGGAACCCGCGGCGCTGGCAACCCGATACGCTCTCCACTGGGACTGGCATCTTCTTCTCTCAACAGTTCGTCACCCCACAGCTCGGACGTACCAGCCCGTTCAGCTACGACGAGGTGACTCGGTGGGCCCCCGCTCCCTGGAAGAGCTACGCGGTGAAACGGGGCGGTCGGCCGCTGCCGGCCTACCGTCAGCAAGCCGACGAGGTGCTCGCGGCTCAGGTGGCCCTGACCGACCGCCAGAAACTGATAGCTGAGTTCTTCGACAACAAGATCATCAGCCTCGGATTCTCGACCTTAGCCGCCAGTTTGGCTCACCAGCTGAGTCTCGAGCAGTTTGTGCAGTTGGATTTCCTCGTCAACGTTGCGGCTTTCGACACCGCGATCACGATCTGGGAGAATAAGCGGCACTTCGACGCGGTGCGGCCGTTCTCCGCCATCGCCTACCTCTACGGCGAAACCGATCTGACCGCGTGGGGAGGCCCCGGACGAGGCGTGGTGGATGACATCACCGGATCCGAATGGCGCCCCTACCTCCAATCCGCAAACCACCCCGAATACCCGAGCGCCAGCGCGAGTTTTTGTCGGGCCCATTCGACCGCCACCAAGCTCTACTTTGAGCACATCATGGGCATGAGCCCGGCGGCCGCAAACAACCTTTCGTTTTGGACGCCGGCCATCCCGATCGCCGGCGAACCGCTCGCCGTTCCGGCCGGAGGATCCCAGATCGAGCCGGGGGTCACGCCAGCGCAGCCGGAAACGCTGGGCTGGGCGACTTGGGATGAATTTGCGAATGAGTGTGGGATCAGTCGCCTCTGGGCGGGCGTTCACTTCTACGACTCAATCCCAGCCGGTCAGGCGATCGGCGATCCGATCGGGTCGGAGGTCTACGACTGGTTAGAGGCGCATATCGACGGCGCGCCGGAGTAGTCATAGATCGGTGTCACGTGGCGTCGCGCGTTAGGTTGCCCTTGGCTGCGACGCCACTGCCGAGGCGTTCTTCTCTGTCGTTGAAGCGGAGGTCCGGTGACACGCTGACGGACTCAGCCGGGCGAGGCAGCCGCCTGGCCCTCGTGCGGGGGCGCGTCGGCAGCTCGCAGTCGGCCGCTTTTGATCGCCAAGGCGACTTTCGCCATCACCGTGAACAAGGCGGCTCCGAAGCACCAAATGCCGAGGCTCACCCAGAACTCCTGAGCCGAGGGGGCGTACTCAACCAGATCGCCGGCCGGGCTCGGAACAAACCCCGGCACGATGAGGCCCATACCCTTTTCCACCCACACGCCGACGACGGTCAACAAGCACGCCGCCGCTAACCATCCGGGCCGGGTATGCAGCGGGGGGGTGAGCACAATCACCATGGCGACGAGTCCCATCCCGAGGCCCGACCAGATGTAGGGCACAAGCAAGCCGTGACCGTGAATCCCGAAAAAGAGGTACTCTGCGGACATCACGTGGGCCGAGTCCGTGTAAAACTCTGCGAATAGCTCGCAGCCCAGCAAAAAGAAATTGAGCGGGAGGGTAAATGACATCACGCGCCGCAAGTACACGAACACGCTCTTGCCGATGTGAAAGGCTCCGGTGCGATTGATCGCGTAAAAGGCAATGATCAGTAGCGCTGGTCCCGAGGCAAAGGCGCTGACAAGAAACCGAGGTGCAAGGATCGCGGTATTCCAAAACGGTCGCCCGCCGAAGCCGCTATAGAGGAAGGCGGTGACGGTATGAATGCTCACCGCCCAAAGAATCGAGATCAGCACCCACGGTAGGTAGTAGCGCCGTCGCGGAGTGCGTCCGCGGAACTCCTGGTAGAGCAGATAGCCCGGTACGTGTAAGTTGAGCAGCAGGTAGCCGTTGAGCACGATCACATCCCAAGCCAAAATCGAGCTGGGAAAATTGAGTCGTCCGATGCCCGGAAGCATGTGGAGGCCTCGCTCGGGGTGTCCGAGGTCGACCACCACGAAGCCGAGGCACATCACGATCGCCGACACGGCCAGTAGTTCGCCGATCAGCACCACCTGCTTGAGGTCCTGGCGGTGGTAGACGTACGTGGGTACGACAAGCAACACGGATGCGGCCGCGACCCCTACCAGGTAGGTGAAATTCGCGATGTACGCGCCCCAGCTGACCTGGTCCGAGAGGTGGGTGACGGCGAGGCCGTGTTCAATCTGATCCGAGTACGCGATCCCGCCGGCCGCCATGCCGGCGGCGAGCCCGGCCATCCAGATCCAGTAACCGCGCGAGCCACGAAACACGCAGCCCAGCATCGCGATCCAGTAGTTGGCGTAGGCGGCCATACAGTGGCTCCGTTCAGTCGAAGTAGTAGAAAACTCGCGGTACGGTGTTGAGCTCTTCTTTGAGCACGAAGACGCGCTTGTCACGGACGATCTGGGCCACCTCGCTGTTGGGGTCGTTGAGATCGCCGAACTTGCGGGCCCCGGTGGGGCACGCCTCGAGGCAAGCTGGAAATGCTCCCTCTCGGGTGCGGTGCAGGCAAAAGTGGCACTTTTCCACGACGCCCCGCGGCCGCACACGGTTGCTTAGGTAGCCTTGGTGGGGGTTGAGCTCGTGTCGGGCCAGCTCGGGCGTGGAGAAGTTGAACCGCCGCGCCTCGTAGGGGCATGCGGCCATGCAATATCGACAGCCGATGCACCAATCGTAGTCAATGACGACAATCCCGTCGGGCTCTTTCCAGGTGGCCTCCACCGGGCACGCGTGGACGCAGGGGGGGTTTTCGCACTGGTTGCACTGCATCGGCAAGTAGAACTTGTCGCGACGTGGCACTTCGCCCTCGTAGTACAAGTCGCCCTTTTCGAGATTCAAAGAACCGCGCTCGATCTCCACGACTTTGATGTACTGAATCGCCGGGTCGCGTCCCTGGTTGTTCTCAGCCACGCAGGCGTGTACGCATGCGCGGTTGCCGTTGCAGACCGACAAGGAGATGGCAAAGGCAAACGACACCCCCTCGATCGGCGCGGGATCGGAGACCTCGACGTCGCGCCCGAACTTGGCCTTTGCTTGGGCCTCGACCCGACGAAACACGGCCTGCTTCTCCTCCGGTGCCATTTCCTTATAGTGACGCTGGAAGAACGTGTCCCAATCGGTTGTCGCGCAGCCGGAGGTGGCGGCAGCCGCCCCCGCGGTCGCGGTCGCCGCGAGACCCCCGAGAAACCCCCGGCGACCGGTCTTGGGTTGGTCGGCGAGCACCGGTAGGCGGTGTTTTTTGGGTGACGATGCCATCAATGATCCCCCTTGCGGATGCCGAACACCGGAAAGTCGGGTCCGGGTGCCGCGGTCACGGTACCGCGAGCAGGAGCGTGGGGATCGTGACAGTCCGTGCACGCGAGACGCTGTCGCTCACCTCGCCACCCACCGACGTGCTTGCCATGGGCGCCGATCTCCCAGTCGTTGCGTTTTTCACTGTGGCACTGTCCACATAGCCGGTGCGACTCGTCAAAGCTGGCCGTGCCGCCCGCGAGCAACGTCAACTGGTCGCGGTTGCTCCGATGATGGCAGGTGTAGCAGTTCGTGACGCCCTGAAAGTGAGCGAAACGAAGGCCGGGGTGCTTCGGAGGTCCTGGCGGCGGTTGTCCGTCGGAGTCGATCTTGTCGTGACATTGTTGGCACGGGAAGTGCTCGAGCTTTCCTTCGCGGGCAGATAGCGTCACTCGGGGAGCGGGCAGATCCTGCTCACGGGGTTGCCGGGCCTGGGTCTCCGATCCACACGAGGCGAGTGGGGACAGCAGTCCCCCGAGCAAAGCCCCGAGCAGACCCAATGTCGCTCGAGGTCGATGTAAGCGCGCCGCCATGCAGTGGCTACTCCGCGTAACGCTCTTTGAACTCAGCGGCCCGTCGATCCCGCTCGGCTCGCTCCGTGTCGGTCATCTTGCCGAGATACCAGCGGTGTTCGTCGGCGTTGAGCACCTCTTCGATCTTGGCTTCGAGCTGGGCTGCAGCTTCCTCGAGTTTCGGATCGTGTCGGCCCTTCTCCGCCAGCTCCTGAAGTTCCGGGATGAACTCCGTGTAGAAGTGCTTCGCGATCTCGTAGGTGCCGTGCCAGTGGGTGTAGTCCGGACCCTGCATGGAGGCGGCGTGACGGGCCCGGCGCCCCTCGTGGTGCCACAGCTCGAACCAGATGAAGTCGAGCTTGTTGGAGAACTTGACCGCCTTGAGCAAGGGCTTGGCCAGCTTCATCAAGGCGAGGCCTGGGTCGGCGAATTTGACATGGTACTCTTCGATGAGAGCGTCGTACTGAATATAGAACGCGTCGATCGAGGACTTGCCGTGGCAGTTGATGCACACGTCGACCATGTTGGCCCGGCGCTGTTCCCAGTTCACCGCGGCTCCGGGGAGGCCCATTTTGGCGTCGGAGATCTCAGGACGGATCGACTTGGCGGGTCGGTTGTTCCACGAGATACGCAGTCCCACGTCGTGCGTGACCGGCTGGGTGGCGGTCGCCGACATGTGGCAGGTGGCGCAGGTCGGAGCGGCGTCGTAGTCCTGACCCACGACCCACTTGTCGTTGTCTAGGTTCATCTTATCGACATTCGCGCGAAACGCGATGCCGTGTTTGCTCTCGTTGTAGATCTCGATCTGCGGGTGGTCGGGACCCATGTGGCACTTGCCGCAGTTTTCAGGATGGCGGGCTTGCGCCACGGAAAACTGGTGACGACTGTGACAAGCGGCGCAGGAACCTCGGCTACCGTCGGGGTTGAGGCGGCCGATCCCGCTATTGGGCCAGGTCGCGGGGTCGAGGCGTCCTTCCTCGAGGACTTTGACTTCGCTCCCGTGGCACTGCCAACACCCGTTGACCGCGGCGGCTGAAACGCCGTCCGGGAAGCCGGGGGTCTTGAGGAGTCGTCCACCTTCTACGACTTCGGCGAGTACGTTGTCGAGCGAGCCCAGGATCTTGCCGGCCTGGGCGTGGTGACTCCCTTGGAACTCGGCGGTGGCCTTTGGATGGCACTGACCGCAGTCTTTGGGCGAGACGATGGTGGCGATCCGCTGCCCGTAGTGCATATACGCGTCGGCGTCGTTGGGATGAGCCGCGTGGCACTCGTAGCAGCTCACGTTGGCACGAAAGTGGCGCGACGAGCCCCACTGCTGGACGACGCCGGGAGTCTCCTTCTGATGGCACTGCACGCACTCGCGTGACTGCTCGGTCAGGTCGCCGGGCAGCGGGGCCGTCTCGAACTTGCCGGTGTTGTGAACCTCGTGACCTCCGGGGACGGGGCGGTGAGCTTGCGATGCGGGGCCTGGCGACTTGGTGGCCGCGGCGCGAGCCGAGCCGGAGGCCGGGTCCGGCTTCGCGGCCACATGGTCGTCTGATTCGGCCTGGTTCGCGTCGCCGGCGGGGCGGTGGCAGCCGGCACCGGCCCAGGGGAGGCAGACAGCGGCGATAAGCGGCATGAGCTGTGAGAGACGATCGGGACAATGCGTCGAATGGGTAGCGACCATGCGGATCTCCGATTCGCGGGAGAAGGGCGATTCGTTGGCTGAGGCGGGCGCACAGTAATCTCTCGAGGGCGGAGACGAATGCGCAAGGAAAGCGCGGCGGCGAGGACCCCGCGGACGCGACACGCAAGACCAGCGCAGGTCGAAGTTGTCACCCAAGCCGGGGGGCGACTGTGCAGTTCTCGGCTGGCGGGCGGTTTGGCTCGACGGCGGACATCTTGTCAGCGAGCTTGGAGCCGTGGGGTTCGAGCTGCGCTGGAGCGATTGCTTGCCAGCGCGGCGGCCACGGGCCGAATCGTGCAGGGCAGGGCAATCGGACCGCACCGCGCGGTCGGGCCGGGTCCCAAGGGGAGCCGTCCCACGTATGGCCCGGGGGGCGCTTCGCGGCCCGTGGATCGGCAGCCTTTGCGCGGGACCAAGCGGGTCTTCGGCCGAGTTTGCTCGCAGGGGGGCCTAAGCTGGTTAGCCCGTGCGACGCATGCCTGCCGGTCGAGCCCTTGGGGCCTTCCTCGCCACCGCCAGTTGTGGTGGGTCGACGTTCGTCGACACGGTCGGCCTATCGACGTCGACGGGGGAGCATGGCTCGCAAGCCACTGAGGAAGCGTCGGCGAGCGGCTCTTGGATGACCGGGGAGTCGAGCGCCACATCCGACGACGGGGCGGAGGTTGAGCCACCCTTGCCGCCTCGACCCGATCAGCAGTTTTGTCGCTTTGGCGCGGGGGAATGGCATCGTGGCGAGTCCACCGTACCGAGCCAGCTGTCGGAAACCGGGTGCTTCGTTTCGCTTGACCCGTTGGTTCCCGCGGCCGATCTCGTGCCGTTCGCGGTCAATAGTCAATTGTGGACCGACGGCGCCCACAAGGACCGCTGGGTGGTGCTGCCGGTCGGGGCGTCGATCACCATCGATCAGGCCAGGAACTGGTGGTACCCGACCGACACAATCATTATTAAAAACTTCAGCTACATCCTCGAAACCGCAGCTGAGGGTCGCATGCGCCCGGTAGAGACTCGGGTGATGATCAAACGCAACAGGGGCTGGGAGTTTCACAGCTACCGTTGGCGTCGCGGCGAGAGTGAGGCGGATCTGTTGGATGGCGGATATGTTGATAAACTCGCGGTTGTGCTCGACGAGGGGGTGGTTCAGCTAGACTATGCCTATCCCACTCGAGAGCAGTGTGATGTCTGCCATCGCACCCAAGATCGAGTCTTCGGGCCACTTCGTCACCAGCTCGATCGCGTGGTCGACTACGGGCATGTGGAGGCCGAGCAGCTCGATGTCTGGCAACAACTCGGCATGTTCGCGGGGCCGTTGGCCGAACCGGAACCGCACGAGCGCCCGCTGGTCGATGCGCGCGATGAATCGGCCTCGCTTGAAGATCGGGCGCGTTCGTATCTCCACGTGAACTGCAGCCACTGCCATCGTCCGGGTGGCTGGGCACCGCCGGGGATGCACTTGGATCTGCGGTACGGGATTGCACTGGGGGAGGCCAGGTTGTGCGACGAGCCGTTGCAGTTTCTCGCCGTGTGGTCGCCCGGGGAGTTTCGCATCAAGGCGGGTGACCCCGAGTCATCGAGCGTGTGGTTGCGGTCGCAGCTGCGCAACGCGGGGCAGATGCCACCCATTGGGACGGCGCTGCGCGACCCCGGCAGCGAGGTGGTGCGCCAGTGGATCGAGGCGTTGGGAGAGGGCGGTTGTCGGCCGTGATAGCCTCGCCAGGCCCCATGGAGATGGTCAGCGCGCAGTGAGGAGAGAGCCGGGCGCCAGCTCGCATGCGTCGTGCTTCGCCGTGGCGCAGCTGGAGGTGCTTGCGGCAAACGTCGCCGCCAACGTGTCGCGGCACGAACCGCTGATTCGGGCGGCGGTCGAGGCGGGCGCCGACCTCGTGGTGTTTCCCGAGCTCTCCCTAACTGGATACGAACTCGGCGACGCGGTGCGGCTCGCAATCCTGCCGGACGACGGTTGTCTGGACCCGTTGCGGACACTGGCGGCAATCCACGACATCACGGTTGTTGTGGGGGCACCGCTGCATCGCAATCGCGAGCTATTCCTGGGCGCGTTGGCGCTGGGCCCCAGCGGATCGATCGCGTTGTATACCAAGCATCACCTGGGCGCGTTCTCACCGGAAGCGAGTCCTTCGGGGCCGATTCCGCCTCCCGAGTGGTCGGTGTTCTCCCCTGGTGCCGCGAACCCATTGATTCGGTGCGGGGAGTCGCGGGCCGGTCTCGCGATTTGTGCTGACATCAACCACCGCGAGCACGTGGCCCGCGCGGCGGCGCGCGGGGCTGGGTTGTACCTAGCTGGGGTGTTCTCGATTCCGAGTGACGTCGACAACGACCACCGGACGCTCGCTGCGTACGCTCGAGACCTGGGGTTGGCGGTGGGCTTCGCGAACTACTGTGGCCGAACGGGCGGACTGTGGTCGGGGGGCCGAAGCGCTATCTGGTCGCCAACCGGCGAATGCCTCGGCGAATTGCCGGCGTGTGGTCCGGGCTTGGTCATCGCCCGGCGGGGCCCGGGCGTCTGGCATGGCGAGGTTGTGCGGGTTTCCTGAGGCGCAAGGTGTTCGTTCGACCGATGACTGGGCTCCGGTCGCGGTAGGTCCCGCGGTCCCCGATCGCAGCACCGGAGGGGGCTGACGGGCCGGCGGAGGCGGGCGGGGCCCGCACGGTGTCGACAGGCCATCCGTCGCTGCTGAAGCTAGGTGGCGGGAGTCACACGACGGCGCTCACGCGGCGCAGATCCTGCGCACGCCGGCGCGACGGGGGTGCTTGCTCCCGGCCTCTCGAGCCCCACCATGCGGGCGTGGAGTCTGCGGCGTTCTCCTGTGCCACTGCAGCGCGGCCATTGGCGAGGGCATGCTTGCCCCAGCGAGCGGCTAATTCATCCGGCCGGCCGGCGCCGGGCTGCCGCCGTCGGGCTGAGGGTCCGCGCGGCGCAGCGCCATCTCAACCCCGCCAGGTCCCGCCGAGCCCAGATCGACGGCCCGCTTCGGCGTGGCCGGGGCGTCACCAGCTGGGGTTCGGTTGGGCGGCGTGGCTTGGCTTGCTGTGGGTTTTCTTGGCGGGCTGCGGCGGCCTTCGCGTGACCATCGACGCGGACCCCTCGGCTCCGCTGGCGACGTATCGTTCCTACGCGTGGCTCGATTCGCCGCCGAGTGGCAACCCATACCTTGACGACAACGCGCTGTTGGAGGCTCGGATCCACCGGGCGGTCGACCGAGAGTTGCAGCACAAGGACTTTGTGCTCGCCCCGATCGAGGCCGCCGACTTCACGATTCACTACCACGTGATTTTGGACAAGCGGTCGACGATGATCACCCGGCAAGACTATGAAGTGTACGGTCAGACGCCGGTGCTTCGCACTGACTATACTGAGCAGGTGGAGTACACCGAGGGCACGTTGATCCTGGACGTGCACGACAGGAAATCGCGGCGCCTGGTTTGGCGCGGGGTCGCGCGCGAAGCCGTGGATCGGCTGCTGCATCGTCCGGAGCAGCGTCAACGGGCCATCGACCGGGCGGCAAAACGACTGCTTCGAGACTTCCCACCCGCGGGCTAGCCCAGTCCGCGGCGGGGCCGTTGCGTCTCCGTCCCGCGTCCTCGTACGTCTTCCCCATTCGTATCCCGCCGCTTCGTCGGCGCTGCGAGGCCATTTCGTCGTCGGTTCGCGGTTTCATTGAGCGAAAGACGGGGGGGGCCGCGTGTGACGAGCGCGGACGTCGAGAGGCTCCGGCGCTAGGATCAGCCCGGAAACGTACGGCGCTACACTGGTCGGGCGGCAGACGGGTTGGGCATGAACCCAGTCCAGTGCGGGTCAGGATGAAGGAGCTGGGTATCGCACGACCCGCCGCGCGAACGTGAACGACTACCGCGGCCGGCGCGGTTTCGGACCCGTCGCGCTGGTGGCGGGGGCGCAGCGCTCTCGCTCGCGACTTCGTGGATGAACCCCGTCTCGCTTGATGTATCTGTCCGACGCGTGGCTTACGATGGCGGCATGGATCTTCGTGATCGAGTGGCCATCGTGACGGGAGCTGGATCAGGCCTCGGTGCGGCACTTGCAGTGACACTGAGTCGACTCGGGGCGAGATTGGTCCTCGTCGGGCGCCGGCGTGATCGGCTTGAGGATGTGAGCGCTCGATGTCGTGGCCGCGACACGCTCATTTGCGCCGCCGATGTGGGCATCGCCGCGGAGGTGAATCGAGTGGTGGCCAGCGCGATCGAACGATTTGGTCAGCTCGACATTGTCGTCAACAACGCTGCGGTCGCGCTCGGCGGCACCCTCACCGCGTTGACGCCTCGTGAGGTGGAATACTTGGTGAGGGTCGATCTTGTCGCGCCGATCTGGCTGTGTCAGTCAGCGCTTCCGCATCTGCTTGACAGCGCTGCGGGCAGGGTGGTCAATGTGGGTTCATTGTCGGGGCTGCTGGCGATGCCCAGTCAGTCCGCCTATTGCGGCGCCAAATTCGGGCTACGTGGATTCACCGAGGCGTTGCGCCATGACCTGGTGGGCACATCCGTGAAGGTTCTTGCGGTCTATCCTGGCGCCATGGATACCGAGATGAACACTGCAGAATCCCGGGACAAGGCTGGGATCAAAGGAGTTGCCGCGAAGACGGTGCATCCAGACGACGCGGCGGCGCGCATCGTCAGGGCCATGCGAGACGGGCGTTCGGAGATCATCGTGGCGCCGCTGCCGAGTCGCCTGATGCCGGTGGTCCAGCGCTGGTTCCCGGCGGTTTTTTCTCGGCTGGCCCAGCGCGTACGACCTGAGATGGACGCGTTCATGCTCGAAAGCAACAACTGGGCGCGCGAACGAATGGCGTCGCCACCTGTGGGGCGCGCGTCGGGGGGGGCGGAGGCCGAACCCCACTCGTAGACCCGGTCGCTGCGTCGAGGGTCAGCGCGCAAGCCCATCCGCCAACCCGTCGGGACGCCGGACGTTGTCGGGGCCGACCTCCGCCCATTCGGGGGTCCGCCGATGCCTCAAAGATGAAACGTCGCGTCTAAGGTGTGTGTGAGCTCCCTACCGCGACCGATGGCGACGTAGCCGTTTGCCAACTCGGCCATCGTGCGTGGCTCGATGAACCGGGCCCCGATCATTCGGCTCAGGCACAACGACAGGCCCCGATCGGTGACGGGCTGCAGACTCGTGCTGAGCTCGGTGAAGGTGCAAGGGTCTCGTAGTAAGCGCAGCACTGGCAACGTCCAGGCGCGACGGGCCGTCTTCCACTCGTTGTCGGACATGCCGCTGAGAAAAGTGCGGGCCCAGGCGGCGACGGCCTTGCCGCGCGGCGTGAGCTGGAACTCGGGTCGCAGTGGGTGACCATGACCGGCGGCGCGTTGCAGCATCCCTACGTCCGCGAGATGGCGGAACGTTTGCCCCACAATGTTGCGGCCCGCCCCCACGGCATGTGCCGTGGGAGACACGCGACAGCCGTCGCTTTCTGACAGGTGCGCTAGCACCGGCAGGCTCCACGCGCGAGAGGAGAGTTTTGCGAGATCGAGGTTGTTCACTTTTTATAGTGATGATAATACGTCGGCTGTGCCAAGCGTCAAACCGACATCCGACATCACAATCGCACTCTCCGTCCGGGACCGCCGCCAGTCGGTGGAGTGGTACGCGAAGCATTTTGGCTTCGAGGTTTCGGCCACGTACGACGAGATGGGCTGGACGGAGCTGAATACAGCGACGCCGGGCGTCATTTTGGGACTGGGTGACATGGAGGAGCCCAAGCCCGGCAACTGCGTGCCGGTATTCGGCGTACAAGATCTCGACGCTTCACGGGCCGTTCTTGAGGCGGCCGACGTGCGCTTCGACGGGGACACAGTCGCCGTGCCCGGCATGACGAAGATCGCCACATTGTACGATCCCGACGGAAATGCACTGATGATTGCCGAGGATCTCACTGACGGTGGTGCTTCGTAAGATTGTCGTGCCTGGTTCGTATCGCGGCATTCGCGACCCGGTTCTTCCACCACGAGGGGCTCGAGGCCGCGTCCAGAACCGGCGACATGACCTGGAGCGGGCCCAGGCCGAGCGGTCGGGTGGCCCACGCCCCGGCGTCGGCGCCCTCGCGCACGGACCAGGCCGGTTTCTCGGTTGATCGCGGCCTCGACTCGCCTGGCTTCAGACGACGAGATTCGCGCGGCGCTCAGCCGCAGCCGCGGGTCGCGGGTCCCGAGGCCTACCCCGCGGGCCGCGGGCTGCGGTACCCGTCGCTTGCGGCCGCCCCCGCATCGCGGGAGACGCGACCAGGGCGAGGCGCTAGCCTCCGCCGGCACTCACTTCGCTCCAGGAGCTGCATTCATGGCCACGAAGATCGTCCCTCCGTTTACTCGCGAAACCGCACGGCAAAAGGTACGCATGGCTGAAGATGCGTGGAACAGCCGAGACCCGGACCGAGTCGCGCTCGCCTACACCGAAGACAGCCATTGGCGTAATCGCACCGAGATCTTCCGCGGCCGCGAGGCGATCCGCGAGTTCTTGCAACGTAAGTGGAGCCGAGAGCTCGATTATCGGCTAGTCAAAGAGATGTGGGCCTTCACCGAGAACCGCATCGGCGTACGGTTTCAGTACGAGTGGCGAGACGATAGCAACCAGTGGTACCGGGCCTACGGGAACGAGCTGTGGGAGTTCGACGCGCAGGGGCTGATGCGCCGGCGTGAGGCCAGTATCAACGATCGACCCATTGAGGCGGCGTCGCGGCGCTTTCGCTGGTCCGCTCCGGGTGCCCGCCCCGAGGATCACCCGGGCTTGATCGACACGCCGGAGTAGCTCGCCGCTCGCCGAGAGTCTCCAGATGACCCATGAGGTGGCTCTCGCCGCGGCGATCGCCCTCAGCCGGGCAGTCTCGCAGCGCGAGTTTCCGACGATCGCGGTGCACATCACGCACGGGGCCCGCAACGACCGGCGCGCGTTCGACCATCACTTTCGGTGTTCGGCCGAGTTGGCGGCGCCGTTCGATGGGGCCGACGGTGGTGAGGAGGGCCAGTGCGCGTGGCTCCCGATCGATTCGGGGTGTCAGGGCAGTGCGTACCCGATGCCTTGCCGCGTATGCTCGGCGCCGACGACCGCGACCCCGCGGGCCGGGCCATGCAGGCGATACTCAAGATGAACAAGATCGACATCGCGGCGCTCGAGTCGGCGTTCCGCGGGACTGGAGACAGCTGATGGCGTACATCGATGGTTTTGTGGCCGCGGTTCCGACCGCCAACCGAGAAAAGTACAAAGCGCACGTGGAGTACTCGGCCAGGGTGTTCAAAGACCACGGTGCCACGAAGGTGGTGGAGTGCTGGGGCGACGATGTTCCAGATGGAGAGATCACATCGTTTCCGAAGGCCGTGCAGAAGAAGGACGACGAGACGATCTGCTTTTCGTGGATCGTCTGGCCGTCGAAGGAAGCCCGCGACGCCGGCATGAAGAAGGTCTTCGCCGACGAGCGCATGAACCCTGAGAACAATCCGATGCCGTTCGACGGAAAGCGCCTGATCTACGGCAGCTTCGAGACCCTGGTCGAGCTATAGTGCCGGCGGTCGGGAGGAATCACGATGCGAGGAATCACCCCATACCTGCAAGTGCAGAACACAGGCGAGGCGATTGCCTGGTACGAGCGGGTGTTCGGCGCCACCGAGGTACGAGCTCGGCTAGTTGCGCCTGACCGGACCTGCATGAACGCTGAGATTGAGATCGAGGGCACGCGATTGATGTTGGCGGATGAGATGCCCAAGATCGGTTCGGCGAGCCCCGCGACGCTCGAGGGCACCTCCGTCGTGCTCGATCTGCATGTCGCCGATGCGGACGCCGTGTTCGAAAAGGCGCTCGATGCGGGCGCGACGGAGATATACCCGCTTGCTGATCAGTTTTATGGCGACCGGGCGGGGCGGGTGCGCGACCCCTTCGGCCATCACTGGATCATCGCTACTCGCATCCGCGAGGTTCCGGAGGAAGAGCTCGTCGCAGCGTTCAATGCCATGTTCTAGGGCGGTGGATGGCTTCGCGCAACTACGAGCAGCCAAGCCCCTTGGCCGATGCCAGGAGCTTGGCCGCCGCCTCGAAGTCCCTGCCAAGAACGTGGAGCAGCGCCCGTTGCCGATGCGCGTTCTTGGGGACAGCGGCGAGTGCCTCGCTCACGCGCCCAAGCAAGACGGGGGTGAGCTTGCTCCGGTAGCGCCGCATCACGATAGCCCCAGCTGACGGCCGAGCATCTTGGTGACGAAGCGCTCGCCGGCCGACTCACGGGCGACGAGGTCATGGATGCGCTTTTGCGTTTCAGCTTCGCAGCCGGCGTTCTCGGCCGCCTTCATCGTGTGGGAGTAGACGTTCAAGACATCGAGCCCGGTGACCTCGTAGCCGTAGCCCTCCACCAGCCAGCGCAGCGCGGCCATGCCAGCCTCGACAGCGAACTCGGGCCGCCTCTCCTCGAAGTCTCGAGCGGCGCGAGTGAGCGTCTGCGGCGAGCATGGCGTGCGATTGGCCAGCGCGATGGCTTCGTCGAAGAGCTTCGCGTCCTTGGCGGCGGCGAACCACTTGCCTTCCTCGCCCGGGGTGTGGGCGACGAGGTCATCGAGAATTTCGCAGGCCTTCTTGTGCGGGTATTTCTTCACCACTGCACGAAACCATGCCGCGTAGGTCCTCGCCTGATTCGCGAGCAGGCCGTAGCGCTGGTACGCCTCGTCGGCGAACCCGGACGAGAGCAGCACCTCCTCGCAGGCGCGGGCGATGGCGATCGGACTGTCGTTCAGCCCACGACCTTCCTCGGCGTAGCGGAGGGCCCCGGCTTTCTTGCCGATCGCCGCGAGCGCTTTGACGCCGTACTTTCGGTAGTGCCACATCTTGTACGGCGCCATCTCGAGCAGGGCGAGCAACTCGTCGTAGCGTTCGGCCGCAAGCAACGCGCTCAGGCAGTTGGTCGAACCCTTGAAGAAGCCCCGCAGATTCGGGTCCGGGCTCCACGCCATCTTGCAGGTGCCGATGAGCTGATCGGCCCAGCGCGACGCGATCTCTTTCGACACACACAGCTCGCCCCAGTGGTCGCCGAGCAGCTCGATGTAGGGGATCTGGTCGTCCTGATACGCATCCCACAGCTGCTCGAGCCACTTCTCGCGCGTGGCCGCATCCGCCGGCGCCTGTGTGATCACGTCCACGAGCGCCGCGATGGCATTGTTGACCGCCGTGCCGATGGACCCCGAGGAGCCGTCGACGTGCTCCAGAGCCGGCGACACCTTCTCGAGGAACACCACGGCCCCCTCAGCGGCGAGCAGCTTGTCCTTGCGCGCGACCTTTTTGATCTCGGAGACCGCTTCTTTGATGCGCTTGATCGCCGGCTGCGACTTCCAGCCGAAGGCGTGCCGGCGAAACCGGGCCCGGAACTCCCACTTGTGCGGACTAGCCTTCGCCATCGCCTTGCTCCGCAGCGGAAAGCCGTAGCGTGCGCTCAGCCTCCTCGCGCTCGCGCGCCAACTGTTCGCGCAGCTCTTCCTCGGTCGGGAGGTAGAGCTGGTAGCGGCTGGCGTGGACCTGGTGGGTCAGCTTGCCGAGCTTGAGGTCGATGAGGACGAAGCAGCGCAGAAGCCGGTTGCAGAAGACCAGGTCGACGTAGAAGTGATCGCCCTCCACGGTGAACCGTCTTTGTCGTGCGAGGAAGCAGAATCCCCTCGCACGTCAGGTCGGTCATCGATGCCCCCACGCGCACCGCACTGGAATTGACGGGGACCAGGCCTTGGATCGAGTGATTTGCAGAAGCTGCAACAGCTCGCCGTGCCGTCGCCGCTCGAGCCTGAAAGGGCCGCTTGCACCTGGCCGGTTGCTCCCTTGGAGACATGCTCGTCATGGTGGCTCTCCCGTGCTCTCCGTCGGATCTCCTTTTATGCCAACGACATGGCGCAAGAAAGTGCAGATGTCGTGAAGCTGTGACCCAGAGAGCACGGCCCTGGCCGACGCTGCGCGGCCTCGCGTGGAATCGGCGGTCGGCGCCAAAGCGTCGGCCCGGGCGGTTGAAGCCCGAGCCGGGGCGACCGCGGGGGCCAGTGTCGGGCGAAGCGGTCAATGCTCTCAAGGCGGCACGTCGGTGGGAAGCCGAGATCAGGAGCGATTTGGCGGCCAGGCTTCCGCTGGCACTTCCTCGAAGCCCTGACCGTTCAGAGGGTTGCCCGCGGCGAATGTCTCCTCAGAAAGTTAGGTATTGACCTAAGTGTTGGTGTGAGCGAACGTGGAGATGTGGCCGCCACACATAGCCTGGACAAGGCGTTCCAAGCGCTGGCGAACCCGACACGCCGGGCCGTGATCGCGCGTCTCGGTGAGGGGCCAGCGACCGTTGGTGAACTCGCCGAGCCGTTTGAGATGGCTTTGCCGTCCTTCATGCAACACCTCCGGCACTTGGAGGCGAGCGGTCTCACCACGTCGAGCAAGGCAGGACGAGTCCGTACCGTCCGAATCCGTCCAAGCAGCATTCGGCGCGTGGCACGATGGCTCGCGGAGCAGCGGGGGATCTGGGAACAGCGCCTAGACCAGCTCGACGACTACTTGCAGACGATTGAAGAGCAAACGAAATGAGCGACCCAGTCATTGATCCGAAACTCGACCTCGTTCTTGAACGAGTTGTCAGCGTCCCCCCGGCTCTCGTTTGGAAAGCCTGGACAGAGCCTGAGCATCTGAAGCGATGGTTCACACCCCGCCCGTGGCGGACGGTCGCTTGCCAGATAGACCTTCGGCCGGGTGGCATCTTCAGCACCAAGATGTGCTCTCCTGAAGGGGAGGAAATGCCGGACGATCCCGGCTGCTACCTGGAGATCGTCGAGAACCGTCGCCTGGTCTTCACCGATGCTCTAGGGCCCGGGTACCGACCCAAGGGTGAGGGCTTCATGACGGCGACCATCTTGCTGGAACCGGAGGGCAGCGGGACGCGCTACAGAGCGATCGTCAAGCATGCGAACCGGGAAGCCAGGCAGAAGCACGAGGAGATGGGATTCCTCGACGGTTGGGGTGCCGCGCTCGACCAGCTTGTTGAGCTGGCCAAGGAGTGGCAGTAGCTCCTAGCGGCGCCCGGCAGGCGGCCTCACCGAAACCCCGCGAGGGCCAACGGAAATTGGCCGACGCGGGGTTTGTCTCAGATTCTG
>QKPP01000146.1 GCA_006508105.1 Myxococcales bacterium FL481 | reverse complement strand
CGGCGGCCGGGGGTGGTCGTCGAGCCAGACGTTCGCGCTTGCGACGGCCCGCCCGGGTTCGATCGAGCTCCACTCGGGGTGCCGCGTCGAGCTCGAGTAGCATGTGTGCCACGCGATCCGGCAAGGCCGTGGCCAGGTTGTGGTGTTCGTCAAAGTCGCTCGAAAGATCGAACAGTTCGACGACGTCTTGCGCAGGCCGACGCAGGATCTTGTACGGCCACAAGATGACGCCACGCTGCTCGCTTTCGTGCAAGATGATGCTGCGCGGCGTCGACTCGGCGGTTGCGTCCGGATCGAGGACGGCGGGCAAGGCCGCGCCATCCTCGGTGGCCAGTCGTGGTCGGCCGAACAGGCGACGAACCGTGGGGGTGACGTCGATGAGTGAGGCGGACGACCGGACCCGGGCCCCAGCACGGCCCGGGACTTGGAACATCAGCGGCACGTGGATCAGCCGGTTGTACAGCACCTTGCCGTGGTTCGCCGGCAGCCGTGGATCGTCGGCCAAGCTCTCGCCATGGTCCGACGCGAAGACGATCAACGTGTGGTCGACGAGGTCACGCTGCGCCAGGTCGTCGAGAAAGCGCCCAACGCCGGCGTCCACGAGACGCACCGTGGCCGCGTATCGCTCGGCTCGGTTGCCGAGGTTCAGATCTCCCGCGAGGGAGCGCAGCTGGGGGTCGTCCGCCTCGATCTCATGGTGCTCGTGGGTATCGAAGTAGTGCAGCCACAAGAAGAACCCGCGGCCAGTCGCCAGCTGTTGGTGCCGGGTGACGAACGCGATGCCGTCGTCGGTGGTTTGATCCGACGTGGCGTGGGATCCGATGTCGCGCTGCTTTCCGTCGTTGATCACCGTGTCGAAGGCATCGAACCCACGGGTCAGCAGTGCCGTGC
Source organism: Myxococcales bacterium FL481 (assembly GCA_006508105.1). Classification (GTDB taxonomy): domain Bacteria; phylum Myxococcota_A; class Polyangia; order Nannocystales; family Nannocystaceae; genus FL481. The sequence continues at coordinate 10,180 of QKPP01000146.1, read as the reverse complement.
CCGCGTAGCGGAGGACCTCTCGCGGGAGGACGGCATGGGTGGCCAGTCCCGCGATTTGCATGGACTCGGCCAAAGTCGTCTGCACGCCGGAAAAGGGGTCGATTTGGCCCGAGACGAGGGTGGCAAGCGACAAGTCGGTGCCGGCCGCCGGCGAGAACGCGTAGTCGAATGCGAGCGCGCGGTCGGCCAACGCAGCGAGGTTCGGCAACGCGTCGCGCTGGGCGGTGGTGGCGGGCATCGCATCTGCACGCAAGGCGTCGACGGTGATCAACACGACATTGCGAATGGCGCGGGTTGGGGGCAACGGATCGGGTATGGGGGGCACCAGCCCGGGCGGTGGTGGCGGTGGAGGAGGCGTGGGCTCGCGTTGGTCGATCAGCCGATCGCAGTTTTCGTCCACGTCGTTGCCCGGGATCTCGCGCGCACCGGGGTGTCGCTGCGGGTCGAGGTCGTCACAGTCGGCGCCCCCGAGCGCCGGCGAGTAACCGTCGTTGTCGCGGTCGAACACCACGTGGACCACGTGGACGAGCAAACGCGTGTGCAGGCCTTGGGTGGCGACTTGAGTCCGCTGGGGCGGGGTGGCGAGCCCGTGACTCAACGCCAACACGAAGCTTAGGCCCACGGCGAGCGCCGGCCCCAAAATCGCCGGGGTCTCCGATCCCAGGCGCAAGAGACGAAATGAGAGCGAGGTCAGGGCGAAGGTCGCCACGAGCAGCAGCGCGTGCAGATCGTCGAGCTCGCTGGGCTTGACCGTGCGGTTCGCGACTTCGACCACCATCGCCACCGCGAGCAGCCCCAAGGCGGCTGCGTGACGACGCAGGCGGCTCGGGTCGATGAAGTACGTGACCGCTCGCCATGCCACCGCGACGGCGACCGTGGCCAAGACGGGGAGCCAGATCGGCGCAGACGCGGCCCCTGGGAGGGTGCTGGCAAACGCGCCCTCGAACAGGTCTCGCGTCCCCACCCACACCACTGGCCAGGTGGGCAGGGCTCGCAGCATGGCCGCGGGCCACGGCCGGAGACGCCACCGTTTCACCACGGACTCCACCACGATGATGGCTGCCGCGATCACAAGTCCGACGGTGGCGAACAGCGTGACCGAGACCCACCACACACCCGGATTCATGGGGCCGAGCGCTATCAGCTCGACCGGCGTCCACACGAGTGCCCCCATGACGCCTTGCTCGAGGGCGTGGAGGGCCCATCTGGGCGGCGTCCGACGGCGAGTTGCAGGCACTTCGGCCATCATAACGATGGTTGACCGCGCGGGTCGCCTTCTGGTCGTGCGATCGACGGGTCGAGCCCGGGCCCGCTGGCGCCGGACGGGCGCGGGGACACGTGGGCCGTCCCGCCTCGGTCTCGAGCATGCTCGAGCCGCCCGACGGATGCTAAATGTGGTTTCGGTGAGCGCCCGTTCCCGAAGCTCGACTCTCATGGTGGTGCGCGCGACCGTGTGCCTGGGTTTGGTGCTGGCGGTTTCTGAGGCTTGCGTGGGTTGTCACGTTGCGGTCGACGGCGCGTCGACGCTTGATCCCCGGATCTTGGAGTCCTCCGGGCTGGTGCAAAGCCGGCGCTATCCCGGCGTGTTTTGGACGCATTCCGACTCATCGCAGGCGGCCGTGCTGTACGCAGTCGACGGCCACGGCCGGCTACTTCGCAACTACGAGCTGCGCGGGGAAAAAAACGTCGATTGGGAGGACATCGCCATCGACGACGATGGCCACTTGTATCTCGGCGACATCGGGAACAACGGGAGCCAGCGCCGCGACCTGGCGGTGCTGCGGTTCGCCGAGCCAGATCCGCGTGCAGAAGGCGCAGAGATTGGCGGCGTCCAACGCATTCCGTTTCGGTATCCCGACCAGGACTTCGTCGGGGAAGCGGTGCCCAACTTCGACGCCGAGAGCCTGTTTTGGGCCAACGGAGAGCTCTACTTGCTCACGAAGCATCGATCCGACCAGTCCACGACGTTGTACCGGTTCCCGTCGCTACGCGGATCTCAAGTGCGCGACCTCGAGCGGATCTCGGAATTCAATCTCGGGGGCTACTGGGCGCGGTTTGGCGGGATGGCCACCGCGGCCGATCTGCGCCGCGAGGGCGACGTCTTGGTGGTGCTGACCTATCACGCGCTGTTCTTCTTCGATGCGCCCCGCGACGGGCACGACTACCTCGCCCGCCTGCGCAAACGCATCGACTTCGATCAGCGCGCGACGGGTCAGTGCGAGGCGGTCGCCTGGGACGGCGATGATGTGGTCTTTACCAACGAGTCGGGCTCCATTTTTCGGATCGTCGATCCGCTGGGGTCAGACCACGTCGAGTTCCCCGCCGACTGAGCCCGAGCGCCGGGATCCCGGCCCCCAGCGCGATTGTCGCGGCGGGGATCGTTCGATGCCGGCCGCCGGGTCCCGTGGCTTTGCCACGACCGTGACGGTCCCCGACGCGAGCCCAGCTGCGCTCTACGTTTCGGCTGGCGCGTCGTCGTCGCTCTTTCCACGACCGTGACGGCTCCCAACGCCAGCCCGGCCGCGCGATCCAGCGTGGGCCGGTCATGCGGGCGGGACGATGGGCGACGCATCCTGTGACGCACCCGTCGATGTTGGGGGCGCTCGACTTGCGGCCTACACTGCCCCCGGTGCGCGGTGATCCTGCACGTTCGGGCGGCGGTCGGGCCACGATCCATGAACGGAGCGCGGCTCGGTGAAGTGGGTCGCGCTCGTTCTCGCGGCGGTGGCCGTGGTTGCCGGTGGGGTTGCGTGGCAGTTCTGGTCGGAAGCGACCGCACTGCCCGACTGGTACACCGAACCTCCGTCGCCCCCGGTCGCCGCGCCGTCGGGCCCGAGCCCCGACGCAGGCCCGTCGCCTCGACGCCCATCCGAGTCCCCCCGCCCGCTGGAGTGGATGCCGGTCGGTCCACCCCCGCCGCCGCAGGCCTCGTCGTCCGCGGCCGCGCCCCGAACCCGCGAGGTCCGCAACTTCCATCTGCGCAGCACCGCCAAGAACCCGGCGTGGCGGGAGGCGGTGCGGGGCTCACGAGCGACGTTCGAGGACGGAACCTTGGAAGCCGGGGTGGTGATCAGCTTGGACAAGCTTCCGCGACGATCGTTGTCGGCGAACGACCGCAAAACGATCGATCGGGCCCTCAAGGCGTTCCCGGCCCTACGCAAGCGCGAGGTGTACGTGGGCCTCGAGGATCGCACGGTCACGCGCGATGGGATCCTGCAACTGGGTTCGTCCACGAAGATCCGCGTGGGTCAGTTGCGTTATCCGCTGAGTACCGTCGCCAAGCGCCTTGGGTTGAGCGCGCCGTCGATCCGTCGGCAGATCAACCGCGAGCTGAGACGCTTGAAGGTCAAAGACCCCGAGGTCGCCACGAAGTAGTCGAGTCGCGGCTACGAGCGCTGCCGCGGCCAGCGGTCGCGTGCGGCTCGAGTCCGCGCAGGTGACCGAGCGTACCGGCCGCCTGGGGACCCGCGCGGAGGGTCGGCCGCCCGGGGGCGAGGCGTTTCGTCCGGAGTCCAAAATGGGCGAGCGCGGATGCTGGATTGCCCGGGGACAAGTCGGCGGGGCGTCTTACGTGCTGGAGATGGTCCTCGCTTCGCTCGCCTCGACTTTGGTGACCTTGGCCCTCGCCGCATCGCCGACCGATTCCGAATGCGCATCACCGCGACCACAATGGCTCCTATGTGAGGACTTCGAACGCGGAGACCGGGGATGGACTGAGTGGTTCGCGGCGTCCGGTTTCATCGATTGCAACGGTTGTACGGATACTTCGAATGACCCAAATCGTATCGAATTGGTGCAGGACGCAGCGTTGGCGCATTCGGGACACTGGTCATTGCACCTGCCGGGCGCCGCGCCGGCAGAGTATCGAGGCGCCGCGTTGGCCTATCGCTCGTGCGCCGAGGATCCGCGTCCGGGGTGTCGCCTGGCGGGACATGAGGAACTGTACTTTCGCACCTGGGTGCGGCTGGCGAACGATCACGCCTATGTCCATCACTTTTTGGCGTTGGCCGGAACGCGGCCCGATGCGTACTGGGATGCCGACGGAAACGCGGGGTGTCGACCGAACGGTCAGCGATGGGCCGGCACCACGATCGACTTCAACCGCGACCACGAGCTGTTCTTTTACACGTATCACCCCACGATGAGCTGCGACGTCGGTGGGTACTGCAGCGGTGAGTACGCTCAGAACATCTGTGATGGATGTGCCGGCAAGAACATGCCGTGCACCGATCGGTTGGAGTGCTGCTGGGGCAATACCTTCGGCTTGGATCAACCGGTGGTGCTCGAGCGGGGTCGATGGGTGTGCCTCGAGATGCACATGCGGCTCAACACACCGGGCGCGGCCGATGGCGAGATGGCGTTTTGGGTCGACGACGAGTTGGCTCACCGTCAAACGGACATGCACTGGCGCGACATTCCCGAGCTCCAACTGAACAAGGCGTGGTTGCAGCACTACATTGCCGCCGGAGACACCGACCAAAGTAACCAGATCTGGTTCGACGATGTCGTCGTCAGCACAAGTCGAATCGGTTGTGGCGACGACGATGACGATGACGACGACGACGGACCGGGTGACGGTGATGATGACGACGGGGCCCAGGCCGGCACGAGCGACGAGGCCGATGGATCGAAGGATGCGCCCGCCGATCCCGCTTCCAGCGCGGGCTGTGACTGCGCGATGGATGCCGCTTCGCGGCGCGGTGTAGCCTTGTGGTCGCTGGCGGGCGGCCTTGCGTGGTGTGCGCGGCGACGCCACGGTCGTCCGAGTCGCTGATCGCCACCGGGACCGCGGCGGAATCGCTTTGGCGACGGTTCACTCCGGCCTTGAGGTCGAGGATCGGCGTCTGCGACCCGGCGACGCCAACCTCGCGAGCGCAGAGCAACGAAGCGGTGTCGCCCAGCGGTCGTCCAAAGTCGAAGTGCGAGCGGTGCCCGACACGACTACCCTCTCGCTCCATGACGCCACTCGAAGCGGTCTCCTCGATTCGGTCTGGACAACGGGTGTTCGTGCACGGGGGCATGGCGACGCCCACAGCCCTACTCGAGGCCTTGGTGCAACGCGCCGACGAGCTGCGCGACGTGGAGCTGATCCACCTCCACACCACCGGTGCGGTCCCCTACGCCGACCCCCGCTACGCCGACAGTTTTCGCGTGGCGAACCTGTTCGTCGGCTCGAACCTCCGCGGCCGGCTGCGCGATGGCGTGGACTATTTGCCGTGCTTCCTCAGCGAGATTCCTCAGCTCTTCCGTTCGGGACGACGCAAGATCGACGTGGCGCTTGTGCAGGTTTCTCCGCCCGATGACAGCGGGCACTGCACGCTCGGTACGAGCGTCGATGTTGCCAAAGCCGCAGTAGACACGGCGGAAGCCACGATCGCGTTGGTCAACCCGAGAATGCCACGCGTGCACGGAGACGGGTTTGTGCCCACCCGCAAACTGACGGCAACAGTGGAGGTGGAGACGCCGTTGCCCGAGTACGCCGCGCGGCCGTTGACCACGGTTGAGCGCCAGATCGGGCGGCATGTCGCCTCGCTCATCGACGACGGGTCAACGCTACAAGTCGGTATCGGTGCGATCCCCGACGCGGTGCTGGCCGCACTCGGCGGGCACCGGCACTTGGGAGTGCACACCGAGATGTGGTCCGACGGTTTGCTGGATCTTCTCGAGTCCGGGGTGGTCGACAACTCGCGCAAGTACAAGCATGTGGGGAAGACAGTCTCCGGATTCGTGATGGGGACGCAGCGGCTCTTCGACTTCATCGACGACAACCCGGCGGTGGTTCAACTCGATATCGGCTACATCAACAACCCCTACATCATCTCCCGCAATCCCAAGGTGGCCGCGATCAACTCCGCCGTTGAGGTCGACCTAACCGGCCAGGTGTGCGCCGACTCGATCGGCTCTCGCGTGATCTCGGGCGTCGGGGGCCAGATGGACTTCATCCGGGGCGCCTCGCTGTCGGAGGGCGGCAAGCCGATCATCGCGCTGCCGAGCTGCTGCAAGGACGGCACCTCGCGTATTGTGGAGACCTTGCGCCCCGGGGCCGGCGTTGTGACAACGCGAGCCCACGTGCACTACGTGGTGACGGAACACGGCGTGGCGGACCTGTACGGGCGCACCCTCGACGAGCGAGCGCGAGCGTTGATCGCCATTGCAGGGCCTCAGCATCGCGAGGCGCTGGCCCGCGCTTGGCGAGAGCGGCTTCGCTAGATCGTGCTCGTGCAGACGCGTGTTGCGACTTGTCTGCGATCGCGACTTGTCTGCGATCGCGACTTGTCTGCGATCGCGACTTGTCTGTCATCGCGACAAGGACGCAGCCTTAGGCCCCGTCCTTGTCGGGCGCTTCACCGGCATCCCGTCGTGGACCCGGGGCGCGAATTCAGCGTGTCTGAGCCTGGCCGCCCGTCATGATTGCGGAGCACTCGAGCACGGCGCTCCGCGAGGTCGAACGAGCGACCCGGCCGCGCTACTCGATCACGTACTTGACGGTCACTTCCGCGGAGGCCTCGCCGCCCGCGGCGAGCTCTGCGCTGACCTCGTAGGTCACGTTCCACACCCCGAGGCCACCGTCGGCGAATCCCATGTTGAAGTGGTCGTGGCCTAGCGGCAGCGTCAGCGTGTCGTCGTCTGCCGTGATGCCGTCGCAGCTGGCCATGGAGAAGGTTGGCCCGAAACCGTCTTTCCACAGCGAGTAGTGACCCGAACCGTCGGGGCTTTGCACATCGACAAGCTGCAAGTCGATCACGTCGTCGACGAAGGTACCTGCTTCGACCTCCGAGGCGATGCCGAGGAAGGGCACCCCGTTGGCCGCGGCGTCGCCGTTGCCCTGTGGGAGCCAGTGGAGCGACTCGCCGGGCGCGATGCAGGTGTCCTCAAAGAAGCCGAAGTCCGGGTCGGGTCGTGTAAACGTGGCCGTAGTGACGATGCCCAGCTCGTCGAGGTCGAACGAGCCGTCGACGTCGTCGACCCCGTTGATGGTGGCGCCTTCCGCCTCGACGAACACCTCGAACTCGCCCAGGTCGGCGTCGAACTCGAACTCAAAGGCCAGGTCACCGTGACCTGCGGTATAGCGGTTGAGCGCCGAGCAATCGCCCGCTTGGCACGAACCGAAGGCTCCGCTCGCCGTGGTGCAGTCTGTCCCGTCCTCGAGCGCGACATTGCTGCATCCGTCGGTGGCGTCACAGGCGTCCGCCGTGCACTCGTTGGCATCGTCGCAGTCGAGCGCCGTTCCGTCGACGCAGTCGCCGGTGGTGTCGTCGCACGTCTCGAGCCCGTTGCAGACGTCGTTGTCGTCGCACTCCACGTCGAAGCACAAATCGAGTTCGCAAGCCCCGCCTTGGCAGGTGCCCGCCCCGTCTTGGCACGAGGTGCCGTCGTCCACCGGTGTGTTGGCGCAGCCGTCGGTCGCATCGCAGGTGTCGGCGGTGCACTCGTTGTTGTCTTCGCAGTCGAGCGGTGTGCCCGGGGTACAGTCACCGGTGTTCTCGTCACAGACCTCGAGCCCGTTGCAGACGTCGTTGTCGTCACACTCGACACCCAAGCAGAGATCGGTCACGCAGGTCCCAGCTTGGCAGGTGCCTGTTCCCGACTCACAGGATATCCCGTCGTCGACCGGAGCCGAGGCGCAACCGGTGACGGCGTCACAGGTGTCGGCGGTGCACTCGTTGTCGTCGTCGCAGTCGAGCGGCATACCGTCGACGCAGTCCCCCGTGTTCGGGTCGCACGTCTCGGCGCCGTTGCAGACGTCGGCATCGTCGCAAGTGTTGCCGAGACACAGGTCTGGCACGCAGACGCCGTCTTGACACGACCCCCCACCTTGGTCGCACAGCGTCCCGTTGGACACGGGCTCGTTGCTGCAGCCGGTGGTGGCATCGCAAGCGTCCGCCGTGCACTCGTTGTTGTCTTCGCAGTCGAGCGGGGTACCGTCGACGCAGTCGCCGGTGTTCTCGTCACAGACCTCGAGCCCGTTGCAAGCGTCGTTGTCGTCACACTCGACGTTCAAGCACAGATCGGTCACGCAGGTCCCGGCTTGGCAAGTGCCCGTCCCCGACTCGCACGACGTGCCGTCCGCTACGGGGTCGTTGCTGCAACCGGTGATCGAGTCGCAGGCGTCAGCCGTGCACTCGTTGTTGTCTTCGCAGTCGAGCGGCGTCCCGTCGAGGCATTCGTCGGCGTCCTCATCACACGTCACGGTGCCGTTGCAGACATCGCCGTCTTCCGTGCAAGGTTCCGTGCCGCCGACACACTCTCGCGTGTCTGTGTTGCAGGTCTCTTCGCCGTTGCAAAAGAGGCCGTCGCTGCAGTCGTCGTCGCTGTCACACTCGCCGGCGTCGACGCACTCCCCGGCGCTGCATTGACCAGCCGCGCCGCTATCGAGCGTGCACGAGGTGCCGTCGTCGACCGGGGTGTAGACGCACGCCCCCGTGAGCGGGTCGCAGTCGTCGTTGGTGCACGCATTGTTGTCTTCGCAGACGACGTCCTCGCACAGGTCTGGCCCGCAACGCGGCGAGTCGGCGGTCGCGGTGGCCGATTGAGCCAGCAGCCACCAGGTTTGACCCTTCGCCCCATCAAATGTGGTCTGGAACGCGTCTTCGTGGTGCCCCGCGTCGAAGAATTGCGGTTGCCCTTGGTAGATGGGGGGCGGCCACACGGCGTTCCACCATCCCACGCGGACGCGGGCCGGATCGGCCTTGTGGTTGGTGTAGCTCCAGTGGGCTCGAAACTTCCCGTCTTCGAGTTGGTCGACACACTTGAGTTCGGGTGTGACCTCGGCGAGCTCGATGCACCACGGCGAGCGACGGCTTGCCTTCGCGTAGTGGCCGTCGACTTGCCACCACTGCGCGCGATCCCGGCGAAACGAGGTCTTGAACGCGAAGTGATTCCGCCCTGGGGCGAAGGACTCCGGCTGACCGCGGTCCTTCCGGCCGGGCCGAAAGCGGTTCTTGTCGCCGATCGGCACGTCGCGGGGGGCGTCGCTCGTGTTCTTGTAGCCCCAAAACGCACGGTAGCGCTTCCAGCTTCGTGGTTCGATGCACTCGAGAAACGGGTAGATCGTATCGCCGCCTTCGTGGCGAGCGTCCACGGCGTTTGCCTCGCTCTCGGCTTGGGCATTGTCTACCGGTTGCTGACGTAGCTCGGTGAGTGCCGACTGAGCGCGACGGAAGTCGTCGTGCGTCGCCGAGGAGGCGTTTGTGAGTTCGCCATGGGCGGCGAGGAATGCTTCAGCAGCGGAGGGGCTCGCGTCGACTTGGGTTTCGTCGAGCTCTGGTTCCTGGTTGTCGACTTCTGCGCTCGTGTCACAGCTCGCTAGTACAAACGCCGCGAGGTGGACGTTGACGATAGTCGCGAGAGGGGCTCTGCTACGCGTGAGCAGAAGAGACCGCAGAGGAGACCTATGCGGCGCGTTCCGAGGATCTGAGTCGAGGCCGTGTCGCAACTTTTTGCTACGCATTGTTGAGCTCCGCTGTTTGGCAAGGTTGGTGCGTCGGGTGCCTGCGTGAAAAAGCGCAAGCAGCGAGGACGCGCCGATCTTCATACACCATCGGGATGACGCATGTGAAACCGGATCACGATGTTGATAAATTGTACACGTGTACAACTGTCGGGACGGTTGGGCAATGTGGTGACCCCGGTGGGGTAGAAGGGCACGATAGTCCTCCGGTTCGGCGCCGACTCGCAGGGGAACGTGCGGCTACGATCGCAAGAGACTCGTGATAACACCGTGGTGGCGCCGATCGGTCTAACGACGCTGGTGAGGAACAGATAGCGATGAACCCGAGAAACTGTCGTTTTGTGATGCGTTGGTCCGCGACGACTAGTGACAATCGCGACGGATTGCCGAGAGCGCGTGCTGGTGTCGCTGCAGTCCTCTTAGCGATCGGTTCGGCTTGCGGATCGTTGGGCAGCGAGGCGGAGGCGGAGACGTTGGACGAGGATACGGGTGCGGTGCACGGGGGCGGCGACGGTGACGGAGACGGCGACGGAGACGGAGATGGCGACGGTGACGGAGATGGCGACGGTGACGGAGATGGCGACGGAGACGGGGACGGAGATGGAGACGGAGACGGAGATGGAGATGGAGATGGCGATGGAGACGGGGATGGAGATGGGGATGGCGATGGGGATGGGGATGACGACGACGGGGATGACGACGACGGGGATGACGACGACGGGGACGACG
>QKPP01000011.1 GCA_006508105.1 Myxococcales bacterium FL481 | reverse complement strand
TTGGTCACGCCACCGGGCCGCCTGGGTCTTCCCGCTCACCCAACGCCGAGCAGTGCTGCCCTGGTCGAACACTACTACCCTCGCTCTCCGCAGATTGCGGCAGAGATCGCGCGCTTGGTCGGTGCAGAGTCTGAGCGCATCTCGGCCTGCCTCGATGAGCTACGGGCGGAACGAGATCAGCTCCCTCTTGACGTGCCGCATCCGAGCTTTCGCGGATCTTTCTAGCACCCCAGGTACTATGCACGTTCGCTATTCCTACCTTCCCCAACAGTTTGCGAAGATCGACGATCTGCTGACGGAACTGGGTCAGCTAGCACGCTCCGGAGATTTCACGCTGGGCGCACCGGTCGCTCAATTTGAGAAACGCTTTGCCGAGCTTATCGGGACTCGCCACGCCATCGGCGTAGGCTCCGGCACCGACGCCCTCAAACTGCCGCTCGCCGCCTTGGGCATCGGGCCCGGAGACGAAGTCATTACCGCGGCGAATACGTTTATCGCCACGGCCGGCGCGATTCACGAAGTTGGGGCCCGCCCGGTCTTTGTAGACTGCGACGACACGTTTTGTATGGACGTGGCGCAGGTCCAAGGTGCGATCACTGACAAGACCAAGGCGATCATGCCGGTCCACTTCACCGGCTACATGACCGAGATGGAGCCGCTGATGCAAATCGCACGACGAGCCGACCTCCCGGTGATCGAAGACGCCTGTCAGGCCATACTCGCTGACATCAACGGCCAACGCGCGGGTACGTTCGGGCGGGCGGCCGGGTTTTCTCTCCATCCCCTCAAGAACCTCAACGTTTGGGGGGACGCGGGCGTCATTGTGACCGACGACGACGAGCTCGACCGGAAGCTGCGACTACTTCGCAATCACGGAATGACGAACCGCGACGAGATTGCCTGCTTCGGCTACAATTCTCGGCTGGATTCCGTACACGCAGTCGTGGGAAATTGGCTGGTCGGTCAGACCGAAGCGATCGCACAAACTCGCATCGCCCACGCGACGCGCTACGACGCTGCATTCGCCGAGATTCCGCAGATTCGCCTGCCGCCAAGGCCTCCAGGGCGACGACGCGTCTACCACTTGTATATGATCTTCGCTGAGAACCGGGACGAGTTGCTCGCGACTTGTCAGGCCGCCGGGATCGAAGCGAAGATTCACTATCCCATTCCACTGTACCAACAGGTCGGACTACGGAGTCTTGGCTATCGTGCGGGCGACTTTCCGGTTGCCGACCGGCACGCAAAGGAAATCATTACATTCCCGTGCGACCAGCACCTATCGACCGCCGAGCTTGACCACGTCATCGAAACCGTACGGGCATTTTATAGCCGGGCCGCATGAGCACCTACCGCGACGTACCTTTTGTTAATCTCGCGGCTCAGTACGCGGCTGAACGCGAGGAGTTGTTGCCGATTCTCGACGCCGTCCTGGGCACGGGCCAGTGGGTGGGAGGACCGGTGGTAGAGGAACTTGAAGCCGAACTTGCGCGAGAACACAACGTACCGAGTGTCGTCTCCGTGGGCTCCGGCACCGACGCGTTGAGGTTGAGTATGCTCGCGCTGGGCATCGGCCCAGGAGACGAGGTGATCACCCCCCCGAACTCCTTCGTCGCTTCCACAGCCGCAATCGTCTCGGTGGGTGCACGCCCCGTCTTCGCCGATGTCTTGCCAGACCAAACGATCGATCCCCAGGCCGTGGAAGCTGCGATCACGCCCCGCACAAAGGCGATCATGCCCGTGCACTTGACCGGCCGCTGCGCCGACATGCCAGCGTTGGGCGCTCTCGCCCAAACCAAGCATCTGTACATCATCGAGGATGCCGCTCAAGCGTATGGCTCAACGCTACATGGACGGCGGGCCGGCACAATGGGTGACGTAGGCTGCTTCTCAGCCCACCCCCTCAAGAACCTCAATGCCGCCGGAGACGCGGGGTTCGTGTTGTGTTCCACCGAGGCGATTGGCCGTCGCCTACTTCGCCTGCGCAACAACGGGCTGCACGACCGAAACACGGCCCTGGAATGGGGAGTCGTCTCGCGGCTCGACAGCGTGCAAGCCGCAGTGATTCGCCACCGCCTACGAAGCCTCGATCGCACAATTCAGCGGCGTCGCGAGCATGCGCAACAGTACCGCGAGGCGCTGAACCCAACGGAGGTTTTTGTCCCGCCGTGCGAGTTTCATCAGTTCAATACATTTCACACGTTTGTGGTGCAAGTTGATCGGCGAGATGAGCTAGCCACTCGTCTTGCGCAAGACGGTATCGGCACCGGCATTCACTACCCTCGCCCAATCCACCTGCAACCAGCCGCGGCCGCACTCGGCTACAAGGCGGGGGATTTTCCGGTCGCAGAGCGCCAATCTGAGCGCATTTTGAGTCTGCCCGTGCATCAGTGGCTCAAACCCGGCGACATCGACTATGTCGCCGAATGCGTGAATCGCTTCGTCGCCGAATGGCCAGTGCAAAGGACGGGCTCATGAGCGGGGAACGATCTCCTCAAGCCACCTCGAGCCCGCTCTGGTTCGATTTCGACGCCTTGATGGACAACTACCGCACGGGCTTGGTGAACAAGCTACGCGGATTTGGGGCTGAAGCGGAGTACCTCGATGTGTGGGTACCCGACAGCGACACCACCAAAAGCCTGCTCAACCTGGTCGAAGCCGTCGCATTGGCCGGTGGAACCTCGCTTCGGCTGCAACTCAAAGCCGCAACTGCGGTCACCTTGCGCCGCGACGAACTACTCGAAGCACTCGCCCAAACGTGCAAAACAGCCTTCGAAGATCACGGAGATCGCGTCATCGTCAGTTGCGATAACATCGACCGGCAACCGCCAGCAGTCAAACGCCCCCCAACGGATGCTGCTCCGGTCCGCTCCACGACCCCGCGATCACGATCCTTTCTCGCAGAAGGGCCATCGCCAGTCACCAGGGTCTATGACGACAGCCTCGCTGCAGTGGCCATCCGAGAAACGCCGACCGACCCGCCTCGTGAACCGAGGCCCAGCGAGCGATCCGTGTCCACGGCGGACCATGATGCGTCACTGGTTGTCTACGTGGAGCGCGAAACCCATCGCGTGACGATGGCGTA